>LT629302.1:315000-630000 GCA_900104375.1 Flavobacteriaceae bacterium MAR_2010_188
GTCTAGCTTCTCTGCTTCTTTTAGAAGTCGTTTTGCCTCTTGTGGACGGCGCTTACTGAAAGCAATTCCAGCAAGATTCAACTTTAACATGGACATATCGTGATCCATCGAAAGTCCATATTGTTGGGCTTTCTTGAAATACTTTTCGGCTTCGTTCATATTGGTTTGAGAGACCATAATACCGTTTAAATAATTATAATATCCTTGTTGCTTTTTGACTAGTGCGGTTGAAGGATTTTTTATTTTATCGAGCCATCTTTTGGCGCCTTCAAAATCTTGCTTTCTAAGTCTTAAAAAGGCAATAAGGATAAGTTCGTTCTTAAAGTAAAGAAAGATGAATATTAAGGAAAGTAATATGAGCATGATGCCATTACCGATAAATCCTTCTATAAATTGATATACTGCAAATGCAATGATAAGTCCTCCTATGACCAATTTAATATTCTTGTTGAACATGTTTTTTCTTCTTTTTGAGAGCGCAAAGATAAGAAAATCTTGGTTAAGCTTAAAGATTATCTACGCTCGAAATAGTAATCTTATGTTGTAAAACACTAGAAAATCGTAGGTTTGCAACGCCCAAAAAAAAGATTGATTTTATTTTTATTTAGTTTTTGATAAAGTAAAAAGTCTTTGTATATTTGCCCGCAGTTTTAGAGAGCCTCTGAAGCTATATAAATTGAACAATCGAGCATTTTTAAAGATATAAGACAATGAGCAAAAGAACGTATCAACCGTCCAAAAGAAAACGTAGAAACAAACACGGTTTTAGAGAAAGAATGGCTTCTGTAAATGGAAGAAAGGTTCTTGCAAGAAGAAGAGCTAAAGGAAGAAAGAGATTGTCTGTGTCTTCAGAAATCAGACATAAAAGATAATGATTAACAATTGTTGATATCTAAAGGTGTTACTTAGCGGTAACGCCTTTTTTTGTACCCATTCGATAACTAATTTTGCCACATATAATATTGCACAATGCCAAAGAATAAAAATATAAAATCTGTATTGATCATAGGTTCCGGACCAATCGTTATTGGCCAGGCATGCGAATTCGATTACTCTGGTACGCAGGCCTTGCGTTCTCTGCGTGAAGATGGAATAGAAACAATCTTGATAAATTCTAATCCAGCAACGATCATGACCGACCCAACCATGGCGGATCATGTTTATCTACTACCGTTAAACACGAAGTCGATAATAAAAGTCTTGAAAGAGCATCCACAGATTGATGCGGTACTGCCGACAATGGGTGGTCAGACGGCTTTAAACCTCTGTATCGAAGCCGATGAAAAAGGAATTTGGAAGGATTTTAATGTTTCTTTGATTGGAGTTGACATCGATGCAATAAATATAACAGAGGATAGGGAAAAGTTCAGGGAACTTATGTTGAAGATAGGTATCCCGATGGCACCACAGGCAACGGCAAACAGTTATTTGAAGGGGAAAGAAATCGCCCAAGAGTTTGGTTTTCCTTTAGTGATTAGAGCATCCTATACACTGGGTGGCGACGGTGCGTCAATTGTATATAAGGAAGAAGATTTTGATGAACTTTTAACACGTGGTCTGGAAGTATCACCCATCCATGAAGTCATGATAGATAAGGCTTTGATAGGATGGAAAGAATTCGAGCTAGAGCTTCTACGTGACAAAAATGATAATGTCGTTATTATCTGTACCATTGAGAACATGGATCCGATGGGTATCCATACGGGGGATTCGATTACCGTTGCTCCCGCCATGACCTTATCAGATAGGACATATCAACGTATGAGGGACATGGCAATACACATGATGCGGAGTATTGGTGATTTTGCCGGTGGTTGTAACGTGCAATTTGCGGTTAGCCCAGATGAAAAGGAAGACATAATCGCTATCGAAATAAACCCCAGGGTTTCAAGGTCATCTGCTCTTGCAAGTAAAGCTACAGGGTATCCAATTGCGAAGATTGCTGCTAAACTAGCAATCGGGTATCACTTAGACGAATTACAAAATCAAATTACCAAATCTACTTCTGCACTTTTTGAACCAACCTTAGATTATGTGGTAGTAAAGATTCCACGGTGGAATTTCGATAAGTTTGAAGGTGCCGACCGTACCTTGGGACTTCAAATGAAGTCGGTTGGGGAGGTTATGGCTATTGGAAGGTCATTTCAAGAGGCATTGCACAAAGCCACTCAATCTTTGGAAATAAAACGCAATGGTTTAGGTGCAGACGGAAAAGGATATAAAGATTACGACCAAATAATTGACAAACTTACCCACGCAAGTTGGGACAGGGTTTTTGTGATCTATGATGCGATTCAGATGGGTATTCCTCTTAGTCGTATTCACGAAATCACTAAAATCGATATGTGGTTTTTGGAACAGTATGAAGAACTTCATCAACTTCAAAAAGAAATTTCTAAATATAATATCAATAACATCGAAAGGGATTTGTTGCTAGAGGCAAAGCAAAAAGGTTATGGCGATAGACAGATTGCCCATATGTTAGGATGTTTAGAAAGCGAAGTTTACAAGAAACGGGATGAATTAAATATTCACCGCGTTTATAAATTAGTAGATACCTGTGCGGCTGAATTTAAGGCGCAGACTCCATATTATTATTCGACTTTCGAAAATGAAATGGTTCTAAAAGATGGGACCGTATTATCTGCCAATGAAAGTGTGGTTAGTGATAAAAAGAAAATTGTTGTTTTAGGTTCTGGTCCAAATAGAATCGGGCAGGGAATAGAGTTCGATTATTGTTGTGTGCATGGTGTTCTAGCAGCATCTGAGTGCGGTTATGAAACTATAATGATAAACTGTAATCCAGAAACAGTTTCTACGGATTTTGATATTGCCGATAAACTTTATTTTGAACCAGTTTTTTGGGAGCATATCTACGACATCATTCGTCATGAAAAGCCAGTTGGTGTCATCGTTCAACTTGGTGGACAAACGGCTTTGAAACTAGCAGAAAAGCTATCTCGTTATGGAGTGAGAATTATGGGAACAAGCTACGAATCACTAGATTTAGCTGAAGATAGAGGGAGTTTCTCTAGACTATTGCAAGAGAACAACATTCCTTACCCAGAATTCGATACTGCCGAAACAGCCGAAGAAGCCTTGGCAGTAGCAGATAAACTTGACTTTCCACTTTTGATTAGACCTTCCTACGTTCTTGGTGGACAAGGGATGAAAATCGTAATCAATAAGAAGGAATTAGAGGAACACGTCGTTGATCTTCTTAGGAAAATTCCAAATAACAAATTGTTGTTAGATCACTACCTAGATGGTGCGATAGAAGCAGAGGCAGATGCCATCTGTGACGGCGAAGATGTTTATATTATCGGAATCATGGAGCATATTGAACCATGCGGGATTCATTCTGGAGACAGTAACGCCACTTTACCACCATTTAACTTAGGCGAATTTGTTTTACAACAGATTAAAGACCACACTGTAAAAATAGCTAAAGCGCTTAATACGGTTGGATTGATAAACATTCAGTTTGCGATAAAGGATGATATGGTTTATATCATCGAGGCAAATCCAAGGGCTTCGAGAACCGTTCCGTTTATTGCGAAAGCTTATGGTGAACCTTACGTTAATTATGCCACCAAAGTTATGTTGGGTGAGAAGAAGGTAAAAGATTTTACCTTTAATCCTAAACTTGAAGGTTTTGCGATTAAGCAGCCTGTATTTTCTTTTAATAAGTTTCCGAATGTTAACAAAAAGTTAGGACCAGAGATGAAGAGTACGGGTGAAAGTATTCTATTTATAGAAAATCTTAAGGATGATGAGTTTTATAATCTTTACTCGAGAAGAAAGATGTATTTAAGTAAATAATTTATGCATTTCGACGAATGGTTATTTTTAATCAACTTAAAATTATTACTTTAGCTACGAATTTAACTTAACGTGTGAAGCGCCAAATTTATCTTTTCCCCTGACGAAGGTATTTAAGGCATATTCCATCTGACGTTCAAACAAATATTATCAGATGAAAACAAAACTACTTATAATTACATTATCAATCTTTTTATCAGTTGGCACTTCTGCCAGCGTCGCTAAGAATTTCCATTTTCTGGAAGTTCAGACAGTGACTGCTGAGCAAGATGCGCCTGCAAAGGATTTTACTATTTCTCCAAATCCATCTAGTTCTAAGTTGAATCTTAGATTACCTTCAATCGACGAGAAAACTACCTTAACGGTTTTGGACGTATTAGGTAAAAAGATCTATTCTAAGGAATTGGATCAGTTGATTACTAACGTAGACGTTTCCCGTTGGAATAATGGGGTTTATCTAGTAAGAATTACTACCGAGAAAACAACACAGACCAAGCGTTTTGTGAAACAATAGATATTTCTAACTAAAAAATATACTAAGGCCAACTTCATTAAGTTGGCTTTTTTTATATAAAATAGCCTGCAATTAATGCCGTGCCGATAGCTATACCAAAGCTCATAAGGGTCCCGATAAGAATATATTCGGTGAGTTTTCTGTGCTTGGATTCCTTTAGGTCACCAAATCGGAAAACCGATTTTGCAGTAATTAAAAAACCGACCGCTTCCCAATGACCGGACATTATAAAGATAAAGACCAGGATTCTTTCTAATATACCAATGTATTTTCCAGCATCCTCTAGTGATTCATTGTTTTCAGTAAGTGCAGTGATATCCCATTTTGTAAATATGTTCTGCATGATAAAGGAGGTTGGCCTGGTAAGAAATAGCAAGCCAAGAATATAGATTAAATGCTTTTGTGATAAGACTTGGTCAATTCTAAAATCGGTATCCGTGAAGATGAAGTAGACCCCAATAATAACTGCAAAATGCAAAATTTGGTCAGTTATAAATAGCCACCTTTTATTTTTTTCATTTTGTAAAATTATTTTTAAAGCATCAATCATAAGATGGGATACTCCAACGATTAGAACAATTGGCCAGAGTGAAAAGTCCCAGAAGAATAGAAACATCAATACTACATGTATCAATACATGCAGATATAGTCTAGAAGACTTTAATTTATACTTCTTTTTATGCGCTACCCAAGAACTTTTCTGTAGAAAAAAGTCTCCCAGGAGATGGGCAAATAATAGCTTTATCAATAACATATTAGACTGCTTTTACTTTTTTCTTATACATTTCATTAAGTTGAAGTATCTCATCTAGATACGCCCGTGTTTGTCTTTTGCTCACTGCGTTTTGGGATATTCCGAGCTTTGCTGCCACTTCCTTTTGAAGCTTTTCCGGATGCTCAAAATACAGTTTTACAATTTCTGCCGAATTGGTGGTCCAGTTATCCATCGCGATTAAAGACAGTCTAAAATATAGATTTAATTCCTCGTCAAATTCTTTATTTCTTGATTTTATTTTTAGGTTGAATTTTTCAGCTTTAAGATTTTCTAAGGTTTCCCCAGAAAACACAAAGGCCGTCCCGTTAGATTCTGTAACATTCTCACCGTCGAATGTTTTTTCTCCAATCCCGATGGCCATACGGACATTTAAATCTTTAACTGTCATGACGCAGGCCTTTATATAGACAGAGGCTTCTAACGCCTTCGAAACATCCTCAATTTCAATTTGAAAGCTATCGCCTCTATAGATATTCCAGTTTCCTTCCGATATTTCTAATTTCGAAAAGGATTTTTTTAGTATATCTATCCAAATATTGGATTCTAAAAATCTTTGAGAATGAATAATGTCTCCTGTTATTACGCTTATCATAACTAATATTCCATTTTAAAGGAATAAACAAATATATTCCATATTTAGGGAATAAACAAATATATTCTGTTTTAAAGGAATGTTGATGCCATCGGTAATTTTATGAACTTTCGAATTTCTTATGTCTAATCAATCAAATCGTCTTCATCACTTGCCCGTAGCAACAACTTTTCATTCTGTTGTTTACTTGCTTTGGCGCCTAAAGTCTTAAGTTTTTCTACCCGCTTAATCAAATTACCTTTTCCGGTAAGTTTAACCATGGCACTTTCATAAGATTTTTGCACGGTACCGATTTGGTTTCCGACCTTAATCAATTCATCAGTAAGATTAACAAAAGAATCATATAAGCGACCGGCATGAGTGGCAATTTCAATAGCATTGGCTTTTTGTTTTTCATTTTGCCACATGCTATCGATTGTTTTTAGCACTGCAAGAAGAGTAGTAGGAGTAACAATAATAATGTTCCTTTCAAAAGCATCAGAATACAACGCAGGATATTCCATAGAAGCAATTGCAAAGGCAGATTCTATAGGGATAAAGAGAAGCACAAAATCTGGACTATCCATTTCATATAACTCATGATAGTTTTTATCTCCAAGTTCGCTGACACGTTTTCTAATAGAAATCAAATGGTTCTTGAGATGGGAAGATTTATCGGATTCATCAATTTCATTGATATATCGCTCATAGGCGACCAAAGAAACCTTAGAATCTACGATGAGCTTTTTATTGCCAGGAAGATGAATGATAACATCGGGCATAACCCGTCTGCCGTGATCCGTAGTAAAACTTTGCTGTACAAAATATTCGTTATCCTTAGTGAGACCACTTCTTTCCAAAACTCGTTCTAAGACCAATTCTCCCCAATTACCTTGCATTTTAGTGTCTCCCTTAAGTGCTTTGGTGAGGTTAGTGGTTTCCTTGCTCATCTGCTCATTCAACTCTTTAAGACCTAGAATCTGCCTTCTTAAATCTGCGCTTCTGCTGATATCTTCTTTGTTTGTTTCCTCTACACGCTTTTCAAAATGTTGTATTCTTTCTTGAAGTGGCTTAAGAATGGCATCGATATTTTCTTTGTTCTTAAGGGTGAATTTGCTGGACTTTTCATCTAAAATCCTATTTGCTAGATTCTCAAATTCTTTGCTGAACTTTTCCTGAAGTTTTTCTACTTCTGCCCTTTGCTCTTCATTTTTTTGATAGAGATTTTCGAAATCAGCCTTAGATCTTACCAACTGGGAATTTAAGCTTTCCTTTTCTCGTCGAATAACTTCACGGTCGGATTCAACTTTACCAACATTTTCCTTTAAATCTTCTATCGTTCGCTCTAATTGGTCTTGGCGTTCTGAGTGAATACTAGATTCCGACTTATTTTTAAGTTTGCTAATAGTCATCGC
The DNA here is from genome assembly GCA_900104375.1 of Flavobacteriaceae bacterium MAR_2010_188. Taxonomy (NCBI): domain Bacteria; kingdom Pseudomonadati; phylum Bacteroidota; class Flavobacteriia; order Flavobacteriales; family Flavobacteriaceae; species Flavobacteriaceae bacterium MAR_2010_188. The sequence goes on from LT629302.1 coordinate 322,098, forward strand.
TATGTATGCGCCAATTGCAGCGGAAATCAATATCGCTAATAAAAGAATAAGGGTGTCGCTCATTAAAAATCAGTGTTTTTTCAAAGATAAATTTTTTAGGCGGAAGATTTAATTGGAAGCAGATTCGATTCAGAAGGAAATTTTAATTTTTCTGATATAATTTGAAGGTGCCGCTGTTAGAATCGAATGAAATAAGATCTTTAGGAAAAAGACCTTCAAAAACTCCGGCTTCAATGAGTTTGCAAGGCTCATCAAAATAAACTTGATTGTCGGTCATAACAATCATATGGTCACAAAGCTGAATTGCTAAGTCTATTTCGTGCGAAGAAAATAGAATCGTTTTATTTGAATTTTTCACCATCTCTTTCATCATTTTCATGATATAAGCTTTGTGGTAAAGATCTAAATGGGTAGTTGGTTCATCCATTAATATCAAATCCGTTTCTTGTGCAAAAGCTCTCGCAATCATCACTTTTTGCAGCTGCCCATCGCTCAGCTCTGCACATTTTTTAGTCCTGATTTTTTCAAGGCCGGTCAGTGAGATTGCCGTATTAATAACTTCGATATCCTTTGGTTCGAGTTTGCCGTACCAATTAGTGTAAGGCTGCCGACCAAGCGAAATAAGTTCTACCACGGAAAGATTTTTGGAAATCGTTTGTTCGGTAAGTACTAAACTCATCAACTTGGACCTTTCAAGATAGTCTAAAGATTGAAGCTTGTTTCCTTGCAAATAAATTTCGCCTTCAATTTTTGGCTGCATCCCAGAAAGCGAACGTAATAAGGTGGATTTTCCGATGCCATTGGCACCAACAATCCCAACTAATTGGGGTGTTTTGATTTCAAAATTTATGTCCTTGGCAATGGTTTGAATGGAAGTAGAAGAACTTTCATACCCAATCCAAAGATTTTCGACTTTTAAAATGCTATTTTCAATAGGTTTTGAATCGATTTTTGACATAGCTTAAAATATCATTTTACGTTTTCTAACAAGCAACCAAATCACTACCGGCGCACCAACTATAGAGGTTACTGCGTTAATAGGAAGCGTATAGTCCGAAAATGGCAACTGCGCTATAGAGTCGCAGATTAACATGATTATCGCACCAAACAAGAAAACCGCTGGCAACAATATAATGTGGTTTGAGGTTCTAAAAACTTGCCTTGTCAAATGCGGAATTGCTAAACCAATAAAAGCAATTGGTCCGGCAAAGGCAGTAATTGTACCCGCTAACAAACTCGTACTTATGATTATTAAATATCGGCTTCGCTTAATATCAGTCCCAAGACTCTTGGCATAGCTTTCTCCTAATAGAAAAGAGTTCAATGATTTTAATGAAAAGATACAAATTATGAGGCCGATTAAATAACATATCAAAAGTATTCCTAGTGATGACCAACTAAGATTCCCAAGACTTCCAAATCCCCAAAAAATATAACGTTGAAGATTTTCGGCGCTACTAAAATAGGCAAGAACTCCAACTACTGCGGCGGTAATACTTCCGAACATTAGACCGATAATAAGGATTGCCATCGTATCTTGAATTTTCGCTGAAACTATTAAAACTGCAACCAAAACTAAAAAACTGCCGAGACTCGCCGCGATAACTATTGCTATATTTGTGCTTAGTAAACTCGCCATAAAACCACCTAACAAACCTCCTCCCATAATCAATAAAGCCACGCCCAAGCTAGCGCCAGAACTGATACCGAGGACAAACGGGCCGGCTAATGGATTTCTAAATAATGTTTGCATAAGCAGTCCAGAAATCCCTAAACCAGAACCGACGATAACCGCGGTTAATGCTTTAGGAAGCCGATAATCTAATACGATGTAATTGTAGCTTCCATCTTCAAACCTTCCTAATAAGATCTTAATTATATCCGTTACGGATATAGCGATAGAGCCTAAACAAAGGTTAATTATAAAAAAGGTAATTAGAAGAATTCCTAAAATAAAGAAATATGTTTTTAGGGTTTTGGCTTCCATCATAATCAGTCAAGTGCCTGGAAGAAATAAGGAGTGTAATTTGGAAGTAGATTAGGATGCGCAATTTTTACTATATCCTTAAGCACTAAATCTGGTCTCGCAAATGCTTCTTCATAATATAGTACACCACCGGTAGCTCCTTTTTTATTTACAAAAGAGTAGACTTGTTTATTTTGAAAAGCATCAAATTCCTTGTAATGGGGATTAGATTTTTCCAATTGTTCTAAAGAACTGTAATATGAAGGATTGAACCAGAGTTGCGCTGATTTGGCTTTTTCTAAAACGGCTTCAAAACTGAGGCCTAAACTGCCTTTGGCGCTTGTATCTTTCCATAGATAATCGATATTGGCATCTTTAAAAAACTGAGCTTCTGGGCTGTCGCCACTCGGCAAATACCAGACGTCTTGATGCAAAGCGCCGCTAAGGGCAGATGGCGAATTTCCAGAATTAGCAGCGATTTTTTTCGCTTTTAGATATTCGGCTTCAATATTCTTAAAGATTGAATCTGCCTGTGCTTCCTTTTCGAATAAAATGCCAAAAAACTTGATCCATTCAGCTTTCGCCAGAGGCGACGATTCAACCCAATCACCGTTATAAATCACTGGGATGTTGGCAGTTTTAATTAGGTCGAAAGTTTTAGATGTTCCATCAACTCCAAATGCAACCACAAGCTCCGGATTTAAATCAAGTAAAACTTCAGTATTAATATCTTCGTTTTTCCCAAGTTCCCTTAACTCATTATTCTCAATTCTATTTCTAAAATACTTGGATGATATATAATCAGTACCAGGAAAGCCAACTAATGAATTGCCAACTCCAAGAAGTTCTATTGCTGGCAAATGGGTAGTAGAAGTAACTACAATTGATTTTACCGGAGTTAGGATTATACCGTCGTAGGCACCTCGGTCTAAGGTGATGGCTGCGGCTTTTTCTCTATTTATTAGAGCATATTTAAACACTTTATCAGCTTTTGGCCAAGGATTTTTTATTTCAAGAATCTTAATGTCGCCGTTATCTATAAAGGTGAAGCCACTTGCGTAGTCGAGTTTGTTTTCAACAGAAACGGTTGTCGGAATTTCTTCGATTTTCTTAGCATCACTTTTGCAAGAAATCACTAAGAAAAGCACAAAAAAGGATAGAATTTTCAATCTAAAAAGTTTGGATCAAAAGTAATATTATTTAACCTTTTTCAACTTTCATTAAACAAAATGTTTAATTTCGCCACGAAAATTGGTTCATCGAACATTTAATTAATGTTTGCTGATTAAAAGGGAATCTGGTGAAAAACCAGAACTGTTCCCGCAACTGTAAGCTCAGTTCGCCTATGGCGAATGCTTAAAGTCACCTTCAATGTCACTGTTTGATCAAATTAAATTTATCAAATGGGAAGACCGACCTTAAGACGTAAGTCAGGAGACCTGCCAGATTCAAAACACTAAGTTAAACTTTCGGGATAGAAGTTTTGCGTATGACATTCATACCACTCTCGACATAATTTTTTATTGTGACTAAATTTTATTTAGGATTGGGCATTCTTAGCCTATTCAGTATTGCATCCTATGGTCAAGTATCGATGGATACTACCCAGATTAACAAATTAGACGAAGTTGTAATTTCCGATACCAAATTCGTTATAAAACGCGAAAACTCGGGCAAGGTCATTGCAGTGATTTCCAGCGAAAAACTACAAGCGTACCAAGGGAATTCACTACCCAATATTTTAAATTCCGTTGCGGGAATCGAAATTAATGGAAGCAAAGGAACCGATGGTCAAAACCTCAGCTATTTTGTAAGAGGAGGAAGAAATCGTCAGGTCTTGGTGATGATCGATGGAGTGCAGCTTACCGATCCATCTCAAATAGCAAATGATTTTGATCTAAGATTGATCCAAACGGAACAAATCGAAAAGATTGAAATATTGAAAGGCGCTTCGAGCAGCTTATATGGAAGTGGAGCGGCAACCGCGGTCATCAATATAATCCTGAAAAAACCAGAATCCACACCTTTCAATTTAGATTATAGTAGCATTATAGGGACCAATAATACTCAGGAGGATAATGATTTCGACCTCAATTATTTTCAGAATTCTTTATTACTTTCAGGAAATCTTCCCAAGTTAGATTACAAGTTAGGAATATCAAATCGCTATTCGGATGGAATCTCAGCTATCAAAAATGGAGTTGAAGACGATGCATTCGATTATGTCAGCGTAAATTTCAGGCTTGGATATACATTTAATCCTAATTCTAAATTTTCGGCATATTTTATAAACGACCGCTTTAAATCAGGATTCGATGATGCTTTCAATTACCTCGATGCCGATTATATATCAAGATCAAGACAAAACAGGTTTGGTCTTAATTATAATCTGTCTTATAAGGACGGCTCGATTACCATCAATTCGGCAATCAATGAAAACAACAGAGAGATCAGTTCGGCAAATTCTGCGAAGTTCGATGGCAAAAGTTTCGTGGTGGATGCATTTAATCGTTATGTTTTCGATAAAACCTTTTATACGGTGCTTGGCTTAAATTTCATTAAAAACGGTATGCAGAGCTATTCAATTCCTTTTGACCAAAATAATTTTGTAGAAAGTATAGATCCTGAATTAGCTAAAACAACGATCGTTGATCCTTATGCCAATTTATATTATAAAACGGATTTTGGTTTTAATCTCAATACAGGCCTAAGGCTTAATAACCATTCAGAATATGAATCGCATTTTGTTTATAATGTAAATCCTTCATACAACATTACTTTCAATAAAACATCCTTAAAATTTTTAGCCTCGTATAGTACGGCTTTCATAACACCTTCTTTATACCAATTATATGAACCAACCTACGGCAACCAGGAACTAGAACCAGAAGAAAACAGAACGATCGAGTTTGGAAGTGAATTAACTCTAAATTCAAATTTTAGGTTTAACGCTGTATTTTTTAATAGGAAGGAAACAAACTTCATCGACTTTATCGATTTGGGTGAATTTGTTTACCAATATAAAAATGTGGAAAATGATTTCGCTGCTTCCGGAGTTGAAGTTTCATTGAACAGTCGGATTTTAGAAAATTTAAACTTCGATGCGAATTTTACCTATACCAAAGTTGGAGAAGATCTGAACCTTAGAATTCCTAAAATAAAAGTGAATTCGGCCCTCACCTATAATTTAAATTCTACCACTTTCCGATTGGATTATCAGTACAATGACAAGCGTGAAGATCTATATTTTAATCCAGATACCTTCGAAGCTATGTCGCAAATGCTTGCTTCCTACAGTCTTTTTAATTTTTATGTCAATAAAATGATAATTAAAAACAGAATGAACGTCTTTGCAAATGTTTACAACATTTTTAACGAAGACTATAGTGAGCTTTTCGGATATTCAACCAAAGGAAGAAATTTTAATTTTGGGATTAATATCACCCTATAAAATAAAGCCGCTCTAAAGCGGCTTTATATTGTGTCCAATCCTATTATTGAGAAATTTTGAATCTCTCGGATTTTTTGAGATTACCTGGATTATCTATAATAAGTCCAGTATTTGGAAATTCTTTCTTACCTGATTCCAACTGTATAAAATCATCACCAACTCTTAATCCAAATCTACCGTTGCCGGCTATATCTGCAAGTGCTGCAGCAAGCAATCTTTCTTCAGGATCACCTAGTAAATCAAAATCACGTGGTGTTTCATTTACTAAAATATCTGGAGTTAATCCTGTGCCTGGGACGGGTTGATTGTTTAGGTTTACTGACGTTGCAACTAAGGGTTGTAAGGCATAAGTGTGGGCCGGATTTGCACCCTGACGCCCAAGGTCCGGAGAATCGTATACAGTTATTGATGCCTGAGTTTTACCAACTGTATTGCTACCGACATGTATAACATTAATATAAGCGCCTAAACTATTAATTAATAGCTCGCTTGCAGAAGCAGAATTGCCGGTGGCTATAACATAAACTCTATCCAAGCCTAAACTATTAATACTGTTGCCGCCAAAAGAGCTCGAAAATTTATATTCGCTGTTTAAACTTTGAAGGTTGTCATTATATACTAATTTCGAAAAGACATCACCGTTAAATTGTCCGGTAATCATACTTCCTAAATAGCTAGCGGACTGGACAGAGCCACCACCGTTATATCGAATGTCTAAGATTAATTCTTCAACATTATTCGATTTAAAAAAGCCAAAAGCATCATTTAACTGATTGTCATATTCATTGGTGAAACCGTTATAAACCAAATAGCCTACTTTTTTTCCGTCGACCTCAAAAATATTTGTTTGGTAAACCGGATTTTCATTTAAGGTTCTTGCAGCTAAAGTGATACTTTCAGAATTAGAAGTCACGGTATCGTCTTCTAGAATATCAGTACCATTATCATCATAATTTCCAAAATTTAAGGTGAAGCTATCCGATCCAAACAATAAGTCAATATAGTTATCGCGATTTAGTTCTATCCCATTGATACCGGTGATAATATCGCCTCTTTCTATTCCTGCTTCTTCAGCTGGGCTGTCATGAAGTACTAACCTAACAATTACAAAAACATTATCATTGCTACCAGGTTCTAGATATAAAAAATACTCTAAACCATTGGTTTTGTAAACACCACTTAATTGTTGTTCTAAAGCCACGTAATCATCTACAATCAGGCTAAACCTATCTACAGTTTCTCTCTGGTAAATAAGACTTTCAAACAATTCTTCTGGAGTATCAAAAGAATTTAGATAGGCATTATATTCTTCATCCGTAGAAAAACGGTCGTCTGCCAAATCAGATATTTCATTTTTATATAAGTAGACCGCATTCATCGCCTTCCAAACAAAATCCTTTATTTCTAAGGTTACCGAGGTAGAACCTGGTACCAAATTATCGTCTCGATCATCAAAACAACTTGTTGCAAGACCAATAATTAAAATGAAGGCAGCGAATAACCTGTAAAAACGTGGCGTAAAATATTTCATGAGCATTGTTGTATTTTTTTCTCTTTGTAGGAAATAGCAATTCCTGAGTCTATTAACTTCAAAATTACTTACATTATTGTAAATTTTTAAATTCCTCTGTAACAAATATTGTTGTCCTTCGTCGTAATGATATAAACGGCCTAGAAACTGTTTCAACTAACCACCAAACAATGACACAAACTGAATTTGTAAATAAGGTAATGCCCTTTAAGGATAAGGTCTATCGCTTAGCAAAAAGATTGTTGGTGTCGCGTGAGGAAGCAGAGGATGCCACTCAAGAGATTTTGTTGAAATTGTGGAAGAACAAAAAAAAGATTAAGGATTATAATAATGTAGAGGCCTTTTCTATGACCATGACAAAGAATTTTTGTTATGATCGCTTAAAATCGAAACAGGCACAGAATTTGAAAATAGTCCACAATAATTATCAAGATGGTAATACCTCTTTACAAAAACAGGTAGAAACCAAAGATAGTTTGGACTGGGTCTCCAAAATAATTGAAAAACTGCCAGAACAGCAAAAAGTGATTTTACAATTAAGGGATATAGAACAGTACGAGTACGAAGAAATTGCAAAAGTGCTGGATATGAATGAAACCGCAATAAGGGTTTCGTTGTCTAGAGCTAGAAAAACAATAAGAGAAAAATTAACTAATACTCATAGATATGGGATTAAATAAAATAGAGTCTCTCATCGAGAAGTACGAAAATGGTGAGACCTCATTACAAGAAGAGCAACTATTAATGGGGTATTTTGCCAAAGATGACGTGGCGCCGCATTTAGAAGTATATACACCAATGTTTAATTATTTTGCTAAAACAAAGGCTGAGAAATACACCAACGAGTTGCCATTTAAGAAAAGCAATGAAAAATATTACAAGTTAATGGCTGTGGCCGCAGCTGTTATAATCATGTTCAGTGTTGTGTTTTATCCCCAGGGACCTACAGAACAAGAACAACAACAAGCCTTAATGGCTTATAATGAAACAATGCAAGCGCTTAGCTTGGTTTCAAATCAATTAAATGAAGGGAAAGAAGTATTAAGTCCGCTCAACATCCTAAACACTAATCTTAATGAAGGGATGCACAAAGCCAATTTAATCAAAGAATTTTCCGAAACAACAAACTTAGTTTATAACCCAAGCAACAATTAAATTTAAATTAAAATGAAAAAGTTAATCGTAATAGTAGTACTTATCATGACTCCGGTCGTAACGTTCGCACAGAGCATTTTCGATAAGTTTGAAGATAATAAGGATGTAGCATCCGTTATCGTAAACCAAAAGATGTTCAGCATGCTGGCCAAAATCGATATCGATTTAGATGACCCAGAAGCAGAAGAATATCTTAGCATGGTCAAAAAGATTACTGGTCTTAAAGTATTTACCACTGGCGACGAGCAAGTTTCAGCCGATATGAAAACGACCATGAACCAGTATCTAAAGACTTCTAATCTTTCTGAACTAATGAGAATCAAAGATGGTGATCAAACTGTTCAATTTTATGTGAAAGAAGGAAGCGACGACGACCATGTAAAAGAATTGTTAATGTTCGTAACCGGTCTTAAAGAATTGACCAAAGAAAAAAGTATCGAAATTAACGGAAAGAAAAGAGAGTTTGAAACAGTACTTCTTTCCTTAACGGGAGATATAGATCTTAGACAGATTTCAAAAATCACCAATAAAATGGATGTTCCAGGTGGTGATAAGTTGAAAAAAGTAGGCGATAAAAACAATAAATAAAATGACATCATCAATCAATAAAGTAATCGCTTTGATGGTTTTGGTTGCAACTTTTATAAGTTGCGACCAAGGCCCATCTTTGCAAACCTATTATGTTGATCACGAACTTAAACCTGGATTTACTTCAATAGATATCCCGACCAGTTTGCTCAACATTGACGAAACGACCTTGAACGAAGAACAGAAAGAAGCTTATGAGTCCGTAGATAAATTAAATATGCTCGGTTTTGTAATCAATGAAGAAAACAAAGATCAGTATGAAGCTGAACTTGATAAAGTTTCTGAAATCCTAAATGATCCAAAATATGAAGAACTCATGAGAGGCGGAAGTCCTGATACGGGTAAGTTCATTGTAAAATTTATAGGTGAGGAAGATAATGTAGATGAGTTGATTTTATTTGGAAGTGCCACCGATAAAGGATTTGCAATCGTAAGGATTCTAGGGGACGACATGAGCGCAAACAAATTGATGACTCTTTCTTCTACCTTAAAAAGCACAGATTTTAGTAGTTCTCAATTCAGTAAGATTACCGATATTTTTCAATAACTGGTACTTTTTTAAATGTTAATGGAAATTGCCCTTGCAGTAATGCAGGGGCAATTTTATTTTTTCGCTAAAGAGTAAACTAAAATTCCGACTAAGGCTAAAATTGAAAGAATCAAGAGCGCTTTTACAATAAAGTAATGAAGAATACCAAACAAGCCTGCAGCAAAAAAACACGATGCAATCGCTATGGTTAGAATTCTTGCATATTTGTTAGCCATTTAAATGCCGGTATAGTTGAATGGAGTGATGTTTTTTAATTCAGTTTTTATTTTATCAGATACATCTAGAGTATCAATAAATGCAACGATTGAATGACTGGTAATTTTCTCATTCTTTCTCGTAAGATTTTTTAAGGTTTCATAAGGATTTGGATACCCTTCTCGTCTTAAAATGGTTTGTATTGCCTCTGCAACCACCGCCCAATTGTTTTCTAGATCAGCCTTTATTTTATGTTCATTTAACAACAACTTATTAAGTCCCTTTAAAGTTGACTTAAATGCGATGAGCGTATGTGAAAATGGAACACCAACGTTCCTGAGAACTGTGCTGTCCGTTAAATCTCTTTGTAATCTGGAGATTGGGAGTTTTGCGGATAGATGCTCGAAGATGGCATTTGCCAGACCAAGATTTCCTTCACTATTTTCAAAATCAATAGGATTAACCTTGTGCGGCATCGCTGAACTTCCAACTTCTCCCTCCTTGATTTTCTGTTTAAAATAATCCATAGAAATATAGGTCCACATATCCCTATCTAAATCAATTAAAATAGTATTGATTCGCTTTAGACCATCGAACAATGCGGCCATATGGTCGTAATGTTCTATTTGGGTGGTCGGAAAAGATTGTTGAAGGCCCAATTTGTCTTTCACAAAAGAACGTCCAAATTCTCGCCAATCTATTGAGGAGTATGCCACTTTATGGGCATTAAAATTTCCGGTCGCACCGCCAAATTTAGCTGCGCTAGGGATGTCGTTCATTAAGTTGAATTGCTCTTGCAGTCTTACCACAAAAACTTCAATCTCTTTTCCTAATCGGGTAGGAGAGGCAGGCTGTCCGTGTGTTCTTGCCAGCATTCCTATCTCTGCCCAATCATGAGAAAGTTCTTTTAATCTATCAATAACTTTATTTAACTCAGGAACGTAAACATCGTTTACCGCTTCCTTAATGCTCAGAGGAATGGCGGTATTATTAATGTCTTGAGAAGTAAGTCCAAAATGGATAAATTCTTTTGAACCACCCAGATTTAAATCATCGAATTTCTTTTTGATAAAATATTCGACCGCCTTTACATCATGATTCGTAATTTTCTCTATATCCTTTATTTCTTGGGCATCTTCAGAAGTGAAATCGTTGTATATCTTTCTTAAATCTTCAAAATTACTCTTAGCAAAATCTGAAAGTTGCGGAAGAGGAAGTTCGCAAAGAGCGATAAAATATTCAATTTCTACACGTACGCGATATTTAATAAGCGATTCTTCCGAAAAATATGCGGCTAGACTTTCAACTTTATTTCGATATCGACCGTCTACAGGAGAGATGGCATTTAGTGATGTTAGAGACATTTGTTAACGATAAAAATTAAGCGCCAAAGATAATGACTTTAAATAAGAGTATTGGTAAACCAAATGCCAGTATCGAGGAGCAATAATTTATTATATATTTCCAAGTTGCTTTGCCAGGGGAGAATTTATTTATTTCTTAAGGTTAACACTCAATGTAAATACCTAATTTAGTTCTTAAATCTAATGAAATGCGTACGTTTACTAAAGTGCTCTTGGTTATTTTGGTGATTTTTATCATCGCACAATTTTTTCAACCTGAAAAAAATGATGGGGAGATGGCAACACTCGACCCATTTTTAAATTATACAAATCCGCCGGAAGTTGTTATGACAATTTTAGAAACCAGCTGTTTTGATTGCCATAGCGCTCATACCGAATATCCTTGGTACAATAATATCACTCCGGTTAATTATTGGTTGGCCAACCATGTAAACGATGGCAAGAAACATTTTGATATGTCTAAATGGGATGAATATTCTCTAAAACAGAAAGACCATAAAATGGAAGAATTGATAGAAATGGTGGAAGACAAAGAGATGCCGTTAGATTCTTATACTTGGGCCCATTCTGAAGCTAATCTTAGCGAAGAGCAGATTAAATCGGTAATTGACTGGGGCGAAAAAGTGAGACTAAAATTGGAAATGGAATCCAAACCACAATAATTAAAAAATCTTCTTGCGTAGTATTCTTTTTATTGGCTTTGTCTGGCCCGAACCTAAAAGTTCGGCGGCCGGATTAAGGATGATGCAGTTAATCCACTTTTTTCTTGATAGGGATTACGAAATTACATTTGCCAGCACAGCATCAAAGACAGAACTTAGCGAAAATCTTGAAAGCTTAGGTATAAGTGAAGTTTCCATAAAATTAAATGATGCTGAGTTCGACGATTTTATTTCTCAATTAAATCCGGAGATTGTATTATTCGATAGGTTTATGACCGAAGAACAGTTCGGTTGGAGGGTCAAGGAAAAATGTCCAAATTCAGTATTGATATTAGACACTGAAGATTTGCATTTTTTAAGAAAAGCTAGAGAACTTCAACATAAAAATAATGTAGAAGATGTGGACTTATCTAATGAATTTGCCAAAAGAGAAATCGCCAGTATCTATAGATGCGATCTAAGCCTTATTATTTCAGAATACGAATTGCAATTGCTTAAAGTTGATTTTAAAATCGACGCTTCATTGTTGCTTTACTTACCATATTTATTAGAAGAAATAACAGAAAAAGAGAGGTCTACATTGCCTGGATTTAATTCACGAAAAGATTTTGTTGTAATTGGTAATTTTAGGCATTTGCCAAATTTTGATGCTGTTAATTATCTTAAATCAGAGATTTGGCCACGGATTAAAAAAGAATTACCTGAAGTTGAAGTACACATCTATGGTTCATATTGCAACAAGGCAATTTTAAGTCTAACCGATAAAAAGTTGGGATTTATCATCAAAGGTTTCGCTGAATCTGTTGATTCGGTCATGAAAGATGCACGATTGTCGTTGGCTGCAGTAAGGTTTGGTGCCGGGCTAAAAGGTAAAGTCATGGATTCATTTAAAAATGGAACTCCTTGTGTTATGACTACAATTGCGGCGGAAGGAATTTTTGAAAACTTTGAAGGGTTTAGTTTTATTCAGGACGAACCAGAGAAATTTGCCGCGGAAGCAATCGATTTATATAATAATCCTGAGAAGTGGAAAAATCAGCATTCAAACGGATTTGAAATCATAAAAGAGAAATTTAACAAGGATGCATATTCCGATTCTTTTGCTAAAACCATCGAGAATCTCTTGAAAAATTTACCAACTCATCGAAAGAAAAATTTTATCGGAAGCATGCTACAGCACCACACATTGCAGAGCACAAAATACTTGAGCAAGTGGATTGAAGAAAAGAATAAATAGCATAACTTAATTTAGATATTCATGCATAAAAAAACCTCAAGTAGTTATTTGAACTCAGCCTAGGAAATTGAAGTTACTTGCCATTTATGATTTTTTGGAATTCCTTCATTCCAACGGTAGCGTTTGCAGTAATTACGGTTAAATCTTTTGAACTGCTTATGGTTGGTCGTGGATCTATATAATAAGTATGTACGTCCTCTGGCTTATAATGCATCAAACTTGCCGCTGGATACACTTGTAGCGAGGTGCCAATAATCAACAACATATCTGCCTGCTGACAAATTTCTATTGCTGCATCGAGCATCAGCACTGCTTCTCCAAACCAAACGATATGTGGGCGCAACTGATGCCCATTTTTACAAAAATCTCCTACCACTATATCTTCTTCCCAATGTTTCACGTCATCTTCAAACTTAGTACTTCTTACCTTTAATAGTTCACCGTGCAAATGGAGAACATTTGTGCTACCTGCTCTTTCGTGCAAATCATCTACATTCTGGGTAATGATATCAACTTTATAGTTTTTCTCAAGCTGCGCTAGTTGAATATGGGCCGCATTTGGCGTGGCCGATTTCAATTGCCGTCTTCGTTGGTTGTAGAAATCTAATACCAGTTCTGGGTTTCTGGCGAAACCTTCTGGAGTTGCAACTTCGGTCACATCATGACCTTCCCAAAAACCGTCGGCATCCCTAAAAGTTTTCAATCCGCTTTCGGCACTCATTCCTGCTCCCGTTAGAACTACTAAATGTTTCAAATTATATAGTGTTATTGGTTCGATTTAATTTCCACTGTACATAAATTTATCTAATTTTATTGAATGGTCGATAACAATCTACTCGAATACCTTTCCAACTTTATTTCAGAAGAAAGAAATCAGAAATTTGATAGAATTTTAAAAGAACGCACAAGACATTTTACGGTGGCAATAGAGGATGTGTACCAACTGCATAATACTAGCGCGGTGATTAGAAGTTGTGACGTTTTTGGGATTCAAGAAGTCAACATCATCGAGGAAAGAAATACCAAGAAAATTGACCGTGAGATTGCGATGGGCGCTCAAAAATGGGTGGATATCAACCGTTTTTCTAGCGCAAAGGAATGTATCACTTCCATGAAGAATAATGGTTATAGAATCGTGGCAACCTCACCACATGCAAACGATATTGAGCTCAATGATTTTAAAATTGATGAGAAAGCATGCTTTTTTCTTGGATCTGAGAGAGACGGCATCTCTGAAGAGGTGAAGGAAGCAGCGGATTGCTTTTTAAGGATACCAATGTTTGGCTTTACCGAAAGTTTAAATATTTCCGTAAGTGCCGCAATAATTCTGCAGCAAGCGATGTCTTTACTTAGATCTTCTGAAATTGAATATGTTCTTTCTGAAGATGAAAAATCAATCCTAAAAAACCGTTGGATAAAACGCACTTTAAAAAGTTATGACCAAATCGTTAGTCGCTATAGGCCAAACGATTAGTCTTGTATTTTTATAAAAAACTAAATGCTATTAATATGAAACAGAATATGGTAGGTTGGTTCGAAATTCCTGTTGACGACATGGAAAGAGCCAAAAACTTTTATGAAGCCGTCTTTGATTTAGAAATTAAGTTGATGGATTTTGGCGGATTGCAAATGGGTTGGTTTCCGGATAGAGGTGAAGTAAGGGGAGCGACAGGCATCTTGATAAAAGAAAAGTCTTATAAACCTTCAAAGGAGGGAACGCTCATTTATTTTAGCTGTGAAAATCTTCAAGTTGAATTAGATAGGGTGAAGTGTGCAGCTGGTGAAATCCTTCAAGATAAAACCCAAATATCGCCTGAGAACGGCTATATGGCAGTATTTATAGATACTGAAGGAAATAGAATTGCACTACATTCAATGAAGTAAAATTCTTGCTTAAAAGCGGTCGGCCCGATTTCTGTTTAGAACTTTATATTCTTCATAACATTCGTTAATAGCATCTAGAATTTGTAGATCATTAGCTGTACGTATAAAGTCAGAAGAATAATTACACTGGTTAACTATTTCATCTAAATCGTAACGGTCAACTGCGAGTAAAACCATCAACATCTCTCTGTCAAACCGTGAAGCCAAGAGATTCCGGATTTCATCATCCTTTTTCATCTGCTTAAGCTTACGGAGCTCATTTGGTTTTTTACCAAATAGATTATGTAAGAAATCGGCAGGATTAAATATTGCTCCCAGCGCTTTACTTACAGCTCCGGGAGAATTATCACCTGCCTCATATCCTTTATTTTTTAATCCAGAAATACTATATCTGTAATTAGATTTTATGGGGACCTGTTTAACGTCCACTTCCAAATAACCGGTCAATTTTAGCTGATTAACCACAACTTCTTCTAATGCCAATGCCAGTTCGGTCATTGCGATTGTGGTCTGCCCAAATTTAAGCCAGTCGTTGGTTACTCTGACTTTTAGGGATTTGTATCCCAAATATGAAAGATGCAAAGTGTCATTTACAGAAACCTTAATTCTGAATTTGCCTTCTTCGTCTGTCGAGGTACCGATAACCTTATTAAGGTTTACGATATTAACCCGATCTAACTTCTCATCTGTAGATGCGCTGATTACAACACCAGATACAAAACTCTCTTCTTGACCAAAACAGGCCATCGTAAAAAAGCAAAGAAAAGTTAGCGTAAGTAGGTGTTTCATAGCGTTGCGTCAGTGCATAAATGTACTAAAGTAAACGTAAAGAAAGGTTTTCTAGTTTATATTTGACTTAACATTAACAAGAGAAATTATCTTCTAGACTTTCTAGGACGGGAAGATCCTGAACCTGATGAACTAGAGTCCGATGAGGAACTTGATCTTCTCTTACCTGAGTAAATGCTTCCGCCACCTTTTTCTGGTTTGCCGGATCCAGATCTAGATTTTCCACGGCTTTCGCCATCAAATTTCCGTCTCTTGCCTCCGCCGCCTTCGCCTCTTCCGCCGTCACCTCTGCCAGAGCCAGATCTAGATTTTCCACGGCTTTCACCATCGAATCTCCTTTTCTTACCACCGCCACCACCGCCGCGGCTTCCTCCACCTTTGTCTTCGGAAATTTCAACATTTACAAAACGTCCGTCTTGTTTAAAGTCTGTAAAGAAAGCTAGAACTTTTTCAGAATGTTCTGGTTCAGTATTAAAGAATGAAAAGCTATCCTTAACGTCTACCTTAAAGACATCATCACGACCAAAGTCTAATATATCTTTCAGATAATCCTTAAGGCTCATCCAATCGTAACCATCTTTTTTACCAACATTTATAAAGTATCGGGTAGAATCTCCGCCTTCTTTTACTTCCCTAGCATTATGATGATCACCTTGAACATTTAAATCTTGGGATTTTTTATAGTAGTTGAAGAATCGGGTAAACTCAACCGAAAAGAATTTCTTGATCAGCTCGTCCTTACTAGTATCTGTAAATAATTTATTTATACTTTCTAAATACGGGTCAATTTCATGATTGATAGTAGTTTCATGAATCTTATTAGCTAAGGACATAAGTTGAACTTCGCAAATTTCCATTCCATCAGGAATTTCTTTTTTCTCAAAAGATTTTTGAATCTTCTTCTCGATGCTCTTGATTTTTCTTAGCTCACTTTTTGAAACTATAACCATTGAAACTCCAGTCTTACCGGCTCTACCAGTTCTACCACTTCGGTGAGTGTAAGTTTCGATTTCGTCAGGGAGTTGATAGTTTATTACGTGAGTTATATCGTCTACATCAATTCCTCTGGCAGCAACATCAGTTGCTACAAGCATTTGAATCTGTTTGTTTCTAAATGACTTCATTACCAAATCTCTTTGGTTCTGGCTTAAATCACCGTGTAAAGCTCCCGCATTGTATCCGTCTTCAATAAGATTTTCGGCAACTTTTTGGGTATCTCTTTTAGTTCGGCAAAAAATCACAGAAAATATATCTGGATGCGCATCGGCCAATCTTTTTAAGGCAGCGTATCTATCTCTAGCTCCTACCAAATAATATTCATGTGAAACTTGTTCACTACCAACGTTTTTAGTCCCTACTGTAACTTCTACAGGATTGGTCATAAATTTTTTGGCGATAGATGCAACTTCCTTCGGCATAGTCGCAGAGAATAACCACGTATTCTTTTCTTCTGGCGTATTTGAAAGGATATCTGTTATATCTTCATAGAATCCCATGTTAAGCATTTCATCAGCTTCATCAAGAATACTATATTCAATTTTTGAGATGTCGACCATTCTTCTGTTGATCATATCCTTCATCCTACCTGGGG
The DNA here is from genome assembly GCA_900104375.1 of Flavobacteriaceae bacterium MAR_2010_188. Classification (NCBI taxonomy): domain Bacteria; kingdom Pseudomonadati; phylum Bacteroidota; class Flavobacteriia; order Flavobacteriales; family Flavobacteriaceae; species Flavobacteriaceae bacterium MAR_2010_188. The sequence goes on from LT629302.1 coordinate 339,061, forward strand.
TAGCGACAATAATCTGTGCGCCTCTTTTTACCTGATTGGCTTGTTCTGTGATTGATGCTCCACCATAGATAGCGGTAACATTCAATCCTTTCATGTATTTACCGTAAAGCTTTAGTTCTGTTGCAATTTGCATACAAAGCTCGCGAGTAGGAGATAAGATAAGGCCTTGGGTAGTTCGGCTATTCACATCTATTTTCTGTAGCATCGGAAACCCGAAAGCTGCAGTTTTTCCTGTCCCAGTTTGGGCCAAGGCGACAAGATCAGTATCTCGTTCTAAAAGAGTTGGAATAGTTTGTAATTGTACATCACTAGGTGTTTCAAAACCTAAATCTGTAATTGCCTTTAATAAATCTTCATTAAGGCCGAGTTCTTGGAAAGTGTTCATCGGTTTTTATGTAAGTATTCGATTATATTATGTAGTGTTACAATAGAAGCGAATCGACATACTTAACCTAAATCTTCCGGTAACACATCCTCACCCTGAGGAGTAACTCATTATCAATGAGTTTTCATCTGATGCTAAAAAGCTTTTTCAAACGAAGCGGCAAAGGTACGCTTAATTATTAGATATTTTAGTAATTGGGAAGAATTTAGGGATAATAGGCATTTGAGAGTGAAAATTAATCTTCTAAAATCCGAGTAGATATGATAATAACATCTTGCTTAGGCCGGTCGAATTCCCCAGTTTCAGAAGCTGCAATCGCATCCACAACATCTATTCCCTCAATGACTTCACCAAAAACGGTATAGTTTTGATCCAGATGAGGCGCGCCACCAGTTGTTTTGTAAATTTCTCTATGTTGCTGAGGGATTTTATATTTTTCGAACTGAGCCTTTTCCGCCAAAGAAGTAATGGTATCTCTCAAACGTTCGAAAGTTTTATAATCTTCCCTATCCAATGCCGAATTCACAGAATCTATCCATTTCTTATTTTTTGGGTCCTTTGTAGCATAGTATTCACCCAGCCAGCCATTGATTCTTATCTCTGCCGCAACTAATAGGCTGTCATTAAAAATCTTTCCCTGTACAATGTAAAATTGCATGCCAGATGAAGCGCGTTCTGCATTACCGTCTCTTGCGGCCGCTAAAGCACCTTTCTTATGAAAAAGAGATTTATTAATCTCTGCCGGAACTTTATAATCGACATCTCCTGAGCCCAAGGTATCATTGGTTTTAGAATTTTTGCTGTCTGGATCGCCACCTTGAATCATGAAATTTTTGATTACCCGATGTAACAAGGTGCTATCATATTTATGGTCTCGCACCAACTTCAAAAAATTGTCACGATGTAATGGCGTTCTATTTGAAAGAGAAACAACAATTTTGCCCAGATTGGTGATGATTTCAACTTTTGTAGAATCATTTTTATCAGCTGTAATTTTGGCTGTTTGAGCTGCCAAGAAGTTTGTGGATATTAAAATTAGTAATGCAATCTTTAGTATTTTTTTTGAAATCATTTCTTTCATCTTATTTAATTTGAATTCAAGAATTCAGTAAGTTTTCTTATCGCTTTTCCACGATGGCTTATTTCATTTTTCTCTTCCAAGGACATCTCGGCAAAGGTTTTAGAATACCCATTAGGCACAAAAATAGGGTCGTAACCAAATCCATCTTCGCCTTTTAAAGCCTTTATGATTTGTCCTTCACATATTCCGGTGAACGTGTTAAGTTCCCCATTGATTTGAAGAGCTATCACGGTTTTAAAGTGCGCGGAACGATCTTTGTGATTTTCTAATTCTTTCAGAACTTTCGCAATATTTGCTTTTGGATTTTTGTCTTCTCCAGCGTAGCGCGCTGAAAAAACACCTGGTTCACCATTTAGACTTTTTATTAATAATCCGGTGTCGTCCGCGAAGCAATCTACTTTGTATTTCTGAGAGACAAATTGGGCTTTTTGCTCGGCATTGCCCTCAATGGTGAATTGGGTTTCAGGAATATCTTCAAAGCAATCAATATCTTGAAGACTTAGAATTTCATAAGCTGATGGCAAAAATTTTAATACCTCTTTAACCTTGTTATCATTATGGGTCGCAAAAACCAATTTTTTCATCTAAGCATTTTAATTTTTAATCGAATGCGAAAAATAGTCAATTTATAGCTAGAACCTAAACTATGAATGGATAGAGCCATTAATTCCCTCGTAAGTGACTATTTAAAACATCTTGAAACCATGAAGTTTAGCGAATTGGCATTTTCTTTTTGCCAACAGTTCATCGAAAAACCTTTTAATTTTTATTCTGAAGCTGTGGTATTGTCTATTTTTATGCCATTCCCTTATTAAACAATCCATCCCTTACTAAAAACTAGAGATTAGACACTTTCTAAAGTTTAATGTTAAACATTAAAATTTTAAAGTTTGAAATCTAATTGCTTCTTGTCAGATTACTGTAGAATTGAACAGCTCGTTTTGTTTCTACAAATTTGACCGATGGAAGTCAAAATCTTATATAGTAACCCAGAATAACCCTTAAAAAGGTAGATAGTTAGGCTGAGGCTGCTCGGATGTCAGTGTTGTTTGTTGTAGGATTCCAAATTTACATGAATCTTAACCTACGGAGTCTTATAAACTCGATTGTGCCTAATCAACAATATTGACAATAATCCGGGCAGTCTTTTTTAATATAATTATTTTCATCCAAAAACCAAACCTGCCTGCCGAAGGCAGGAACCAACAACTAACAACCAACAGCTAATTACTCATGGTGATATGGTTCGTTTTTTAAAATCGTAAATCCCCGATAAAGTTGTTCTACAAAAAATAATCGCACCATTTGGTGGGAAAATGTCATAGAAGAGAGGGCTATTTTAGCTTCCGCTTTAGCATAAATCTCATCTGAAAATCCATAAGGTCCACCGACGATAAAGACCAATCTCTTAACTCCAGAATTCAATTGTTTTTGGAGATACTGCGCAAAGGTTTTCGATTTAAAATGCTTGCCTTTTTCATCTAATAAAACGACTCTATCAGTTGGTTTTAACTGATTCAAAATTTTTTCACCTTCAATTTTCTTCTGCTGTTCTTCAGAAAGAGTTTTGGAATTTTTGATATCAGGAATTTCTTCAATATTAAATTTAATGTAGTGCGAAAGACGTTTTTGATAATCAGAAATAAGCGACACAAGCTTAGCATTGTCCGTTTTTCCGATCGTAACCAAAGTTATTTCCATAGTGTAAAATTAAACTTCATCCTAAAGTCTGCAATAATATTTGATGGAAATGATAAGATTCTGCCATCTCAGATTCGCGAATGGTTTGTTATTTTTACGGTAAATAACATAAAATGATTAGTCAAGAACAATTTGATAAGGAAATTGAATTAATTATAAAAAACGCTATCCGAGAAGATGTAGGGGACGGCGATCATAGTTCTTTGGCCTGCATTCCTAAAGATGCGACTGGCCGTGCAAAGCTTCTGGTCAAAGATCAGGGAATCATTGCTGGGGTAGACTTTGCGATTAAGATTTTTGATTATGTGGATAAGGATTTAAAGGTTGAAGTCGTTAGAAAAGATGGCGAAAGTGTAAAATATGGGGATATTGTCTTTTATGTTGAAGGGTCTTCACTATCTATCTTGAAAGCCGAAAGATTGGCGCTTAACGCGATGCAGCGTATGAGTGCCATTGCTACAAAAACTTCAAAATTCGTGGATTTATTAGAAGGTACCGGCACCAAAATATTGGACACTAGAAAAACCACACCCGGAATTAGGGCTCTAGAAAAATGGGCGGTAAAAATCGGAGGAGGAGAAAATCATCGCTTTGCTTTATACGATATGGTGATGTTAAAGGACAATCATATCGATTTTGCCGGCGGAATCACCAAAGCCATAAATAAAACCAAAACGTATCTCGAGGAAAATAATTTGGACCTAAAGATTATTGTCGAAGCAAGAAATCTTGATGAAATAAAAGAGATTCTTAAAACACCTGGTGTCTATAGAATATTGATCGACAATTTTAATTATGAAGACACTAAGGAAGCCGTAAAGCTCATCGGTGATAAATGTTTAACTGAATCATCTGGCGGTATCAATGAAGAAACAATAAGAGAATACGCCCTTTGTGGTGTCGATTATATATCTTCGGGAGCACTTACACATTCTGTTTATAATATGGATTTAAGTCTTAAAGCGGTTTAAAAAAATGTCCAAGCCCATAGAAGATAAGCTGGATAAAATTCCAGTGGTAAGACATCTTGCTTCTTTTTTGAAGAGTCTTAAACTTCCGGGGCTAGAGGGGCTTACTTTTTATGATCTTTTAGAACTTTACATCACCGGTATATTTAAAGGAACACTTACCGAAAGGGCCAGCGCCATTTCCTTTAGTTTCTTTTCTGCCATTTTCCCTTTTATTTTATTTATAATTATTTTAATTCCATACATCCCGGTGGAAGGCTTTAGAATTGAGTTTGAGCAGTTTCTGCAATCATTTTTACCGCCGCAGACTTCGGATTTTTTCTTTAAAAACATCTTTAACAACATAGGAGTCAATCAGCAAGGAGGACTTATTTCTACAGTTTTTATCCTGTCTATTTTTTTGATGGCAAATGGTGTAAATGCTATTTTTGTCGGCTTCGAAAGTTCGTATCACAGACAATTAACTAGAAGTGTTGTAAGACAATATTTGCTATCATTGGGCGTAGGGCTTTTATTAGGTTTTCTGCTCATTTTTACCGTTGCGATTTATGGATACTTTGAAATTTTCATCATTAAGCCGTTTTTTGAAGAATTGAGTGGCGTGTCGTATGCCGATACCAATGCTAGTTTGTTTTGGGTAGTTTTTGGAAAATATCTCTTTTTTGTAATGATGGTTTATTTGGCAATTGCCATTCTTTATTATTTCGGCACCAAAGAAGGTAAGGAATCTCGGTTCTTTTCTGTCGGTGCACTATTTTCGACTTTACTTATTATGATTTCATCTTTTCTTTTTGGTCTTTATATTGAAAACTTTAGCAGTTATAACGAGCTTTATGGTTCAATCGGGGCATTGTTGATTTTGCTATTCTACTTATGGTTAAATTCTAATATCGTGCTTTTAGGTTTCGAGCTTAACATGTCGTTGATACGACTAAGAAAGAGCTTTTAATATGCCATATTTTATTGATATTATACTTCCTATTCCGCTTGAGAAACTCTTTTCTTATAAGATAACCGATGCCGAAGCTGAATTTTTATCAGTCGGAATGAGAGTGGCGGTTCCTTTTGGAAAGTCAAAAATCTATACCGGGCTGGTTCATGCCATTCATCAAAATGCACCGATAGTATATGAAGCCAAGGAAATCCATCAAATCTTGGATGAGCGCCCGGTGGTAACAAACATTCAACTTAAATTTTGGGAGTGGATATCTAATTATTATATGTGTAGTTTGGGCGAAGTGATGAGAGCAGCCTTGCCGACCGGATTCTTATTGGAAAGCGAAACCATTATAAAAAGAAATCTGTCCGAAGAATTAGATGAAACCTCCCTCGAGGACGAAGAATTCTTGATATATGATGCATTGCACCATAATTCTTCTTTAAGCATCAATGATGTGATGAGTATTCTCGATAAGAAAAGAGTGCTTCCGGTTATAAATCGGCTCATCGAGAAAAACGCGATTCTGCTTCACGAAGAAATTTTTCAGAAGTATAAACCAAAATTAAATCGATACATCCGGCTAAATAGAACTTATTCATCGGAAGAAAATCTTACTTCACTTTTAGATGAATTAAATAGAGCGCCGAAGCAGCGGGACGTTTTGATGCATCTATTTAACATTTCTTCAACTTCTAGAAAACCGGTCAAGATTCAGGAGTTGGCCAAAATTAGTAATGCCAGCACTTCGACAATTTCAACTTTATTAGAAAAAGGGATATTAGAAGATTACTATATACAAGAAGATCGGGTGAATTATGAAGGCGAAGAATCTGATAATTTGATGAAACTTAATAGTCATCAGAAAATTGCCCTTGATGAAATTAAAAAATCCTTCAAAATCAACGACGTGACCTTATTGCACGGTGTTACATCATCTGGTAAAACCGAGATTTATGTAAAGTTAATTGAAAAAGTCCTAGAAAGTGGCAAACAGGCACTTTATCTTTTGCCCGAAATCGCACTGACCACGCAGTTGGTCAATCGGCTTCAAGAATATTTTGGTGAAGCGGTTATCGTTTACCATTCCAAATACAGCAGTCATGAACGTTTTGAAGTTTGGAACAATGTTCTCGAAAATTCTCCAAAAGCTCAGGTGATTATTGGGGCTAGGTCTTCAATATTATTGCCCTTTCAAAAATTAGGTTTGGTCATTGTTGATGAAGAACATGAAACATCATTTAAGCAATTTGATCCTGCGCCCAGATATCATGCTCGAGATGCCTCAATTGTATTGGCAAATTTATTTAAGGCGAAAACTTTGCTGGGTTCTGCAACTCCAAGTTTAGAGAGCTATCATAATGCCAAGTCAGGAAAGTTCGGAATGGTAACTCTTAATACCCGATTTAATAATGTGTTAATGCCAGAAATAGAGCTGGTAGATATTAGGGAGAAATATAAAAGAAAGTTGATGAAGGGTCATTTTAGCGATCGATTGATCGAAGAAATGACCACCGCATTAACGGAAGGAAATCAGGTGATTCTATTTCAAAACAGGCGTGGGTTCTCGCCGATCATAGAATGCACTACTTGCGGGCATTCTCCACAATGCCCAAATTGTGATGTTAGCCTAACTTACCATCAATATAGAAATCAACTGCGATGCCATTACTGTGGTTATCATACCGCTATGCATACCAAATGCGAAGCCTGTGGTGTTGCGAGCCTCGACACTTTAGGACTTGGGACCGAACAAGTAGAGGAGGAGGTAAACGCCCTGTTTCCTGATTATAAATCTGCAAGGATGGATTTGGATACCACTCGTGGTAAATATGGATATGAAAAAATAATCACCTCTTTTGAACAGCAAGAAATCGATATTCTAATTGGAACCCAGATGGTGACCAAAGGATTGGATTTTAGAAATGTGCGATTGGTGGGAATCATGAATGCCGATAGTATGCTAAACTTTCCGGATTTCCGTGCGCACGAGAGGAGTTTTCAGTTGATGGTTCAAGTATCCGGTAGGGCAGGAAGAACCGATGCTAGAGGCAAAGTTTTGATACAGTCTTATGATCCAAATCATAAAATCTTAAAGCAGGTTTCTATGGTAGATTACGAAGGTATGTACAAGGAGCAAATGGACGAGCGTCACAATTTTAGATATCCACCTATTTACAGATTGATAAAGCTAACCTTTAGGCATAAAGATTTTGAAAAGGTGAATAATGCGAGTGAGTGGTTTGCGAAAGCTTTAAGACATGCCTTAAAAAAGAATGTTCTGGGACCAGAATTTCCTCCTGTATCTAGGATAAGGAATCAATATAACAAAAATATTTTGGTGAAAGTGGATAAAGATCAATCGATATCAAAAACCAAGAAAGCTATCATTAAAATTAATAATAGCTTTCTCGGTGTTAAAGATTTTCGGTCTGTGCGAGTAATTGTAAACGTCGATAATTATTGATTACATATTATTTAATGCATCGACCAGTTGGGTCTTTTTGTTCCGGCTTAAGGGAATTTCATAAGCGCCAACTTCGACATTCTTACTGTTAAACCTGTCGATTTTATCGAGGTTAACAATATAGGATTTATGAATCCTCAAGAACTTGCCTTCAGGCAATTCTTTTTCGAATGCTTTCATAGTTGATAAGACAACTAGACTATTTTCTTCCGTAACTACCTTAACATAATCACCTAAAGCTTCGATCCATTTAATGTCCTTAACGTAAACTTTTCTCTTTTTAAGATTGCTCTTTACAAAGATATGTTCACCGTCGGTTTCATTAAAATCGAGTTTCAGCTTGTGCTGTTCTAAAGCTTTTTCTACTGCGGTATTAAAGCGTTCTCGGGTAATAGGTTTTTGCAGATAATCCGTTGCATCGTAATTAAAAGCTTTAAACGCATATTCTGTTTTACCTGTGACAAAAATAATCTGGGGCTTATTATTTAATACGTCAAGTAATTCAAAACCGTTTAAAACTGGCATTTCGATATCTAAAAAGATAAGATCTACTTTGTGGGTGTTGAGACCGTTCTTGGTCTCAAGGGCACTGCTGTATTCAGCGATAAGGTTAAGCGAGCTATGGTTCTCAATTAACTTTACGATCGACAATCGTTGTATCGCAGAATCATCAACTACTACACAGTTTAAAGTCATAACATTTAGTAATTTAGGTTAAGATATCGACAATAGTACGAAAAATTCGGATAAAAACCAAAAAACATCGGCAAACCGTAATTTTTAACATAAATTTAAGAAAACTCCTAGCCTTAAAACTTTCATTACAAAAACGTTGCCAATAAATAAGTTATTGTCTATTTTTGCACCCATTTTAATAACAAAATTAAATAAATATGAATCATTACGAAACTGTTTTCATCTTGAATCCCGTTTTATCTGATACCCAGATAAAGGAAACAGTCGAGAAATACGAAGATTTTCTTGTTTCTAGAGGTGCAAAGATGATAGCCAAAGAAGATTGGGGGCTTAAGAAATTAGCCTACGCAGTCCAAAACAAAAAAAGTGGATTTTACCACTTATTTGAGTACGCCGTAGATGGAGAGGTAATTTCTCCATTAGAAGTAGAGTTTAGACGTGACGAGCGTTTTATGCGATACCTAACGGTAAAACTAGACAAGCATGCAATTGCTTGGGCAGAGAAGAGAAGAAATAGAAACAAACAAAAAGCGTAAGTTATGTCTTCAATTGAACAACAAGCAAAAGGAAAGAAAGACGGAGAGATCAGATATCTTACTCCTCTTAATATAGAGACCACAAAGGCAAAAAAATATTGCCGTTTCAAAAAGTCAGGTATAAAATATGTGGATTATAAAGATCCCGATTTTTTATTGAGCTTTGTGAACGAACAAGGTAAATTGTTACCTAGACGTTTAACCGGGACTTCCTTGAAATTTCAAAGAAAAGTTTCTACGGCAGTAAAAAGAGCACGTCACTTGGCATTAATGCCTTACGTTGCGGATTTATTAAAATAAAACTAGCATAACAATGGAACTTATATTAAAACAAGACGTTGATAACTTAGGATTTAAGGACGATATTGTAACGGTTAAGAACGGTTATGGTAGAAATTATCTTATTCCTCAAGGACAGGCGATAATGGCAACGCCTTCAGCGAGAAAAGTACTTTCTGAAACTCTTAAACAAAGAGCTTATAAAGAAAAGAGTATTATTGACGAAGCTAAGAAAACGGCTGAAGCAATTAAAGAATTAAATGTTAAGCTTACTGCCAAAGCTAACGCTGGTGCAACTGCCGGTGATAAAATTTTCGGTTCTGTTACGACCATTGACCTTGCAAACGCATTGGAGAAGGCCGGACACACTATCGAGAAGAAGTTTATCTCTATTAAAGGAGGTAACATTAAGCGTTTAGGACAGTACACTGCAGAAATTAGACTACACAGAGAAGTTGTGGTAGACCTTATTTTTGAAGTGATTGCTGAAGCTTAATCATTATAAATAATATATCGGAATCGTCTAAAATCTAATTTTAGGCGATTTCTTTTTTAAAATAGTTTCAAACTAAAAAAGATTAGGATGAAATATACAAGACTTACCAAAGAACAGTTTGAAGAACTGCAACAAGAATTCATCAATTTCTTGGCAACCCAATCTATTACAAAAGATGAATGGGCCACGATTAAACGTGATAAGCCCGAAGTTGCCGAAGAAGAACTAGATGTTTTTAGCGATTTGGTCTGGGAAGGTGTTTTGAGCAAGGTTGAATACATTGAGCATATTTCTCCAAAACAGCTTCATCTATTTTATTTTGATGATGCAATGATGAAATTGATCGCTCTAAAAATCAATCACGTAGATGTTGATTTAACCACAGCTGATGGATTCGATTGGTTAAGAAATAATCTTATTTCCGATAAAATTGAAATCTTCAATTCTAATAAGGATTATTCAGAGGATAAAGGGCGAGACAAATTTGAACTGATTTACAAAGGTGGCAACATTACCAAAGGTCAGCTTTACAAGTATTTCGACAATCTTATCAATTAGTTACTCGTAACGCAAGGATTCGATAGGATCTAATTTTGAAGCTTTAGAAGCTGGATAAGAGCCCGAGATAACCGCTACTATAAAGGTTACGATTACGGCCCACAACATGGCGAACCAAGGCAATGAAAACGGTAGGCCTAAGATCTTGGAAAATGCAAAACCTATCAACGTACCCAAAATAATCCCTACCAATCCACCTAACTGCCCAACAATAATAGTCTCTATAAAGAACTGACCTGCAATTGTTTTTTGTTTTGCTCCCAAAGCTTTTCTTACCCCAATTTCGCGAGTTCTCTCGGATACGGATACCAGCATAATATTCATCAATGCAATAGAAGATCCTAAAATTGTAATGATACTGATTATCCAAGCGGCGAGATAAAGATATTTCGATATGGCGCCGATTCGGTTTATAAGATCGTCACTTCGGTTTATCCCAAAATTGTTTTCTTCAACCGGGCTAAGTCCGCGCACGTTTCTAAAGGTTAATATTGCCTCATCTACCGCCCCGTCTAGCATATCCTTTTTATCGGACTTCACGCTCAAGTTGTAATTTATATTTGGATTGGTAAAAATGGTCCGAGCTTTTTGAAGAGGAATCAACACCACCATATTTTGGTTATTGCCGAAAACCGAGGGTTTAGCTTTTAAAACTCCAATAATCTTGAATTTGCTTCCTCTTAAAGAAATAGTCTGATCAACTGGATTTATGTCGCTTAATAAATCATCGTAGATATCACTACCGATGACGCAGACATTGTTATTATTTTCAACATCAAAGGAATTGAACCCACGACCATCCTCGATTTCCCAGCCACCAGCATCCATAAAATTTTCGTTAACTCCAACCACAGAAACTTCGGGGTCGGTCTTTTTGTTTTCAAATTTTATCTCTGCCGCTCGGGTTCCGTAAAATGAGATTGCAGTTTTTGAAAAAGGAAAACGATATTCATCTTCAAATTCTTTAACCTGGTTGTAGTTTATTACCGGGTTTACTTTCTCTCTCTCTGCACCACGACCACTTCCTACTCTAATTGTTAGTTCGTATTGCTGAATATTAAAGGTGTTAGCGCCCATAAAGGAGAAATTGCTCGCAAGAGAACTTTCTAATGCAGAAACCGCGCTTAAAATCCCAACTAGCGCCATGATGCCGATTCCAATAATTAAAACCGTTAGAATAGTTCTTAGTAATTGGGTCTTTATTGATCCAAAGGCTATTTTAATATTCTCTTTTAGTAAGGGAAACATTTATGTGGCTGATTTTTGTTGGTATATTAATAAGACTCTCAAAGGTCAATAAAGTTACCTTAAATACAAAATATCTTTATAAGCCGTGATATTTATAATATTTTTGCGGAGAATCAACTAAACAAATGGCAAACAGAGCAAGCATCCCGAAAGGGACACGAGATTTTAATCCAGCTGAAGTCGCTAAGCGAAATTATATTATCGATATTATAAAATCGCAGTTTAGGCTTTATGGATTTCAGCCGATAGAAACTCCTAGTTTTGAAAATTCTGAAACCTTGCTAGGTAAATATGGAGATGAAGGAGATAGGTTGATTTTTAAGATTTTGAATTCTGGTGATTTTTTATCCAAAGTCGATGATGAAGCATTACAGAATAGGGATATTTCTAAGATTTCACCCAAAATTTCTGAAAAGGCTTTGCGCTACGACCTTACCGTACCGTTTGCACGTTACGTTGTACAGAACCAAAATGATATTGATTTTCCATTTAAGCGCTATCAGATTCAACCTGTATGGAGAGCCGATAGACCGCAAAAAGGACGGTTCAGGGAATTTTTTCAGTGTGATGCTGACGTTGTAGGTTCTACCTCTCTTTGGCAGGAAGTGGAATTTGTTCAGCTTTATGATGCTGTTTTTGACAAACTTAAACTACAAGGAACCACCATAAAAATCAACAATCGTAAAATTCTTTCTGGTATTGCCGAGATTATCGGGGCGCAGGATAAGCTAATCGACTTTACGGTTGCCTTAGATAAACTCGATAAAATAGGAGAGGAGAAGGTTAAGGAAGAAATGCTACAACGTGGAATTTCCAAAGATAGCTTAGATAAGCTTCAACCTCTATTTTCTCTTTCTGGTAGTTTCGATGAAAAATTATTACAATTAAGTTCGATTCTAGAAGATTCTGAAATCGGTAAAAAAGGAATTCGAGAATTAGAATTTATTTATGCCTCTATTTCTATACTCGGATTAAAATCGGCCAGATTGCAATTAGATGTTACTCTTGCTAGAGGACTGGAATATTATACCGGAGCAATCTTTGAAGTTGCTGCACCAGAAGGTGTGGATATGGGATCAATAGGTGGGGGCGGTCGTTATGATGACCTTACAGGCATTTTTGGACTAAAGGATGTAAGTGGTGTAGGGATTAGTTTTGGCTTAGATCGAATTTATTTAGTTCTAGAAAGTTTGAATCTTTTTCCTGAAGCAATTGCCGAATCCGTACAAATACTCTTCATCAATTTCGGTGATTCTGAAGCCATTAAGGCATTAGAAACCATCGCGATTTTACGGGAAGGTGGCGTGAGCTGCGAATTGTATGCCGATGCAAAAAAAACCATAAAACAGTTTAATTATGCTAACAAAAGGAATATCCCGTATGTGATATTACTTGGCACCACCGAAATTGAAAATAAAGTCTTCACCTTAAAGAATATGAAAACAGGTGATCAAGAAGAACTTAGTCTTGATCAACTACTTGAAAGATTCAAATAAAATAGGGTGCACTTTTCTTAATGAGGTAAAATGACCCTCTCCGTTTTTCTAGAACCTTGTTCAATCTTCACGATTAAAATAGAATTCTGAAAATTGGCATTGTTGATATTCACTTTGTGGATGTCGGCATAATCTAATGAATGCAACAATTTACCGTCTACTTTATAAATCATAATCCTGGTTATCGGCTGGGATAAACTTGCATCCACGGTCAGGTTCTGTGATTTTTGTTCAAAATAAATCTTTAATCCATCTTCAAAATTTTCTTTGGGATTGGATAGTACAATATTGTTGTTAGAAAAAGCAATGTGAAAGCGATCAAAATATTCTCCATTATATACCATGGCCTTCATCGGGGCATCATTAATCGCAAAATATTCCTTGGTTTCCGTGTCATAAATATAGACGGGAATGGTTGTTTCAAAATTTTCTAGACCCGCTAGACTAATTTCAATTTCGCCCGAGTTCATCATCTGCATCCAAAAAGGATATTGACGTTGGTCATGAAATTGACCCACCCCTTGGACAACGTAACGGTCTGACCCAATAATCCAATTAAGATCATAGGGGATATTATCAATGTTTCTGGCGTCGTAACCATAATCTACTCCGTCGGTTGCAGAATTGTCAGAGACAAAAGACAGCAGCAGATGGCGCACGTAATTGGTTGGCGATTTAAAATCGATTCTAACTCGTTGAATTAATGGCTCTTCAGTCTGGGCAGTTAACTGAAGGGAAGTACTCGCCAAGGCAAGTACTAAGAACAGGCTAAGGTTGTTTAGTTTAATCATACATTTCGGGTTATGGATTATTGATCACACTCATGTGCTCTCATTAATTAATGGGGATTCTGCGAAATGTAATCCGGTGATTTGGTATTACAGTTTTTTGAATTTCTCTTTTTTAAATTATTGTTTAATTAATATTTTCTTGTTGAAACTAGCACCATTTGTTTCGATTTTTATAATGTAATTTCCGTCAGCTACCTTGCCTACAGGAATCTTGGTTTCGCTCGATAAGTTGGCGTTAAAGGCATTCCACGATTTTACTTTTTGCCCAACGACATTTATAAGGTAAACCTGTTTTATGCTAATACTATTGGGTACTTTAATATAAATCTCACCACTATTGTTCAAATAATTAAGAACGATTGATTTATCCAGAACTTCTTCTTTATTAGAAAGCGTTTTATCTGTTTGGAATGTAACAAAAAATCGGTTTAAATATTCACCTGCATCCAATTCAATGTCAAAAGTGTTATCATTAATTTCAATGTAGCTACCAGTCTGGGTATCATGAATATAAATTTTATCATCGTGATCAAAATTCTCTAATTGATCCAACCTAATCGAAATCTTTCCAGAATTTGCAAGGAAAATACCGAGAGGATATTGTTTGTCAACTTTATAACTTCCCACCCCTTGGATTACATATCTATTTTTCTCGATTATCCAAGACATATCGTTCGGAAGGTCGGTTTCGTTGATCAGTGCGTCATAACCATAATCAAATCCATCAGTTGCATTTTCATCCCCCATAAAACTCAGTAATAAAGGTCTTGTTGCCTTTTCTGGGGTGAGAAAACTTAACCTTACCCGTCTAACATCATCGTCAATGGATGGCTGGTCCGATATTCCTGGATTTCTAACCCTGAAAAAGGTTGAATTGGTTAAGCTTTCCCTATGAAATATTCTTTGACGATTTTTAAATGAGACAGTTCCACCGTCATCACTTGCCGTGACAAAAAATCCTTGCGCAACAGGGATATATTGCCCAGGAATTTTTGTGCTTGTGCCTTCACCACTGACTAAAGGTGGAGAAATAGCGGGTAGACCGCCACTAAGATTGTATACAGCATAGCCTCCTTGATAATCCCTAAGAATATGTGTGAAGTTAGATTGGTAATGTTCCCAAAAATATAGTGACCCGTCAATACTTCCATTCGTGTCTGGACTACCGGTAGCTCCCGGAATATTATCCTTAATAAATTCATTTGCATCTATTGCTGAAGGATATGGATTTCCTACCAAGGCTTGGTTTCCAATAGAAATTGGGGTATTAATAGTTGAGTTGTTCGGTTTGCCCATAAAAGAATAGTTCTGAACGTCATTTACAGGGTCTCCCACACCACTCCCTTTCATGGTAAATGCCAAGCCAATGGGAATGCTTCCTGTGTTAGAGATATATTTCCATGCGGCATAGGTGTCGCTCGGGAAGTTTTCATATATATAAATCCATCTTTTACTCAGATTAACAGGATTTGACGCTCCAGTTGCGTCGTAAGTTGAGTTCCAAGTTACCGGCACTGGAATAGAGGAATAAGTGCCGTCGTATAGAATAGAGCCAACAGTATAGGGTACATTGTTGTTTCCTGATCCTATTGTTCCTACTGGCGAGCTCCAATAATTATAATTATACAGATTGGTAGTGCCTTGTTGGTCCCTCTTAATATAACCAGTACTCGCGGCATCCAATATACTTCCATTAACTTGATTAGGGGTATATCGTTTTTGAACTAATTGTGATTCACCAATCAGATCAATGATTCCATTTAATTTAAGATAATGGGTTACGGTTAACCCATGTCCTTGATTAGTTTCATCTTGAGTTCCGGAATTTGTTACGATAATTTTGTTGCTATCAACTAATAATCCTAACAATACCACATCTTGAGAATTGACCCTCACATCATGTGAGCTCTTTACTATGTTCCAGTCAATTGGAGTGTTGTTGATTCCGATTGAATTAGGATAACTCCAAACACCATCGCCATATAGCCAGGGGGTAGTTGAATTAGTGATATTCCAATTTCCATTCCTTTTGGTTAAGTAGGGCAGAGGAGCAGTCTCGTCTTGCCATGTAGTTATATTGTATAAACGACCATTTAAAGTGCCTTTGTTATCGAGTAGGTAACTGTTAACGATATCAGATGGTTGTTTCATTTGATAGTAGTTAGACAAATCTGACCAACTTAAACCTGGGATGTCAACTGGTACAATTGCGCCTCTCACATTTCCAGAATTTTGCTCAACCTCTTGATTCATCATATGTCTTATCTGTTCGACAGATAGTGCTTTGTTCCAAATCCTTAATTCATCCATCCAACCGTTATAATAATTGGTAGGTGTTTGTAAAGTACGGTCCACTGCGCCTAAGATAAATTTGTTGCTGTTGGCAATTGGGAAGTTGCCATTACCCGCATTTGCTAGAATTCCATCTATATATAGTTTGTAGGTAGTGCCATCAAATGTTACGGCCACGTGATACCAGCGGTTAGAAGAAATCTTATAAGGTGAATCAACTGTTTTTAGATTATATCTAAACGACAAGGTATTATTTACTAATCTAAGTTCGAATCCATTAATAGGGCTTAATGCATTCCTTTTTGAATAGATTGTTTGAATATTAGTGTTTGTTGCTTCAGACTTCATCCACAATTCGATACTGAAATTTGAATTGAAATCTTGATTATCTCCAAAATCTACATAATCGTTGGTTCCATCAAAATCTAATTTACTACAAGCGATAGGAAAACGAATTTGCACATCGTCCTGGGCACAAGAAATTGAATATCTCAACACATACGTCTGACCAGATTGACCGGTAAATGTGGTATTCTTCAAGCTGGCATCAGCAAAACTTCCGCCACTACCCGAAACTATCGTCCAAGTTCCGCTGTAATTATTTCCTGCAGTATCGGTTCCGCTTCCATTAAGGGTCACGGTCGTAACTCCACAATTACTGTTGCTTAAATTCTGATCTGCTCCGGCATTAGCAGAAGTCAATAATGGGATATTTAAGTCGATTGTTTCTGTCGCGATACAACCATTTTCGTCGGTAACCGTGACGGTGTAATTTCCAGATTGTAGAAAAGTTGCTGTTTGTGTTGTTTGTACAGGAGTGCTATCCCAAGAATAAGTAAATTGTCCGGTTCCACCAGACGCATTAGCAGTTGCAGAAATTGGCCTATAACAATCAGGATTGTCAAAATCTACCGAGACCGTTAATTCGCTAGGTTGGGTTATGGTTATATTCTGAAATGAATTACATCCATTTTCATCCGTTACCCTAACATTATAGGTTCCTGGTGCCAAATTTGAAGCAGTTGCCGTGGTTTGGGCTGAGCCATCATTCCATAGATAAGTATAAGCTCCTGTTCCGCCGCTAGCGGTAACCGTTGCGGTTCCATTATCTGCCGAATAACAGTTTATATCTGTTTTAGATATGGTTGAAGTAAGTTGAGTCGGTTGAGCGATAACCACATTTGCTGTGGTTATGCAATTATTAGAGTCTGAAACAGTGACAGTGTAGTTGCCAGCTCTAAGATTATTCGCGGTTTGAGTTGTTTGAACCGGAGTAGTATTCCATTGGTAGGTATAAGTTCCAACACCTCCGCTTGCATTAACGGTAGCATTACCGTTGGCATCTCCAAAACAGAGAGGTTCGTTACTTGTAATTGTCGCCGATAAAGGTTGTGGTTGAATTACAGTAACTGTTTCCGTCGCAATACAACCATTCGCATCTGTAACCGTAACCGTGTAATCTCCAGCGCTTAAATTAGTCGCAGTCTGAGTGGTTTGTACAGGAGAGCTATTCCAAGAATAGGTATAATTGGGAGTTCCTCCCGTTGCTTCTACAGTAGCTGAACCATTACTTTCTCCGTTACATATCACATCTGTTGAGGAGGTGCTTGCAATTTCCAATAATGGTGGCTTGCCGATAGTTGCCGATAATGTTATGGTTTGAGGATCTGAATAATAAGATTTAGTCGTTTCGTTATAAGTGACTTTAGAATCGGTTACCGAAACGGTATAGGTGCCAGGTGACAATCCTGTTTGGTTAGCAGTGCTTGGAGAAAGCCCTGTTCCATCTGCAGTTGACCAAGCGTAGGTAAAAGGAGGTGTGCCACCAAAAAGAGACAAGTCAATTGAGCCATCACCAGTACCATTGAAACATGAGATATCTGTTTTAGCTAGTTTTCCGGACAGGGGAGATTCTAAGGTCAATACATCGGCGATACACAAACACTTGGGCGCATCTTGTCTACAAGGCGTTCTGGCTAATTTGTTCCAAGAAATGAGAAAGTTGGAAATCTCTATGGTACTTCCGCATACATAATCGGTATCGATAAAAAGGTTGGCTTTGCCAAGTCCTATTTTTTCACCCTCATACAAACAATCCTGGATGGTTTCAATTTTAATTTCACCAGTAATTGGATGAGTTGTTTTGTATTCAGCAACTACGGTTAAAGAATAATTGGTGTTATCACTATGATTTAGCAAGAACCAGATGTAGATGGGACTACTGATTATTTCACCTGGGTTGTCACAGGTTCCGACCGGATTTCCATTTTCATCTCCTATGTAATATTCACCCAAAGTATAGTCATTTGCAACACATTTATTACAATCAACATCAAATGTGATACAGGTATCTATGATAACCGTGAAAGATTTAGTAACGCTCTGACCGGATGCATCGGTTACCGTTACCGAGATAGTTTTTGTACCTCCAATACCGTAACTTATTATTTTAGATCCACCATTAGAATCACCACTAATTACGCTTGCGTTCGCCCCGTAATTCCACGAATAGGTTAAAGTGCCATAACCACCAGTAATTTCTGGTCGAAGACTTAGTTGTTCGATACTATCACCTTCAGTACAACCAATTTCATAATTCGATTCTTCAACAAATGGGCTTATGATTATCTTATCCGCAACAAGTACAGAAGCGGTTTTTGTACAGCCCAAATTATCTGTTACAGTAACCGTATAATTTCCTTGTGTAAGTTCCGTTGCAGTAGCTGTAGTTTGGACAGGAGATGTATTCCAAGAATAGGTATAGGTTCCGCCGCCGCCTGTGGTCGAAACTGTTGCCTTGCCATCAGAAAGACCTGCTCCAGAAGTAACCACGGTAGAAGTCGTAAGAGTTAGCACCGGGGGATCTACATATTGTACCGGGAAATTTAAAGTACACCCTTTTGCATCTGTTATCGTACATATATAATTTCCAGGGGAAAGATTCGTGGCCGTAGCTGTTGTTTGAGTCGTACTTGTATTCCATGAATATGAGTAAGGTGCGGTACCGCCTGTGACGTTAACCGTCGCGGTTCCGTTGCTTCCTCCAGAACATCCATTCGTGCCCAAGACGAAAGCAGCAGCTAAAATTTCGGGTTGTGTAATTGTAACGTTGATTTGTTTTTTACAACCGTTAGAATCCAAGACACCCATAACATAAGTGCCCGCAGTTAAATTTGAAAAATTACTGTTAGACCCATATGCTCCGTTGTTGATGTTAAAGGTGTAATTTGGTTTGCCACCGGAAGCCGATAATGATATAGAACCTGTATTTTTCCCATAACAATTAACATTTACATGATTTTCTGTTAGTTGAATTTCAGTTGATTGAGTGATGGTAACATTTTTTGAAACAGAACAGTTATTTGCATCTGTTACCGTCAGTGTGTAAGTACCAGCTGCTAGTCCTGTGGCATTTGGGGTAGTTTGCACAGGTGAAGTGTTCCATGAATAACTATAAGGTCCTAATCCACCCACTGCTGCAGAATTAGCAGTACCAGTAGCCGCACCATAACATAACACATCTTGTTTAGTAGGGATTGTTAGCTTTAAAGGATTTGAAAATTCAATTTTAACGGACTCTATATTAGATTCACAACCCGAAGCATCTCTTGCCTGGAATAGATAATCACCATCTGGCTGCGGACCGAAATTTCCATTGCTTGTCCAAGAGCCCCAGCTTCCATTATGTCTTCTATACTGAAAGCCAGAATTAGAACCACCGCTTGCGGTTACAATAACTCCTTTTGTGCCAACAGAAGAACATCCTTCATCTGTAATTTGAATGATTGCAGTTACTGGGTCTGCAGGCGCGGTTATGGTAACATTTTGAACTACAGTACATAATTTGGCATCTCTCACGGTTATGGCGTAAGTACCTTCTGTAAGATTGCTAAAAGTCCCGCTACTTCTAAAAGTTCCACCATCTATGCTATATAGATAGTTTGGTGTTCCATTTGCTCCGGAAACAGTTACAGATCCTAAATTACCATCATAACAATCATTATTTACTTGATTGGTTATAGAAGCGATCAGTTGGCTTGGTTCAGTAATGGTAAAATTGCAGCTAGACGAACAACCATTACTGTCAGTGACGGTAACGCTGTGGTTACCTGCTGATAATGAATTTGGGTCAAGACCATTCCAGTTATAGGTATAGGGTGCTAATCCACCTTGTGCCGAAACCGTTGCTTTACCATCAACACCACCAAAACACGCAACATTGTTTATGATGGTAACATTACAGACAAGCGGATTTATGGTAATTGTTTGATTGGCAGTGGAAGAATTTCCATGGTTATCTGTGAATTGCCATACTATGGTCGTAGTAGAAGTTATAGGAAAGCTAACATTTGCAACCCCATTGATAGTACCAGAACAGTTATCTGTAGTCGTCGGAGTTGATGGTGTATAGCTACATCCCCAAGTAATATTGCTTAAGGTTGGAGAAATAGGCGGTATGTTGTCCGTTACCGTTACCGTCTGGGTGGCGGTTGCCGTCCTGCCGGCGTTGTCCGTCACTGTCCAGGTAACCGTTGTCGCTCCCAATGGGAAGGATGCCGGTGCATCGCTGGTCACCGATGCCACACCGCAGTTATCAGCTGTCGTGGGCGTCCCGAGTGCGACGTTGGTTGATCCGCAGCCCGAGTCCGTGGTCCCCGTTGTATCGGCAGGTGCCGTTATGGTGGGGTCTATGTTGTCCGTTACCGTTACCGTCTGGGTGGCGGTTGCAGTCCTGCCGGCGTTGTCCGTCACTGTCCAAGTAACCGTTGTCGCTCCCAATGGGAAGGAAGCCGGTGCATCGCTGGTCACCGATGCCACACCGCAGTTATCAGCTGTCGTGGGCGTCCCGAGTACGACGTTGGTTGATACGCAGCCCGAGTCCGTGGTCCCCGTTGTATCGGCAGGTGCCGTTATGGTGGGGTCTATGTTGTCCGTTACCGTTACCGTCTGGGTGGCGGTTGCCGTCCTGCCGGCGTTGTCCGTCACTGTCCAGGTGACCGTTGTCGCTCCCAATAGGAAGGATGCCGGTGCATCGCTGGTCACCGATGCCACCCCGCAGTTATCAGCTGTCGTGGGCGTCCCGAGTGCGACGTTGGTTGATACGCAGCCCGAGTCCGTGGTCCCCGTTGTATCGGCAGGTGCCGTTATGGTGGGGTCTATGTTGTCCGTTACCGTTACCGTCTGGGTGGCGGTTGCCGTCCTGCCGGCGTTGTCCGTCACTGTCCAAGTAACCGTTGTCGCTCCCAATGGGAAGGAAGCCGGTGCATCGCTGGTCACCGATGCCACACCGCAGTTATCAGCTGTCGTGGGCGTCCCGAGTGCGACGTTGGTTGATCCGCAGCCCGAGTCCGTGGTCCCCGTTGTATCGGCAGGTGCCGTTATGGTTGGGTCTATGTTGTCCGTTACCGTTACCGTCTGGGTGGCGGTTGCCGTCCTGCCGGCGTTGTCCGTCACTGTCCAGGTGACCGTTGTCGCTCCCAATGGGAAGGATGCCGGTGCATCGCTGGTCACCGATGCCACACCGCAGTTATCAGCTGTCGTGGGCGTCCCGAGTGCGACGTTGGTTGATCCGCAGCCCGAGTCCGTGGTCCCCGTTGTATCGGCAGGTGCCGTTATGGTGGGGTCTATGTTGTCCGTTACCGTTACCGTCTGGGTGGCGGTTGCAGTCCTGCCGGCGTTGTCCGTCACTGTCCAAGTAACCGTTGTCGCTCCCAATGGGAAGGAAGCCGGTGCATCGCTGGTCACCGATGCCACACCGCAGTTATCAGCTGTCGTGGGCGTCCCGAGTACGACGTTGGTTGATACGCAGCCCGAGTCCGTGGTCCCCGTTGTATCGGCAGGTGCCGTTATGGTGGGGTCTATGTTGTCCGTTACCGTTACCGTCTGGGTGGCGGTTGCCGTCCTGCCGGCGTTGTCCGTCACTGTCCAGGTGACCGTTGTCGCTCCCAATAGGAAGGATGCCGGTGCATCGCTGGTCACCGATGCCACCCCGCAGTTATCAGCTGTCGTGGGCGTCCCGAGTGCGACGTTGGTTGATACGCAGCCCGAGTCCGTGGTCCCCGTTGTATCGGCAGGTGCCGTTATGGTGGGGTCTATGTTGTCCGTTACCGTTACCGTCTGGGTGGCGGTTGCCGTCCTGCCGGCGTTGTCCGTCACTGTCCAAGTAACCGTTGTCGCTCCCAATGGGAAGGAAGCCGGTGCATCGCTGGTCACCGATGCCACACCGCAGTTATCAGCTGTCGTGGGCGTCCCGAGTACGACGTTGGTTGATACGCACCCCGAGTCCGTGGTCCCCGTTGTATCGGCAGGTGCCGTTATGGTGGGGTCTATGTTGTCCGTTACCGTTACCGTCTGGGTGGCGGTTGCCGTCCTGCCGGCGTTGTCCGTCACTGTCCAGGTGACCGTTGTGGCTCCCAATGGGAAGGATGCCGGTGCATCGCTGGTCACCGATGCCACCCCGCAGTTATCAGCTGTCGTGGGCGTCCCGAGTGCGACGTTGGTTGATCCGCAGCCCGAGTCCGTGGTCCCTGTTGTATCGGCAGGTGACGTTATGGTGGGGTCTATGTTGTCCGTTACCGTTACCGTCTGGGTGGCGGTTGCAGTCCTGCCGGCGTTGTCCGTCACTGTCCAAGTAACCGTTGTCGCTCCCAATGGGAAGGAGGCCGGTGCATCGCTGGTCACCGATGCCACACCGCAGTTATCAGCTGTCGTGGGCGTCCCGAGTGCGACGTTGGTTGATACGCAGCCCGAGTCCGTGGTCCCCGTTGTATCGGCAGGTGCCGTTATGGTAGGGTCTATGTTATCCTCGACCGTAACGGTTGAGTTACAGGTCGAACTGTTACCGTTATTATCTGTTACCGTCAAGGTGACCATGTTATTTCCAATATCATCACAAGTGAATGATTCCTTTGATATTGTTAATATAGGGCTTCCCGAATCCACTGTAGATCCATCATCGATATCAGATGGTAATAGAGTTGCCAATCCATTTGAATCTAGTTGTAAAATGGTTGATTTACATTTTGCTTCTAACAGAAAAACGGATTCTGTTGAGGCGGACGTTGATAAATTTCCGAGGGCTTCCAATTCGTATTTTTTCGAATTTGGCCTGGTTATGCTTTTATTGCTATCTTTTTTATTCACCCATAATGACGAAATGGATTTGATGCTTTCGGATAATTTTTGTTTGAACTTCTCGGAAGTATGTTCTATTAAAAGTTTTGTTAGATTAAGACTGTTTAACCCACTTATGTTAGAAGTAAATGAATGAGCTTTAGTCTGAGAAACGTCTGATATTACCAGCTTATGTCCTAACTCAAAACCAAATGATTTTGTTGTAAATAGACAAATTAGTAATAGGGTGGTCATTTTTGACCCCCTGCTCTTGTATAAAGACGCTATGGTATGGAACTTACTCAACTTGTGATATTTGAAATGAATTAAAAAATGAAATGTTTCAACAACGATTAATTGTTAAGATGAAAGATTTCCTTTTTTATTTCACCCAAAATTGAGCATGAAATGATTACAGTGGTGATGTAGGTTTTTGAATGTAGTTTTATACATAAGTCGATTAATTTAGATTTAGGTAGGACGAATATAGAAATATAATTTCAATTTTATCCACAATATGCATAAATAATCGACGAACGGTAAATTTTAAGAAAAATTTGTAGCAGGCTTTAGTGAAAAAGTAAGCTATATATCCTATTGACCGTAAAAGATTGTAAAAGAGGAAAAAAGATTACTTAGGAATAAGTAACAATTTGTTATAGCGCCGCCCATCCGCATAAACTTCAAGAAGCAGGGGAATGTTCTTAATATTACTGGACGCGAATCTTATATCGGCAGTACTTCTGTTTGCAGAACTAAATATCATTTTTCCATCTACACTATAAATGGTCAACTTATCTAGGCTATTGATGTTTTTGAATTCAATTTTCAATTCATCATTAGTATCAGAAATTTTTATTGAATCTTCAAACCACTTTTTATCATTAGATAAAACCACATCTTTTGGCGAAAACGCCAGGAAAAATCGATTATGATAAGTGCCGGGCTGGACGAATCTTTTAAACGGACTGTCATTTATTTGAGTATAGTCGTCATAAACCGCATCGTATAAATAAACGGGAATTTCGCTATCAAAATTTTCTAACGCGGTAAGTGCAATGGTTACATCTCCGGTTTCTGCTAGGAAAAGTACAAAGGGATAAAATTTAGAAGTTTCATACCGGCCCACACCTTGAATCACATAACGTTCATCTTCGATAATCCAATTAAGATCATTTGGATAATTATCCATCGTTTTGGCATCATAGCCATAATCGACCCCATCAGAAGCAGCATCGTCGGGAGTAAAACCTAAAAGGAGAGGCCTGATGTTTCCGGAAGGTGAAACAAACTTGACTCTTACCCTTTGTACGGCTTCGGCTTCGGTAAGATTATTAGATGCAAAGAGTGTCTGAAAAGAACAAAGGAAGAATGTGAAAAGCAACGACGTCAACGTTATTTTCATAATTGTGGAGATTTGGTTTTAACAAACATAGAAAATTTATTTATTAATCAATCTATTAAAAGCACTTTAATCCGACTAACTGCTATTTATTTTAGGAATTCTTACAGCTGAATATAAAAAAGCGGCCATTAGATGGCCGCTTTATAATTATAAACTTACTCTTTTATTACCACTTTCTTATTGAAAGTCGTCTTATCTGTTTCTAATTTAATGATGTAGTTACCATCGGCGATGTTTGTCACTGGTATTCTGATATCATTAGAAATAGTTGTATTGGTAGCATTCCAAGATTTCACAGTTTGCCCAGCCATGTTTACCAGGTAAATTTGTTTTACACTGATGTCCGATGGAGTTTTGATCATGATTTCATGACTATCATTAAGATAATTTACTGATACCTGATCAATCGTCTCCTTAGGTATTTCCAGCGCTTGCTCGTCGGTACGGAAGGCAATATAGAAACGATCTTTACTTAACTTTTCTCCATCAGTATTAAACTTATGAGAGATATCGTTGATTTTGCTATAAGTCTCTAAAACCGCATCATATAAATAAACCTCAACTTCTTCCTCAAAGTTTTCTAAAGATCTAACTTTAATGTAAAAACTACCATCATTTTCGTTAATTATGTTTAGTGGGTATTTTTTAGTAATATCAAAATTACCTACACCTTGGATAATAAAATTATCATTATCAATTTTCCAAAACGCATCATAGGGAGCTTTTGCATCAAATGATCTGGCATCATATCCTTTGTCATAATCATCTGTTGCTTTATCATTATCAACGAATCCTAATAACAAGGGTCTTACAATTTTGTTGGGTAACTCGATATCTATCCTCAATCGTTTTACGTTTACAGAATTATTTGTTTGTTGCGGATTTCTTGTCCTCATAAATGTAGACTTCCCGCTTGATTCTCTCTCAAAATATCTTTGACTATTTCTGAAAATTATATTAAAAGTGGTAGTTGGATCAGAGCTACCCGAGGTTACAAAAAATCCTTGCCCTACAGGAATATAATCTCCGGGTATTTTAGATAAGGCTCCAATACCACTAATATAATAGCCATCAGCACTGACAACTGCTATATATGGTGGTAACCCGCCAGTTTTATTTCTTACCGCGTAACCACCTTCATAATCTCTTAATATATGCGTTTTATTTGTAGAAAAATGCTCCCAGAAATAAAGATCACCATCAATTGCATTTATATTATCATCAATAAAGTCGTCAACACTAATCGCAGATGGATACGGGTTTCCTACCATAGTTTGGTTCCCGCCGAGTATAGACAGTGAAATATTCGCATTATTTGGTTTTCCTTTAAAAACATAATTTTGGGTTCCGGTGATTGGTTGACCCACTGTTTGACCAACACCGCTGCCTTTTAAGGTAAATCCTATACCAGGACTTTCGCTTCCTGTAGATCCAATAGGGACCCATTGTACATAGGTATTGGCAAGTTGGTTAGGAAAAGAATATACCCATCTAGCACTATTGCTGATCGGTATTGCTCGACCAGTATCATAGGAAGTTGTTGTCCAATTTATTGGCACAGGACTAGTAGTGGTAGATCCATCGAATAATACACTTCCAACATTGTAAGGAACATTATTTGCATTAGTATTAGTAATACTTACAGGTGTACTAAAATAATTATAGTTATACATGTTAAGCTGTCCCTGCTGGTCTATTTCAATATATCCCCCACTGGTTTTGTCTAATTCACTATCATTTCCAAGAGTAGGATGGTTATCTTGATTCTCGTAATATGCTTTCTGAATAAGCTGCGATTCACCAACTAAATCAATTGATCCATCTACCTTGAGATAATGAGTTACCCAAAAGCCTAGGCCTGGATCCTTTTCGTTTTCTGCGGGCCCAGCATCATCCACAGTTAATTCTCCATCTAATACCAACAAACCGAGAACGACATAGTTTATTTCACTTTCTAAGCCTGATCGGCTAGGAATTTTGCTATAGGCATTGACATCATGGCAGGTTGCAACGATGTTCCAATCGATGTCAACACTGGCAGTTGTAGATATCTGAAGTTTTGAGTTAGGCTGATCCCAAACAGTACCATAGGTCCAAGTCCCTGGACTAGACCAATCGCCATCGGCTATTGTAGTATAAGGTATTGGGGCAGTTTCTTCTTGACTGGTCTCTATAAGTCTTAACCTACCTTGATTACCTTTACCTGAATTATCTTGGAGATAACCAGATACCACATCAGTTCCTTGTGTTGGATTAGTCGTGCAATCCGGAGTATGATCCCAATTGAGCACATTCATATGATAATAGCCTAAAAGGTTAGACCAGTCTAGTCCGCCAGAAATTTTCTGCTTGGTAACTTTCCCAGTAACACCTCCATTATCAATAATTTCCTGATTCATCATTTCACGAATTTGGAGTTCCGTTAATGCAACGTTCCAAACCTTAAACTCATCCATAAAGCCTTTGTAGAAATTCTGGGCATAACCAAAGCCATCGGAATTAGCTCCTAGGATAAAATCAGCTGTATTTGAAACACCTTTGGTAGCGTTCCCAGTAGCAATCTGTACACCATCCACATACATCTTCACATCACTTCCGTTATATGTCACGGCCAAATGATACCATCTCTGTTTTCCTTGGCCTAATGTTAATAATGAGACAGCCGGTCTTATAGATTGCCCTGTTGTTCCATTGTACATTTTAAATACGGGTTCGTTGTTGGTTAGTTCTAATGCATAACCTGTATTAGTTCCATTGTCATGCTTCGCAAATAAAATTTCATTCGCAGTTCGAGCAGCAGTTAAACCACCTGGTTTTACCCAAAGCTCGAAACTGAAATTATTTGGTAAATTAAATTTATCTCCAAAAACGACGTGATCATTATCTCCTAACCAGTCCAATCTTGGGCAATCCGAAACATTTAAGTTTGCCGGTGTATATGTTGGTGCACATCCAGGATTTGTGATTAATTGATTGCTCGTATTTTTAGTAGTAGGAATTAATTCCCAAGTAAATTTGTAAGCACCAAAATCTGTCGCAGAAAAATTGATATTTGGGTTGTTGATTGCAGTTAAAGTACTATTAGGGTCGGTATTTGAGATGGTATATCCAGCAGGACCTTCAATTTTCCACTGCCCAATGTAACCGTCTGGAGTTGGATAAGTTGTAATCGTTCCCAACTTTTTACCAGTTACTGTTGCACTTAACTGCGCTTTGGTTACTCCGCAACCAGGAGGTATTTTGCTCGTTGCAGTGGTAATGTATGTATCAAAAGCAAATACTCTTATCTCTTCACTGTTTTGAACACTTGTGCAAGCATTGCCCGCACTGTCTAAGATGATTAATGTTGTAATTTTAAAGGTATTCCAACCGATTTTAGTTGGGGTCCATGTTTCTGTATTAGACCTTCCTATAAAAATAGGATTCTGAGGATCTGTAGTATCATTCCACTCCTGAGCGATATCTCTAGGGCCTTCGGGAACCTTAATATTATCTAATGTCCATACATCGCCAATTCGTGTACCTATATATTTAAATCTAATTCTTAAGTTAGGATAACCTAGATAATCCCCTAAATCAATCGTCATTTGATTTACATTCACTGTCCCACTACCAAAATGGTCATAATTACCGCTACTTACTGAACCAGAATTTTGATATAGAATAGGTTCCGTTCCATAGGTATTTCCACCATTTGTGGATATTTCCACTATTATGGATGCACCCGGGGTCAAGTTGAATGCTTGGTCAAAAGTTAAAATAGCCTGATCTAAACCTGAAAGTGAAAATACTGCGGTTTCTAAGGTCGATGAGTTGTTACCAGATACAATAGCAAAACCCTTGTTTCCAGCAGTGTCAAACGATGTATCCCATCTTTTATCTCTTACGGTATAGGGAGAAGTGATATCTGCAGTTTTAAAATCGTGTGGATTAGTTCTCAACCATTTATCTGGAGTTGTGTTATCAGCACTAGACTCGAAGTTATAATCATTGCCATTTTTATCAGCAATTCTCCAACCTTGGTTGGTAATTGACGAATTATCGAATGCCCCACCTTCAAATTTTCCGAAAGTCTCTCCATAACCAGTTTCAGAGCTTAATGTTACATTTTCTCCCAAACAAATTACTGGCTTACTTACAGTAACCGGGCTAGGTTTTATATTAGAAGGGATTACACTTATAATACCCGTATCGCTGAAAACACTTGCACATACACCATTTTTAATTTCTACTCTAAATATTGTTGACGCAGTTATATTTAATCCTTTAAATGATTCTTTGGGTAAAATTTCTTCAGTAAAAAAACTATTGTCAGTATTTCTAATAGGAATCCATGTGTTTGATAAATTACTTCTATATTCCCATTTAACGATAGTACCTGTTTTTCCAGATAGGGTTAAATCCGTTGTATAACTGCCTTCTACTGGATTTTCACATATCAAAAATATTTTGCTATTACCGAATGCAAGTTTACCACCAATAGGTCGTGAATCAACTTTTATTGTCCCTGTAGCTTTCACCACACTACAACCGCCAGTGAGTGTAACCTCATAGGTAGTTGGCCCTCCGGCCGTGGTAGGTGTTCCACTAATTGTAACAACATTGTTAGACCAGCTACCAGAAACGCCCGCAGGAAGACCTGTAAAAGTCGCGCCTGTGGCCCCAGTCGTGGCATAGGTGATATTCGTAAGAGCTGTACCGATACAAACAGATTGAGCATTTGTTACCGCAGCCGAGCTTAGAGATAGGGTGTTATTTGGCCTTACCTGTATTGTTCCTGTAGCTTTCACCACACTACAACCGCCAGTGAGTGTAACCTCATAGGTAGTTGGCCCTCCTGCCGTGGTAGGTATTCCACTTATGGTAACAACGTTGTTAGACCAGCTACCAGAAACGCCCGCAGGGAGACCTGTAAAAGTCGCGCCTGTGGCACCAGTCGTGGCATAGGTGATATTCGTAAGAGCTGTACCGATACAAACAGATTGAGCATTTGTTACCGCAGCCGAGCTTAGGGATATGGTGTTATTTGGCCTTACCTGTATTGTACCTGTACCTTTCACCACACTACAACCGCCAGTGAGTGTAACCTCATAGGTAGTTGGCCCTCCGGCCGTGGTAGGTGTTCCACTAATGGTAACCACATTGTTAGACCAGCTACCAGAAACTCCCGCAGGAAGACCTGTAAAAGTCGCGCCTGTGGCACCAGTCGTGGTATAGGTGATATTCGTAAGCGCTGTATTGATACAGACAGATTGGGCATCTGTTCCCGTAGCCGAGCTTAGAGATATGGTGTTATTTGGCCTTGCCTGTATCGTTCCTGTAACTTTTACAACACTACAACCCCCAGTGAGTGTAACCTCGTAAGTAGTTGGTCCCCCGGCAACAGTCGGAGTTCCACTGATGGTAACCACATTGTTAGACCAGCTACCAGTGACGCCCGCAGGAAGACCAGTAAAAGTCGCGCCTGTGGCACTAGTCGTGGCATAAGTGATATTTGTAAGCGCTGTGTTGATACAGACAGATTGACCATTTGTTCCCGCGGCCGAGCTTAGAGATATTGTATTGTTTGGGTTTACCTTAATTGTTCCTGAAGCTTTTACAGCACTACAACCCCCAGTGAGTGTAACCTCATAAGTAGTTAGTCCCCCAGCAGCAGTAGGTGTTCCACTAATGGTAACCACATTATTAGACCAGCTACCAGAAATTCCCGCAGGAAGACCTGTAAAAGTCGCGCCTGTGGCACCAGTAGTCAGGTATTTAATATCGGTGAGTTCGGAGTTTACACATAATATTTGATTATCAGTTCCTGATGCCGAATCTAAACTAATTGTATTTTTCGGTGTTACAGTAATCGAGCCGCTTAACCAAACAGTTGCGCAGTTACTGCTCGTTGTTATGGTATAGTTGAAAGTTCCAGCGACAGTTGGGGTTCCTGTAATTGTATATTTACCATTGGCAAATACACCATTGACTCCTGTTGGAAAGGCTCCAGCAGTTAATGAAGCACCTGTAGCACCAGTTGTGGTATACTCAATTGGAGAGATTGCAGTGTCAATGCATTTAACTTGTTTGTCCGTGTCCACAGCGGAAGTAAGACTTATCGTGGAATTTGGATTAACTACAAGTTGCACTTTTGAAGAAGATATATCAGGACAAGAACCGTCAAAACCAATTATCTTAACGTAATATTCACCTGCATCCGAAGTTGTGACGTTAGCTATATCCAGAGTAATGGTAGAAGTTCCACCAGATTCAGTTTTGTTAGTGGTTCCTGAAAATAGTGAACCATTTTTATACCATTCATAAGTATCAATGCTTCCGGTAGCTTCTACAGTAAAGTTTGCCGAGCCATCAATACATTGAGTAACTGTGACAGGCTGTTGAGTAATTTCTATGTCTTTATTAACTATTAAAGAGACAGTGTCTGATTGCTTTTCAGTACAATTCGCACTTTTAACAATGGCATAATAGTTACCAGCGTTATTAAGAGTGGTTTGAGCAATGTTCAATGTATTTGTTGTAGCGTCAGAAAAACCACTACCATCGTTTATTTTATCCCCATCTTTATACCATTCAAAAATCAGGTCATCTCCAGTAGCTGCAACACTAAATGACACAGGCTCAGTTAAACAAACTGCATTAGAGAGAGGTTGAGTTCCTATTTGAACTGCTTTTTTGACTGTGATTTTTCCAGTGCTACTAACTGAAGAGCATTCTCCAACTGTCGTTACAGTGTAATTAAAAATTCCAGATTCTGATGGTGTTCCGCTTATAGTTAATTGTAAGCCAGAAAGGGATGCGGTGACCCCAGATGGAAGTCCGGTTACATTTGCATTGGTTACTGTATTGCCTCCAAGAGTGTAAGTTATATTTACTATAGGAGAATCGATACAAACAGTTTGTTCTGATGTAGAGGTCGCCGAGGTTCTAGTAATTGTATCGTCTTCTTTAATTGTAATGGTTCCATTAATAATGGCTGATTTACAATTTCCACTTGCAGTTACAGTGTAATTATAGATTCCAGGAGTAGAGGATGATCCGTTAATTTTAAAGGTAGAGCCGCTTAAGGACCCAGTAATATTATTTGGAAGGCCACTTACTTGCACATTAGTGAAGGTTCCTCCAACCGTAAATGAAATTTCTTGAGCCGCTTGACCAATACAAAGAATTTGATCTTTGTTAGTAGGACTAGTTAAAGTTGCATCGGGATTGACTGTGATTTTTCCAGTAGTCGTCACTGATTGGCAATCTCCCGTTGCGGTAATTACATAATCAAAAACTCCGGTTTGGGTTGGTGTTCCCGAGAGTTTATAAGTTGTTCCACTTAAACTCCCAGTAACGCCTGTTGGTAAACCACTTGTATTAGCATTGGTAGTGTAATTGCCTAAAGCAAAACTCATATCAGCAATGTTAGTATCAATACAAACAATTTGGTCCTTATTAGATGGAGGTGTTATAGTTGAATTGGACTTGATGGTGAGCTGTCCAGTTTTAGAAGTCGTCTTGCAGCCACCAGTGGTGTTAACGGTAAAGTTGAAAACTCCACTCTGAGAAGGTTGACCAGAAATTGTAAATTTCCCCGCATTATAATTGCCCGTAACCCCAGTTGGTAAACCAGTTACAGAAGCACCTGTAGCACCACCGCTTAAGTCATAGACCATATTGGTAATATTGGTGCCTATACAAACTTCTTGATTTTGATTTGTTCCTTCTGAAATAATTTGGTCAGGATTTACAGTAATGGTACCTGTCGCAGTTTTTTGTGCACAAATCCCAGATGTTTGAACCGTGTAATTAAATGTGCCAATTGCCGTCGGTGTTCCGGTAATGACAAAGTTATTTCCTGATTTGGCACCGCTCAGTCCAGCTGGTAATCCATTAACTGATGCCCCGGTAGCCCCACCGCTAAGAGGAAATGAAATCGAAGCAATACTTACATCTTTACAAACTGTCTGATTATTATTAGCTGGAGTTGTAATAAAAGCGTCCGGATTAACCGTTATTGGCACGTTCTGGTTAAGCGTCCTTGTACATGCTGTGGTGTTGGTATATGATATGCTCAATAAAGAAACAGTAGTTGTTGTGGGAGCGCTTGTGGAATTTGTTAACGTTCCTGTAATTATGGTTGCAGTACCTGAAGCATTTAGATTAACAGTTTGATTAGCGCCCGTTCCAACTTTATAGATTACTGTTGTATTCGGGGTGCCAGACAAATCTAGTGAAACAGAACTGCCTGAACATGCTGAGTTTGTTTGAGGAGTTAGAGTTGCAGTTGGATTAGTTTGAACATAAATAGTCATAGTGTCTGACTTCGTTGAACATCCTGCAACATTAGAATTTGTGGTTATTGTCACAGTGTATGAGCTCCCAGCGGTGGCGTTGGATATGTCCAATATAGCATCAAGCTTACCTTTTTCACCTCCACCAAAAGAAGTTCCATTAGGAATCGTCCAATCCCATTTATTATTTCCCCCTCCTGCAGCCGCGCCTCCTAGGGCACCAGCTAGTTGAACAGATGGTGTGCCTACGCAAACATACTGATCAGGACCGGCATCTACTGATGCATAGTCACTAATAGTTGTTGTGAAACTAGTAGAAATTGAATTCGTACAGGGGTTGCTTCTAATTAGAGAAACTGTCCTGTCACCAACGGCTGGGTTTGTAAATGCAACCGTAATTTCTCTTGTATTCTGACCTGATTGAATATTGAAGCCAGATGGAACCACCCAATTATATGTTAGAACATTACTATCCTCCGAAACTGGCACACTAAACTTAACAGTCCCATTTGTAGGGCAAATACCGGATGGTCCAGTAATTGTGGTGGCAGCTAACGCAGTAAAAACCTTATTAGCGATAGGAGTAGGGCTAGTTGCAGTAGTAGAGGACAAACACGGATAGTTAGATGTCATTACTACACTAACTACATCGTTTGCGGAAATTGTTCTGGTTAAAGTAGGTGATGTTGATGGCGATCCTACATCATTACCATTTACTTTCCATTGATAAGTCGGTGCAGTTCCACCGTTTGTTGGAGTTGCCGTAAAAACAACTGAAGCCCCGGTACAAATATTATTGTCCGCATCATTTGAACTAATGCTAACCGAAGGAGTTAATGTGGGGTTTACAGTTACTGTAATAGGATTACTAGTAGCTGTCGTAGCGGCTAAACAAGTTGCGTTAGACGTCATTACAACGGTAACAATTGCTCCGTTAGTTAAATTTGTTGGACTAAAGTTGTTGGTTGTAGTATTTCCACCCACACTCGCACCATTAACTTTCCACTGATAATTTGGCGCACCGCCACCATTTGTTGGAGTAGCGGTAAAGCTTACGGCTGAATTAGGGCAAATAGTAGTCGGAGTTGTATTGGCAATTGTAACGGACGGAGTTAATTTAGGATTTACTTTCGTTGTGATTCCATTACTTGTAACTATTGCCGAAGTAACACATCCTTCACTTGAAGTCATTTTAACGCTTACTGTCTGTCCATCAGTTAAGCTATTTGTAGTATAAGTTGTTCCTGTACCTACCGCAGCAGTACCCACCAACCACTGATAGGTTGGAGTTGTACCTTGATTTGTTTTGGTATCTACTGAAAAAGTTACCGAATCTCCCGAACATATCTCATTAGCAGGTGAATTAGTTGCGGCACTCGATTTAATTGTAACCGCTGGAATTAATTTTTGGGTAATGTTAATAGTTCCAGTTAAAGTTGGATCATCACATGGGCCATCAGATGTAACTGTAAATTCATGCGTTCCAACAACAGCACTTGTTCCGCTGATTGTGAATTTTTTTGTGGATGCATTATAATTGCCACTAATTCCTGAAGGTAGCGTGGAAACGAACGCTGTAGTCGCGCTACCACCTATATCATAAACTATATTGGTAATAGAAACACCCTCACATAACGTTTGAGTTACTGGTCCTGAAGCTTTATTTATAGTTGCATTACCCTGAACCGTAATGATTCCAGAAGTTGTAGCTACTGTACAAGAATTTCCAGTAGTGGTAATGTTGTAGTTAAAAGTACCAGATGCTGAAGGATTACCTTGAATCGTTAATGTAGTTCCACTCACAGATTTACTAATTCCAGATGGAAGTCCTGTAACCGTAGCATTGGTAGCTCCTCCATCTAATGTAAAAGTAATTGGGGTTAATGCAGTGCTTATACAAACCGTCTGATCTGCCGTTCCATTCGCTGTTATGGTGTGGTTAGGGTTAACCGTAACACTTTTAGTTTCAGTTATTGGAGTACGCGGAGTTGCGCAAGGTGCAGAAGACACTACTTCTAAACTAATATTATTTGCTACTGAAGCACTAAAACTTGTAGTTACTGAGGATGAAGTTCCACCAGAAATAGCTTCTCCATTTTTATACCATTTGTAGGTTGCTGACGTACCAACGTTTTGAGGATTTGTAATAGTGTAGGTCACGTCGGCGCCCTCACATGCCGTTGAAGGGCCAGAAATTACGAATGAAACAGGCTGTAGTGGATTAACGCTATAAGTCAATTCTTTATCCACAGAAGGAATACAGGTTGCATTGGAAGAAGTAACCACCACTTTAATTTTATCATCAGGGGATGTAAATGAGGTCAGGTTAAGAGTAGTAGATGTACTTGCAGAACCCTGTGATGTGCCATTTAGAAACCATTCATATCTCGGGTTATACCCAGACGGTAAGTTATTTGTTGTGGCCGTAAAGGTCACCTCAGCATCCTCACAAAACGTATTGCCAGCGCTAGATGCTATGTTTACTGCTCCAGTTGTAGTGAAGTTCTGAACATTAATCGTGGTAGTACAATCAGTTGATCCATCACTGTCGGTAACAGTCAACGTTATTGTCTTACTACCAATATCAGCGCAAGAAAAAGAGGTTTGAGAGGCGGCGAAAGATAAAGTACCATTACCTGAACTATTATCATTCAAATCAGCGGGATTTAAGGTCGCATTTCCGTTCACATCGAGAGTCAGAGTTACGGACTTACAATTCGCAGTCAGAAGATATAAATTCTCTTCCAAACTTGAATTTCCAACAGCAACCTGCTCCGCATTAAATTCAACAATTTCCCTAATGCTTTCGGCCGAATCTAAATTCTGGTTAGTAAGTGGTGATCCATAAAGGCTGTTATGGAAACTGGTGATTTTATTTTCGTCAACAATAGAACTACCAAAACTATAGAAGGTAGTAAGTGTAAGAAGCAGTGATAAAGCGGTTATGTAAAAGTGTTTCATTCTGACTAATTTGGTTAGGGCATATACGTTAAAAAACCTTAATTGGTTTTATACCGAGGTTTAAAATAACTATAGAGTGAGGGATGGTGTAAAATTATAGTTAGCAAGAGGTTACAGCAAATATTATCGTTGAAATGCGGAATTCGACCATTGAATAACTAGCATTTAATTTCACCGAAGATTGCTGCTGTTTATCTCTACTATTTGAGCATAATTTTCTATTCTTACTTTTGGTTATTAGACATAAATATTGAACGAAGATAAATATTTATTTGATATTAACACCGATAAAGTGTATAAAAAATCCGATAAAACGGAAAATTTCAATTTTTGGATAATTGTAGGAAGATTATATAATTGTTTTGGTTTGTCGCTAATCCAGTAATGTGTTATTTAAAATACGTTCCATAATTTTATATCCTTCCGCGTTTGGATGAACTCCATCATCACCTAAATTGGCTTTTAATCCACCTTTTTCATCAACCATTTCTGAATGATAATCAACATAAACCAAAGCTTTTTCTTGCGCCAAATCTTTTAAGAAGTTGTTCAAGGAAATCACCTTTTCAGCTGGTGCTAATCCTGGTCTCCATGGAAAGTCATAGGCGGGTAATACTGAACATAAATACACTTTAATATTATTTTGGAGCGCGAGTTCACACATAGATTGTATGTTGTCTTCTATCATCTTTTGGGTCGACGGTCCCGTATTACCCGCGATGTCGTTTATACCCGCTAAAATAACTACCGCTTTTGGATGTAAATCGATGACGTCTTGTCTAAATCTTATTAGCATTTGCGGCGTAGTTTGTCCACCAATGCCTCTATTTACAAATCCTTTATTTTGGAAATATTCTGGTCTTTGATTGATCCAACCCTCAGTTATAGAATTTCCCATAAAAACGGTTAGGGAATCTGTCGGAAGAGAATCCATAAGTCTCGTGTTTTGTTCTTGATATCGGTTTAAATTTGGCCAATCTTGTGCGTACATAAAAGTTGTTAGGCTGAAGAATATAAGTGCACTGATAATATTGTGGATTTTTGTTGAAGACATCTCTCAATCGATTTTGATTATCTGATTAAATTTCGCTCTCACGATGATATCCTATAGGACTTTAAATTTAGCGGCGTATACAATTGTAATGAGAGTACTTTTTATGTTAGTATAAATATAGCGATTCTGGTAATTAATTTTTGTTTCCAATTTACCTAGAAAATCAAACCTCCTTTTCTTTATTTGTATGACATTGAAAGATTCTTTTCTTAAAATACCGTTTCAATCGGAATAATAAAAGAACGAATCAAATGAATTGGGTTATATGTAATATGGTAAAGACAAAAAAAAATGCCAACAAACCGTGTTTAATTCAGAATAATTATAGAAGAATCTATTGATTTTTTTCTATAAATTGTTTAATGGTTGTGGCCAATTTTTTCGGTCTCTCTAATGGAAGTAAGTGTCCAGATTTTTTTATGACTTTGAGTTGGTGATTTTTGATATTTGGTAATACTTCACTATAAATACTATCAATTGGAATAATCGGATCCTTCTCAGATGCGATAACAAAGGTTAGAATTTTCATCGAATCGATTGCCTTCGAAATATTATTCACCATTCCTTTTTCTACCCACCATTTCCAAGTTTTTTCTTCAACCTCAAGATTTGTGCTAATGGCCATTTCTAATTTATCGCCGCTTAGTTTTTTTACGGTCGCCTTATCAACACTGTTTTCAGAATCTTTTCTATCTGGCAGCTCCAACATCTTCGAGCGATCTTTATCGCTCATTTTTTCAACGGTTGGAGGCGAAGGGCAAACTAGAATAAGAGCGTTAGGTAGGCCACGTTTCATATTACTTACTGCTGCTAAAATCAATTTAGCGCTCATAGAATGTCCGACTAAATAATATTCAGTTAGACCTAAATGCGCCATAAAATCTTTAAGGTATTCTGAAAATGTTTTGATTGATGGACTTTTAAACGCACGGGTGTTGCCAAAACCAGGCAAGGTGAGTGCGATAATGGTAAAATCCTTTTTAAGAAACTCAATGGTCCAGTCCCAACTTTTAGCGCTCCCGCCAAAGTAATGAAGCAGAATAATGGTTTGATCACCGTCACCAAATTTTTCGTAATTGTATTCCATAAATTATCACATTATCAAATTAACTAGACTAAAATCTGAAGAAGTTATAAAGATAACATGAAGTTAATTAAATGGATAACAGTGACTTCAGAATGTATTCAGTTAATAGTAAATATACCATTTTACTAGTTTTGAACAACATTGGATGAAAAGTAAAAATCATTCTTAAATGCTATAGTAACTAAAAAAAGAAAAATGGATTTAAAGATTAAAGGAAAAACTGCCTTAATTACTGGCGGTGATTCAGGTTTAGGACTAGAAACTGCAAAGTTTTTGGTAAAAGAAGGAGTGAATGTCATTTTATCGGACAAGGATGATGACCAAGGTTTAAAGGATGCGGTTAAGGAAGTCGAAAAAGATTGTGTTGATGGATGTGAAGTTGTTGGATGGGCTGCAGATATTTCAAATGATAAAGAGGTAATCGCCTTAGCGGACAAAATCGAAAAGAAATTCGGCGGGGCGCATATTATATTTCATTCTGCCGGCGCTCGTGGAGCTGCCGATGATTTTTTAAAATTGACCGATGAGGATTGGATGAAAACCATTGATGTCGATTTAATGGGGGCTGTGAGAGTTGCCCGTGCTTTTATTCCTCAGATGCAAAAATTAAATTGGGGAAGAATGATTATGGTAGCTTCAGAAAATGCATTCCAGCCTTATGTTGAAGAAAGTCCATATAACGCATGTAAAGCTGCTATTATAAATCTTTCAAAATGTTTATCTAGGTCTTATTCCAAAGAAAATATTTTATTTAATTGTATCTCGCCGGCATACATTAAGACGCCGATGACCGATGCAATGATGGAAGATTTGGCAGAAGAAAGAGGTACATCTGTTGATGAAGCAGTAAAATGGTTCGTCAAAAATAAAAGACCGCATATCGCGATGGAAAGAAGAGGGAGACCAGAAGAAGTCGCTTCCATGGTTGCATTTTTATGCTCAGAACATGCCAGTTATATAAATGGTTCTAATATAAGAATAGATGGTGGTGCGGTAGAAAGTGCTTTCGGATAGAATTAAAACACATAAAAGAATTTTTGCAACAAGGTCAGGGAGATTTTCTTCCTGACCTTTTTTTATTGAGCGATTCCTGCGAACGATTATTTGATGCGGGTTCAAATTATTTTAACTGTATTAACCGTATCTCAAGGGCGATAATTAAAAATCTAATTTGAATTGTAAATCCTCCAATTTAGAAGCTTTAGCTACCCAAAATATATGCATCAATAAGTTTTATAAATAACTACATTAAAACTTGAAATTTCAATACCCGCTTAGAACTTAATGATTATTGTATTTTGGAGTTCTAACGTAAATAATCTTAACAATGGAAAATAACGATCACCCAGACAACCCGATACACGATGCAGCATGGGATGTAAATGAATCTAATAGAAAATGTCCTTTTCTCGAAGGTTCTATAAAACATTCAGCCGGAAGTGGTACAACCAACAGAGATTGGTGGCCAAATCTTTTAAATTTGAATATTCTTCGTCAACATTCAACCTTATCCGATCCAATGGATAAGGATTTTAATTATGCAGAAGAATTCAAAAGCTTGGATTTGTCTGCGGTGAAAGAGGATTTATTTCAACTTATGACCGACTCGCAAGAGTGGTGGCCTGCCGATTATGGTCATTATGGCCCATTTTTTATAAGAATGGCTTGGCATAGTGCGGGTACTTATAGAATTGGTGATGGTCGAGGAGGAGCAAGCTCTGGTAGTCAGAGATTCGCCCCACTAAATAGCTGGCCAGATAATGCTAATCTAGATAAAGCCAGGTTATTACTTTGGCCAATCAAACAGAAATACGGAAGAAAGATTTCTTGGGCAGATTTAATGATTCTAACAGGAAATTGTGCTCTGGAATCTATGGGCTTTAAGACCTTCGGTTTCGGTGGCGGACGTGAAGATATTTGGGAATCAGAACAAGATATATATTGGGGAGCAGAAGCAGAATGGCTGGCTTATGATAAAAGATATGAAGGTGAAGGTAGAAATTTAGAAAATCCTTTGGGAGCTTCTAACATGGGACTTATTTATGTACATCCTGAAGGACCGGGCGGAAATCCTGATCCAATTGGAGCCGCTCATGATATCCGTGAAACTTTTGGGCGTATGGCGATGAACGATGAAGAAACCGTAGCCCTAATTGCAGGTGGTCATACCTTCGGAAAAACCCATGGTGCCGCAGATCCAGAAGACTATATTGGAGTAGAACCTGCAGGAGCCGAGATGGAAGAAATGGGATTTGGCTGGAAAAATAGTTTTGAAAGCGGACATTCTGCCCATACAATTACCAGTGGATTGGAAGGAGCGTGGACAACTTCACCTACTCAATGGAGCCATAACTTTTTTGAAAACTTATTTAATTTTGAATGGGAATTGACGGAAAGTCCAGCGGGCGCCAAACAATGGAAGCCTAAAGATAACGGCGGAGCAGGAACTGTTCCAGATGCTCACGATCCGAATGTTAAACATGCACCGTTTATGTTAACTACGGATTTGGCATTAAGAATGGATCCGGCATATGAGAAAATATCGAGACGTTTCTTAGAAAATCCTGACCAATTCGCCGATGCTTTTGCAAGAGCTTGGTACAAATTAACCCACCGTGATATGGGACCCATTGAAAGATATCTAGGAGCCGAAGTTCCAAGCGAAGTTTTAATTTGGCAAGATCCAATCCCTAAAGTGGACCACGAATTGGTAAATGACGGCGATATCTCTACGCTTAAAAAAATGATTTTAGATTCAGGTTTATCTGTATCAGAACTGATTTCGACAGCTTGGGCATCTGCCTCAACCTTTAGAGGTTCAGATAAAAGAGGTGGTGCAAATGGAGCGAGAATTAGATTGTCTCCCCAGAGAAATTGGGAAGTAAATAAACCAATGCAATTGGCCAAG
Organism: Flavobacteriaceae bacterium MAR_2010_188; assembly: GCA_900104375.1. Lineage (NCBI taxonomy): Bacteria > Pseudomonadati > Bacteroidota > Flavobacteriia > Flavobacteriales > Flavobacteriaceae > Flavobacteriaceae bacterium MAR_2010_188. The sequence continues at coordinate 379,799 of LT629302.1, forward strand.
GTTTTAGATAAGTTAGAGTCAATTAAAAAGGACTTTAATGATTCGGCTTCTGGTAATAGAAAAATTTCTACAGCAGATTTAATTGTGTTAGCAGGTTGTGTTGCGGTTAAGCAGGCGGCCAAAAATGCAGGACAAGATATCGATGTGCCATTTACCCCCGGAAGAGCCGATGCTTCACAAGAGCAAACGGATGTTGAAGCTTTTGATGCGCTAGAGCCAACCGGTGATGGATTCAGAAATTATTTTAAACCAGATCACGATGTGTCTGCTGAAGAACTGCTTATAGATAAATCACAGTTACTAACCCTTACTGCACCAGAAATGACCGTATTAATGGGAGGTATGAGGGTTCTTAATACAAATTATGATGGTTCTGATCATGGTGTTTTAACTAAGCGACCTGAATCGTTGACCAACGATTACTTCGTCAACCTGCTTGACATTACCACAAGTTGGAAGCCAACTTCAGAAAATAATAATGTATATCAAGGTACAGATAGAAGAACGGGAGAAGCTAAATGGAAAGGAACCAGAGTTGATTTAGTATTCGGTTCAAATTCTGAATTAAGAGCCATCGCAGAAGTTTATGGATGCTCGGATTCTCAAAAGAAATTTGTAAAGGATTTTGTTAAGGCTTGGGACAAGGTCATGAACCTTGATCGATTCGATTTAAAATAATCTAGAACATTTTAATATCAAAAGCGCTCCAATTTTTTGGGGCGCTTTTTTTTTATGTTTTGTTGAATACAGTTCCTTTAATAGTCTCAAAACCTTTGTGTTGAACCTTTATCATAGCATTTAAAATTATATATGATATAGGGCAGAAGTAATACAATGTAAATTACTTTGTTTTGATAAAATTATGGTTTCAATTTTTTCCCGATTTTAAGAATAGTGTTCCAATTTCTGGTGGTGATGTCCTTACCATAAAATCTCTCTAAAGCTTCCATCGCTTTTGGCGTCTTAGAGAGAGAAAGGTCTAGAACACTCATTACGGTATCATTTTTTTGTAACAGAATTTTATACGATCCATCTTCACTCTTCCATGGCAGTGTGATTTCTGGCTTAACTGCGAATCTTAAGAATGAGGTATATAAACGGATGTCTTTGGTGATGACGATTTCTTTAAAAGGTGAATCTTCAATTAATTGAAAAATAAATTCGGCTTTTCGAACGAGGGTGGGAATCTTAAATCCGAAGTGACTTTCTAAACTTTCAGAAATAGTACTTTCAAGAAATTCAGTTTCAGAATTTTTCGCTTCAAAAATGATGTTACCCGAGTTCAAGATAGTTTCAACATTTTTAAACTTTAGATTCAACATCAATTCTTAAAGTTCGGACATCGCTACTTTATGGTGACCTCCAACATTAATTCCTCTTAAAAATGCTACAAACTTCATATCAATAGTTTAAGATCAGAACAAAGTTTTTCCTCTTCAAAATACTACATTTATTTGACTAAAAAGGTGTATGCAATTTTGGTATTTAGGAGCTCTAGCTTAACAACTGCTTAATATTTTTATCCTTTACTCAACCTAATCATAAAACTTGTTATCCATAGCCTTTATTTGATTATGTTTGTTCCTAAATTATTCAATAGATGTCAAAAAATGGTCCTATCATTATTATAGACGATGATGAAGATGATGCTGATATGTATAAAAGCATTATCAGAGATTTAGGCATTACCAATAAATTTATTTCGTTTCAAAATACCGATGAAGCACTCAGCTATTTAATAGAAACTAAGGATGTTGTATTCTCAATTTTATGTGATATTAATATTCCAGGGACAAGCGGGCTACAATTTAAAAGAAACATAAAAAATAATCCGGAACTTAAGAAAAAGATGATACCATTTATGTTCTTTTCAACAGCCGTTAATGAAAAAGATGTAAATGAAGCTTTTAACGAAATGACGGTTCAAGGCTTTTTTAGAAAACCAGCAGATTATTCTGAACTAAAATCAATGTTAGCAGCCATCTTTAATTATTGGAGATTAAGCTGTCATCCAAATAGTTTAAAATAGCTTGCCAGCCCTTTAATCAACTCGTTTTAATCCATTATAACGCTAGAGCATTTCTTTAGGCTCTTGACTTGGTTAGAAAGTTATAGATTAGCAGAATTGCGGCAACCACTAAAAGAATGTGGATGACACCTCCCATCACTTTAAAAACAAGAAATCCCAAAACCCAACCTACTACGAGGATTAAAAACACTATCCAGAGTATACTTTTCATCTTAATTTATTTAGATTAATTAATACAAGGTAGAAAAACCTTCTTAATTGAATGTTATAAAATTTTGTTGTTTAATTATATTTTTAACTCATTTGAAAAATTTCATGAGTTAACTTTTCTTATAGCTTTGTAGAAATCATCTTTAACTGAACCTATTCAATTACCCAATCTATTGCTTAGATAAAGGATATGAGTTTACTCCGGTAAAGGTGATTTTTACAGGTTTTATCCGTCCGTTTTCATCAAATTCCATTTCTTCTATACAGGTCTCACGAGAATTTCTGTCCGTCTCGTTTAGAGGTCTGCGGTGATACACCATAAAATATTTATCGGTTCCCTCGGGATGCATCACACTATGATGACCCGCAGCAGTGGCAACCTCCATGTCTTGTTGTAGAATTTTACCGACTCTTTCAAACGGTCCAAAAGGAGAATCGCTAATGGCGTAGGCCACACTATAATCAGGACCTGTCCAACCACCTTCTGACCACATAAAATAATATTTGCCATCCTTTATAAACATAAAAGGCCCTTCAACATAGTTTTCTGGGGTTATTTCTTTAAATATCGTTCCATCTTCAAAAGGAATAAAGCCGGTAAAATCATAATTCAATTTAGCGATATTACAATGCTTCCAGCCGCCGTAAATAAGATAGTGACTGCCATCGGCATCCTTAAAAACAAATTGGTCAATTGGTTGCGCTCCATTATAGAATTTATCCACTAGAGGTTTACCTAAATAATCCTGAAATGGTCCAGATGGTTTTTGGCTCACTGCTACGCCGATACCTCCGAACTGATTGTTGTTTTGAATATCATTAGCGCCGAAAAACAAAAAGTATTTGCTGTCCTTTTTTATAATAGATGGAGCCCAAATGGCGCTGTCTGCCCATTTTATATTGGAGGTATCCATAATTCTTTCGTGTTTTTCCCAGTTGACTAAATCTTTAGAAGAAAATGCATCAAATAAAACCTGCTGAGCATATGGAGCAGAGAAAGTGGGATAAATCCAATAGGTGTCATCGAAAATGATTCCCTCGGGGTCGGCGTACCACCCTGAAAAAACGGGATTATTATTTTCTACAACGACTTCAGAATCCACCTTGTCTTCAATCTTTTGGTCATTTTGATCACTTTTACATGATAGCATTAAAGTCAGCAAAAGTGAAAGAAGTGTGTACTTCATTAGATCGAGTTGTTTTTATGTTGGTTTGTGCATAGCGCTAGACTAATTTACATTATATAATATCATCTGTAAAATGTCCTCCATGTTTTCCTTTGGCGAATTTATCCTGATTAAAATCTTTCGATTTCCCTTTTGGAATAGATAGACTTTCCCAATGATTTGCCTTTATCATCCGTGCGATATATACAATCTGCCCAACGTGATACGCATAATGTGCCATCTGTCGATTAACGGCATCAACTATAGAATGCTTTTGATTACGGATATATATCTCAGTTGAAAAATTTTCTATTGTAACAGTATTTAAAGCATCGAAAAGACATCTCCAGGCTTCTTCCCATTTTTCTAAAAGCTCGGTTTTACTTGAGATAATGTCTTCAAATTCAACATCTCTATTTCGCCATTCTTTCTCGCCATCTGCAATGAGAAAATCGGTCCAGCGAGATTTCATGTTTCCGTGAAGATGATTTACAATGATGGCAATAGAATTTGATTCAGCATTAAACTGCCAAAACAAATCGGCATCCTTAAGTTGACCAAAAGCTTTTGCGCCTAAGGATTTATAATATTCAAATTGCTTTTTGGTGGTTTCTAAAAATTCTAGCTCCATAGAAAACGAATTATAAATGTTGAAAGAAAGAGTCTTAATCTTTCCAAGGTTTCAAGTTGAAAAAACAATTTTCTTTTCAGAATCATTCTTCCATTTTATAGTCCCAACTTCGCGAAGAAGTCTTGCTTTCGGTCGGGAAATCATTAGGAACGGCTTGAGTAACCTCGCCCGTAGAGGCCCATTCTGCGCCTCGCTGAAGGATAGTAATAAATCCAGCACATTCCATAGAATAATCAAAATGACCGAGAGTGGTATGAAAAACCCGACCCTTACCATAATCGATTGCCATAATCATCGGGACGTTTTGTCCCATCCCTTTTTGATTTGGATCCCATGGTGGCGCATTGCCTTCCTCATCCGAAAATGCCGTGGCAAGAATGGTAGCGTTTTCGAAAGGACCTCTCAATCTTTCGTAAAGTTCATCTTGGGTATGCAGCCATTTTTCTGGAAGGCCATTCATCACAGGATGACTTTGTTCTCGTGTAGTAATCACAAATTCTGATTCCAGACCATGAGAACCTCCCGGACCTTGGGTATAATCGTATTCTACTTCTCCTTCCGAATTATAATAAACATAAGGTCCCGAGATACTATCTCGTTCTCCCCAGCCACCAAGGGCAATCATTTTGTTGTACTCCGTCCACTTAGGAAATGAATTATCTGCAGCATGCACTGTCACGAGTCCGCCTCCGTTGGAAACGTATTTTTCAAATGCTTTTCTGGTTTCTTCCGGCCATTCTGTTGCTCCCATTCCTAAGTTTGAAACAATGACATCGTAATTGGAGAAATCTATTTTAAAGTTTGAAGATTTTATAGGTTGATTACTTCTTCCTCGATTAACCGTATCTAAGATGAACGTATCGATAAAATAGTTGTAAGCTTCGGGACGTGATTGATTGTATTTAACCCCAAGCCAAACCGAATCCGTACGACGAACGTCCACCTCAAATAGATCGGTATCTTCTAAATAATCCTTCATCATCAAAGTAGTCTTCGGCCAGATATAGTGGTTATTTTGCCCATCTATAATCAGCGCTCTTAGTTTTTTATCTTTTTCTACGACTTCAACTTTTTTCTCTTTTTCGGCGCAGGAGATGGCTAGGGAAATAATAAGAATTTTAATAAATAATTGTTTCGAATACATTGTTCTAATTGGATGGTTAAAATTTAAGGATATTAAAAAAAGAACCTATCACTATTCATCTTCAACTTTAAAGATTTTTTCTTGAATGGAAATTAAAGATATTAGGAAGACTAAAATTTGAGATATTTTCGCTTTGCCCATAATTAGATTAAAGTTTTCATCGTCCTAAGATATTTATTTTCAACCTTTTTGTATCAATGATTAATACTTTGATTTTTATCCATTTCACTTAACAGTTTTTTATGATACGGTAAAGCGTCCAAAACTTCTCCTCGCACGTATTTAACCTTTGAATGATTAAGTATAAAACTGTATCCCTCAACTGTAAATATGAAGACTAAAAATAATATCGATAATAATAAGAATACCACTTCGCCAAAATCCATTATAAGACGTAGCGGCGACTTTTTAAATAGAGTAACGGACCATTGGGGAGTCATCGTAATGATGAGCACCTTTATCTTAATGATTGGTGCGGTTTACATGGTTTTTCTCCTTCAAAATGATTTTTCTGATTACAATTTAGAGAAAATGAATAGCACTTGGGGCTTAACTTTTCTTGTAATTGGTGGTGGACTTTTACTGTTTAAAGCCGGAATGTTTATTTTTAATTTAATACTCTACGTAAAATACCGTTCTATAAAGTCGGTTTCTAATGAAGAATTACCAACCTGTACGGTTATAGTTCCTGCTTATAATGAAGGTAAACAGGTTTACGATACCCTAATGAGTTTGGCCGAAAGTGATTTTCCTGAAAGCAAACTTCAACTTCTTGCAATCGATGATGGTAGTAAGGACAATACGTGGTATTGGATGAAAGAGGCGAAATTGGTGCTTGGCGATAGATTAGCCATTTATCAGCAACCTCAAAACAAAGGTAAACGTCATGCTCTATACCGTGGTTTTAATATGGGAACTGGTGAGATTTTTGTTACCGTAGATAGCGATTCTATCGTTAAGGCAGATACATTAAGAAACTTGGTAAGTCCGTTTGTTGTGAATGAAAATTGTGGTGCTGTGGCAGGTAATATCCGAGTGCTCAACAAGAAAAAAGCGTTGTTGCCGAAAATGCTTGACGTAAGTTTTACCTTGAGTTTTGAATTTGTACGTTCTGCAGAGAGCTGTTTAAATTCCGTATTATGTACTCCAGGTGCTTTGGCGGCTTATCGCAGCACAGCGGTCTTTAATTGTCTGCCAGAGTGGATCAATCAGACTTTTATGGGTAAAGCTTCGGACATCGGTGAAGATAGAGCAATGACCAATATGATTCTAAAACAAGGTTACCACGTTTTGTTTCAAAGAAACGCTTATGCTTATACCAACGTTCCTGAAAAATACAAAGGTTTGTACAAGATGTTTATCAGATGGGGTAGAAGTAATGTACGTGAGAATATTCAAATGTCTAAATATGTTTTTACCAACTTTAGGGAAGGTAATAAAATAGGACCGAGACTTTTATTTATGAGTCAATCTTTAAAGATTATCATGTCTTATCCTTTTATCTTATTCATGTTTGTTTTTATAGCAACCCATCCAATATTGTTCTTAAGCTCAACCTTGGTAAGTATTTTAATACTTTCAAGTTTCCCGATGTTGTTCTACGCAAAACGATATAAATTTTCAGAATCTTTCTGGGCGTATTCTTATAGTATCCTTTATACTTTTGGATTATTCTGGATTACTCCATACGCAATCGCAACGGCGAGTAGAAGCGGTTGGTTAACTAGGGATTTGACCAAAAAAAAATAGATTATAATTTTCTATTGAAATTGAAGAGTTTCCTTTCTTAGATTTTAATTTTAAAGCATGTTTTTTGAGCAGCTTAAGTTGAAGCAATTCAACTTAAGCTGCTCATTTATTTTTAACTGATGCATTCTGTATTCTAATAATGTTCTAATGCCAAATATTGAAAGCTAGAAGCACAATAAACTATCTTTGTTTCTATTGAGTAAATTGCATTTCTATGGTAAAACAAATACTTGTAATAGAAGATGAGCCAAACGTTGCTGCTTTTATCAGCCAAGGTCTAAAGGAGGCTGGCTATACCGTCTTTGTTGCATACGTTGGAAAAACAGGATTAGAGCTGTTAAAGCAAAAACATATTCACTTGGTTGTTTTGGATATCATCTTGCCCGGGATGGACGGTAGACAAGTGGCGACCAAAATAAGAGAATTGGGTTATGAGTATTTGCTAATTATAATGCTGACTGCCTTGGGTACCACTGAAAATTTGGTGAAAGGTTTAGATGCTGGCGCAGATGATTATTTGATTAAGCCTTTCAAATTTAAAGAGTTATTGGCAAGCATAAGGGCAAGAACAAGGAGTGCCAAATCAGTGGTGAAGAAAAATTCCAAAATCTTGATTGAAGATTTAATCTTTGATACAGATGCAAGGATATTAAGCAGGGGAGGAACTGAAATTAACCTCACATCTACTGAATTTAGATTGCTCCAATACCTTTTGTTAAACCGGAATAAAATCCTAAACAGAATAGAAATCCTAGAAAACGTTTGGGATATCAATTTCAATATGGGGACCAATGTGGTAGACGTGTATATCAATTATCTCAGAAATAAAATCGACAAGGATTTTGAGGTTAAGCTTATTCACACGGTTGTGGGCATGGGATATATCATTAAATCCCGAGATTTTAGATTATGCAGTTAAGAACAAAAATCACTTCCATATTTATCATTCTTACCAGTCTCTTTTTAACGGGTATTTTTATTCTGATTTACCTTGTTTCTAAAGAATATACCGAAAGCGAATTCTATTTGCGATTAAGCCAACGAGCCACCATCGCTGCGGAAGCTTATTTGGAAGCAGACGAAATGAATATTGATATTTATGAAGATATTAGGATTCGTCATCTTCAAACTCTACCCAATGAAAAAGAGGTTATTTACCCAGTAGATGCCAAGTTAAAAACGTCGTTGGTAGAATTAAATAAGACCCTTCCAGCAAGTTTTTTTGAATCTATTTTTGAAAATGAATACGCCGAATTAAAGCAAGATGAATACTATTATACTGGTTTGCTTTATCATCATAATGAAGGCGACTTTATAGTCGTACTTTCTGCTACCGACCTCTACGGTTTTGGAAAGCTAGGCAATTTGCGTAACACACTTATCATCGCCTTTTTTGTAAGTATTATATTCATCTTTTTTCTGGGTAGTTATTATGCACAGCAGGCTTTAAGTCCCATTTCAAAAATCATTAAAGAAGTTAATACAATCCGTGCAGAGAATCTATCCCTGCGCTTAGGCTCTGCCAACGGTAAGGACGAACTGGCTGATTTAGCCCGCACCTTCAATAATATGCTGGACCGATTACAGATTTCTTTCGACCTACAGAGCAATTTTATTAACAATGCCTCACATGAATTGAGAAATCCGTTGAGCGCCATTCTCGGCCAAACTGAAATTGCCCTCAATAAAAAAAGAACTACTAAAGAATATCATTCAATCCTTCAAAATATAGATAAGGAAGCGTCGCGCCTCGATTTTTTGGTCAATGGACTTTTGAAACTAGCCAAAACGGATTTCGATTCTAAGGGTTTTGTTATTGATGCAATTCGCATTGACGAATTGTTGTTGGATATTAAGAACACCTTAGATGTTGCTATACCTCAAAACAAGATTCTTCTAGACTTTGAAGAATTACCAGAGAATGAAAATGCAATTACCTTACTTGGTAGCGAATCTTTATTGAACGTTGCCATAACAAATATCGTAGTAAACGGTTGTAAATTTTCTGATAATGCCAAGGTGGTGTTGAGGATTATGACCGATAAGAATCATATCTTTTTAAATATAATTGATGAAGGCGTGGGTATTCCGCAGGAAGAACTCAGTAATATTTTTGAACCATTTTTTAGGGGATCCAACGTGCGTAGCATTGAAGGTTTTGGCTTTGGTCTTCCCTTAGCGTATCGCATCATTAAAATGCATTCTGGTACCATCAGGGTTTTGTCCCAAGTTGACGAGGGAACCATCGTAAAAATTATGCTTCCAAATAAAAATAATTACAATTAAGCCTTTCTTAGACATTCTAATCTCGTTCTAATCTTGCTCTTATAACTCTATAAGAAGAGAAACTTAGGTTTGCTCAAAAGTTATAAGAGATGAGAAAAATATTAATTCCAACCGATTTTACAGTAGAGTCATTACAGCTTGTAGAATATGCAATTCTAAATTTTCCTGAAACAAAGCTTGATATCATTATGGTCGCAGGCTACAAAATCCCAGACACAAGATGGGGAATCATGCACTTTAATCCAAGAGAGCAGGTAAGGAAACTTTGCAGTGATGCTTATGTTGACTCCAAGCGGAGACTATTACAAGAACACAAAAAAAATATAGAGTGTCTATCCTTTGAGCTTTTTACAGGCATCAACTCCTTCGCTTTTATCAATTTTTTAGAACAAATAGAAGCTGAAGACGCAATAGTCCCAAAAAATGAATCACTGTACTGTGATCAGTATAGATGGTTCGACGCCTCCCGCTTTATTAAGAGCAACGTCAAAAATGTGGTAGAAATCCCAGTCGAATCAACGAAGAGGTATCGCAGAGAAAGTTTTCTTTCATCAACCTATTCAACCTATAGATTAAAAAAATATACTTAAAGTATTACCTATGAAAAATTTCACAACAAAATATTTAAAGTCAGACATAAAATCTGGATTGGTCGTCTTTCTGGTGGCGCTTCCATTATGTTTAGGAATCGCACTTGCGAGTGGAGCTCCGCTATTCTTCGGAATTATCTCTGGAGTAGTTGCGGGTATCGTGGTAGGTACCCTTTCTGGTTCGCATTTAAGTGTTTCGGGGCCAGCTGCGGGATTAACGGCAATTGTATTAGCCGCTATCGCAACATTAGGATCATTTGAAGCATTTTTACTCGCTGGTTTTTTAGCCGGAGTTATCCAAATAGTACTAGGTTTTCTTAAAGCCGGAGTACTTGGAAATTATTTGCCTTCTAATGTTATAGAAGGGATGTTAGCCGCAATTGGTATTATTATAATATTATCCCAAATACCCCATGCTGTTGGTTTCGACGAAATGAATGAAGGAGATTATTTCTTTATAAATGCCGCAGGGGAACATCAACTATTTGTCACTTTGGCAAACACGGTTAATTATATTCATCCAGGAGCGGTGGTTGTCGTAGTGGCTTCCTTGGCAATTTTGATAGCTTTTCTAAAAGTTCCATTTTTAAAAAGATTGAAATCTGTCCCTGGCGCTTTGGTTGCGGTATTGGCAGGTATCGGTATAAACGAAATTTTTAGAGCGACAGGTTCTTCTTTATTGATTAGTGAAGAACACCTGGTTAGTTTGCCGATACCAGAATCTATGTCTCAATTCTGGAATCAATTCAACTTACCTGACTTTGCCCAGATAGGAAACGTACAAATTTGGATAGTTGCCCTTACAATCGCGGCCGTCGCAAGTATAGAAACCCTGCTTTGTATAGAAGCAGCGGATAAAATGGACCCTTTAAAGAGATACACCGATACTAATAGAGAACTAAAAGCGCAGGGCGTAGGTAATATGCTTAGCTGCTTAATTGGTGGTATTCCGGTAACCTCGGTTATTGTGCGTACATCTGCAAATGTTGCCTCGGGAGGTAGAACCAAGCTTGCAGCAATTTCACATGGTTTCTTTTTAATGATTGCTGTAATATCTATTCCTTTTTTACTTAACAGAATTCCTTTGGCGTCTTTAGCTGCGGTTCTTTTAGTAATCGGATTTAAACTCGCGAGCCCAAGACTGTTTGTACATATGTGGCAAAATAACAAGAAATTTCAATTTATACCATTTGTGGTAACGGTCGTTGCGATTGTAATGACGGATTTATTAATAGGTGTTGGTATTGGTTTGGCGGTGAGCGTTTACTTTATCTTACGTGGAAATCTTAAGCTGGCGTATTTCTTCAAAAAGGATAAACATAAAGAAGGCGAAACAATCAACATGGAATTGGCACAAGAAGTTTCATTTTTGAATAAAGCTGCAATCAAGCAAACCTTCGCACATTTGCCAGAAGGAAGTAAAGTCATCATTGATGCTTCAAATACAGTATATATCGATTTTGATGTCCTTCAATTAATTAAGGAATTTACAAATGAAGGTTCTAAAGAACGCAATATTACGGTACAGCTAATTGGCTTTCAAACGAAATATAATATCGTGAATACCACCACCCATGTTACATCCATTGTGTCGGATAATGATGAGCCTATCTCGCCATCAAAAGTCACCAATGGAACCAGAGTACCTTCCAACGTTCTAAAAGTTAGAGAACTTGCAGAAGTTTAGATTTTGAAACTATCTGATTTTCAAAATTAAGTTTGAAATAGAAGAGCTCGCTTAAAGGTTAGTTATTAAATTTCTAACCGATAATTGAGCTCTACCTTTTAATTCAATTCGAATATTTCTCCATAAGATAAATCACTTTCAACTGATTTTAACAATGACCTTGCCTTTAGCATGGCCGGTCGCAATGTATTCATAAGCCTCAATGGCTTTCTCTAATGGATAGACATTATCTACTTCTGGTTTAATATCACCATTTTCTACCATAGATTTAATGGCTTCCAACTGTTTACCATTCGGGTTCATCCAAGTTAGTTTATAAACGGCAGATTTTTCTTTAATCAGTTTCTCCAAACGCTCGGGTAATTTATAACCTTTCATCCCCATTTGTTTTGCCGTTTCTTCATCTGGCGGCCCAACAAGAGTAGATACTTTTCCTCCTTTTGTTATTAAGGCGAAAGCTTCGAAGGTATAATCGTCTCCCAAGGTGTCTAACACAATATCCAAATCGGTAGCAATCTTTTTATAATCTTCTTTCTTATAATCTATAACTCTGTCCGCTCCGAATGACTTAACCATGTCTACATTATCGGTACTGGCAGTGGTAAATACATAGGCGCCTTTTGCTTTTGCATATTGAACGGCAAAACTACCGACCCCACCAGAACCGGCATGAATGAGAACTCGGTCATTTTGTTTAATGCCAACACTCTCTAAGGCCTGGATGGCGGTGAGTCCTGTAAGTGGAAGTCCGGCAGATTCTTCGAACGTAATATTCTCAGGTTTTTTAGAAACCACCTCAGTTGTTACTACAACATATTCTGCAACCGTTCCCATCTGTTCTTGTGGAACTCTAGCATAAATCTCATCGCCTATTTTAAATCTTTCAACCTTTTCGCCAACCTCCTTAATAATTCCGCTGACATCGTAGCCAATGGTACATGGGAATTCTAAGGTAATTATTTCCTTAAGATGACCTTCAATTAATTTATAATCGATTGGATTTAGAGCGGCGGCTTTCACCTCCACTAAGATGTCAGTTGGGCCGGCTTTCGGCTTGTCTATATCATTAAAAGAAAGACTGCTCTTAATCTCTCCGTATTTTGTGATTTGTAATGCTTTCATACTGACTATAATTTGTGTTTAAAATTTAAGTATCATAAGTTAAGGATTTTAGATGGGAAGTCGCTTTGTCTCGGCAGATTTATTAGGTTGAAATGTTCTACAGTAAAGAACGAGAATCAAATTAAAATTGAGTAATTTGTATTGAATATTTCAATTTTAAAAATGATGACTACCCGACTTTTGCCGATTTTGCTATTATTTTGCTCAACGATGAAATCTAATGCCCAACAACAGGTTTATGAGCTAAGAACTTACGAACTTGAATTTAGCCGATCGGCTGATATTTTACACAACTATTTTGAAAAGGCACTAATTCCTGCGCTAAATAGGCAAGGGGTTTCTAACATCGGCGCGTTTGAAGAAGAAGGTCAGAACCTACCTCAGAAAATCTATTTGCTTATACCTTACAACGATATTTCCCAATTTTCTGCAAGTAGCGGTTCCTTGAATATGGATGAGAAATATCTTCAAGATGCAAAAGATTATATAAATGTTACCGAACAAACCATTCCTTATAAACGATATTCAACCAGTTTGATAAAAGCTAGTTCTGGTTTTCCAAATCTTGTTAAGCCAGAGGATGGAGCTAATCTTTTCGAACTTCGGATATATGAAAGTCGCAACGAAGATGCTCTTCGGAGAAAAGTCAAGATGTTCAATGATAGTGAGTTCGGAATATTTGCAGAAGTGGGTCTTCCAATGGTGTTTTTTGGTGAAAATATCGCCGGAAGTCAAATGCCTTGTTTAACCTATATGTTAGCGTTTAACGACAAGGCGAATCACGATGAAGCTTGGTCAAAATTTGGACCGCATCCCGAATGGCAACGAATTACAAAATTGGAAGAATACAAGGATTCTATGAATGATATTACACGGGTATTTTTAAAGCCACTTTCATATTCCCAATTATAATTATTGGTATATCCAATACTTTTTAAATATTAAATTTCAAAAATAGGGGAGAACAAACACGTCGACGCTCGTCTTATAGATTAGACAATGGAATCAATTTCCTCAATTTTGGATATCTCAGCCATAAGACAAACCACACTAGCGACCCAAATACAATCGGAAAAACTAAATAAAAACTGGGGTCTTTGTGAATAAGATGCGTTGCCACTGCGCCACCTAACCAAGCGGTCAATAGAATAGCACCTAGAAAAGTTGTTCTTGGCACCGCATATAACACAGTTGCCAAAAATAAATAAATACCCATGTAGAGAATAGAAACTTCTGGAAACCCCATTTCTAGAGCGCCACTAACCGCCATCTCTATCTGCAAAATATTGTTGAAAGCGCCGAATAAGAAGAGTGCTACTAGTATTCCTTGAAGAATTTAGGAAGTCCAACGGACTCCTTTCGAAATTTTATAATTAGCTTTTTCGATCAGTCTTGTGCGTTTCTATGATTAATCATCCAATTTATTCCATATTGGTCTTTAAATTCCCCGATGCCATGTTTATTTGGAATTATACTACGATAATCATTATAGTAAAACCGTAGCTTTCTGAATCTTAGATTAAACAGATTATCCGCAAAAAGAATAGGATTTATCTCTGTTTATTTTGAAAACTTCCACAGATATATGTTTATTGGCTAGTTTTGGATTAAATCCTTGGAATATTTGTTGCCCTTGTTATCTATGAGGAAGCCGTCTGAAATTTGATAGGAAAGCGTGTACTGCCCAATTGAAAAATGGAAACCATTTTTTGTAGGTTTTGGGTAGTATCTGGCAGATTTATCGTCGCCATTCTTAAAGTCCCAGTTTAAATCATTGTTTTCATCGATTTGTACCGCAAAACTGGGTTCTCCTTTTTCATTTTTCCAATTACCTGTAAATTGACCTTTGTTGCTATTTTTTTGAAGAATATAATCCACATTTCGAATGGTTAGAATATTATTTTCAGAATCCAAAGTTAAAGGGATGTCGAAATTTGAAGACGTGGCGTAAGAGTTTTTGCCTTCATCCACAATTTCCATTGACTGATCGTATTGAGTAAGCCAGAATTTACCATCCTTCTTTTCGATATTAAGAATGACATTCTCGGTTTCCTTATCAGTCCAAGTGCTTTCGTAGAATTGTGATTCGTCGCATGAATGAAGAAATATTGCTAATATTAAGAGTAAGACTGGTTTTTTCATAGTTACATTTTTAAATTAAGAAAACGCTTCAATTTATTATTGGGCATTTTCTAATTTTAAGAATATGGAATCACACAGGCATTAAAGTACTAAACTTTAGTGATGTAACATTCAGCGTTGATTAAAATTTAGTATTTGGTGAGGTTATATCCACAACAATCCAAATACTCAAAAACGAGAAATTCGATCAATTACTTAGGTTGAAAGAAAAAAAAATTTAAAAGTGTAGTTATACTTTCATTAGGTTATGGTGATGAAGAGAAAGACTTTTGGCGAATGCTAAAAAAGCAAGGCTACCAATTAAGGAATTTGCTACTGTTATTAACTAATTACAGTTCTTATAGAAAACTGAATCAAATTAATCATCAATAGATTGTTCAACCAAAATGGGAAATTTCCAGCTGGTTTGGTCAGAATCAATTTTCTGGGTTTGTTTCAAAATGATTCCCATTATTTGTTCTTCTGGGTCAGCGAAATAGGCCGTATTGAAATAACCTCCCCAACTAAAAGTGCCTTCGCTACCAGCGCCACCAGAGTTCTCTCCATTTTTGGTTTGTACACTAAATGCAAGACCATAGACTGCATCGGGATTTTCACCCCACAAATCGCCGATTTGGTTCGCCATAATAACATTTACGGTTGTTCGGCTTAACAGACGTTTTCCATTGAGTTCTCCATTATTTAAATACATCTGTAAGAACTTGGCATAATCTTCTGCTGTGCTGCACAATCCGGCGCCTCCAGAGAAAAATTGTTTGGCACCTTTTATTGGATAATCTGGATCGTAGAATGTAGTGGGATAGTTTATCCACTTTCCTTCTTCTTTAGTTTGAACGCTTACAAGTCGAGCTTCCTTAGATTTTGGCAAATAAAATCCAGTGTCATTCATTTCTAGCGGTTCAAAAATATGATTGTGTAGATAGACGTCGAAAGGCATACCAGATATTATCTCTATAAAATATCCAAGCACATCATAGCTTTCGCTATAGGTAAACTTTTCGCCCGGATTATGGTGAAGAGGGAGCGAGGCTAGTTTTTTAATGTTGTCTCCTATTTTTATTGGCTCTGTAGTGAACAGGTCAATTATCCCTGCATCTTTATATATTTTCTTGAATCTTTCGTCCCCATCAATAACGCCGTAACCAATACCAGAAGTATGGCTTAGAAGATGTCGGATGCTGATTTCTTTATCCGCTGGTTTAGTTAAAATACTTCCATCTGCGAGAACAGAATCAAGAACTTTAGGGTTTTTAAACTCGGGGATGTATTTGGAAATAGCATCATCCAATTTAAATTTACCTTGTTCCCATAACATCATTACTGCTGTAGCGGTTATGGCTTTAGTCTGTGATGCTAATCTAAAAATGTCATCTTTTTTTAACGGTCTTTTAGACTTTGCATCTGCAGTACCGAAGGCTTTATTGTAAACTATTTTACCGTTTCTGGCAACCAATGCGACCACACCTGGTAAATCGTTATCTGCAACCGCTTCTAGACACATAGAATCTATTCTGGCTAGTCTTTCGCTAGAGATACCAACTTCAGAAGGCTCAGCATAAACCAGTGCTGGAGATTTTTGTAAGGACGTTGTCTGAGCTTGAGCGCTTAAATAGAAAAAGCAGATTAAAACTGTAAACAAGGTTTTAAATGGGTAGTGATATTTCATATTCTTAAGTTAAATTATATGATTTCAATATTGGTGATAAAAACGAGTTTTTCTTAACTACTTTCTCTTGGTATCTAAATTTACACGTTTTTCCGGAACTTGTTGCGAATGGTTGAATTGAGTATTTTTGAAATTTAGGTTAGTTATTAAAAACCTTAAGTTTCTAAGAATAAGTTGTATTAATGTAGTTCTTAAAGCCCGATATCCCGATATATTTTCCATTCTCCTCCGCGAGTAGAGTTGATGATTTTGGAAGTCGGATAACAATAACTCCTTGACGCTGATGTTATTTTATGAGTTTATGGAACCGCTCTATATTGCTTTGATTGCCAAGGATGTAAATTATATCACCATATTTTAATATTTCGTCGGGTTTCACGCTTTGTATCATTTCATTTTTTCTTTTGATACCCAAGATATTTATCCCAAATTCCGCTCGTAGATTTAAGTCCTTTAACGGTTTACCTAAAAACCGATTACTATCTGCCTTCATTTTTAAACTAGTAATATTAAATTCGGCAATTTTGCTTGGACGGTAGGTTTTTGGTGGTTTTAGGTCTCCTTTGAATAATTCGTAATTGTCCGATCTAACCTTGTCTATCAGATCCGAAATATCGTCTTCTGGAACGAGAAAATTATGGAGGATATTGGTGAATATTTGTATAGATGTTTCGAACTCCTCAGGAATCACTACATCAGCACCTAAAGCAATCAATTCTGAGGTTTCCTTAACATATCTCGTCCTTACGACCAAATAGAGCGAATCTGAGTAAGAACGCACATTTTTAATGACAGCCCTCGTCCCAAGGTTATCGGATATGGCTATTACGGCTGCCCTGGCATTGGAAAGGTGCACGGATTCGAGGATATGGTCCTGGGTGGCGTCACCAAAGATTATAGGTAAACCTTTTGCCTTTTCACGTTTAACTGTATCGGCATTCATTTCAATAACAATAAAGGGAATGTTGTTAGAGGCCGCCGCCTTCGCCAAGTTGCTGCCATTGATACCATAACCAATAATGACCAAATGATTTTCCATTTCATCTTTACTGACCTCTCCATCATTGTTTTCAACACTCATGGCGCCTCCTATACCTAGTTTCTTTGTTAATTTCATAAATCGATAGGCAGTTCTTTCGGAAACAATCATGATAAATGGGGTCAATATCATAGACACGATAGAAACGGATAAAAAATATTGATTTGTCTGAGGGCTCAATAGATTATATTCTATACCCACCTTAGATAGAATAAAGGCAAATTCACCAATTTGAAATAGCGAGAGACCAGTTAGGATAACTGTTCTTGTTGGATATTTAAGAATCGCAACGGCGATAGCGGCAATGGTAGATTTTACAATAATTACGACCACGACCAATATCATTATGTTTGTAATATGGTCTATAAAAAAGCTCAAATCGAGCAACATCCCCACAGACACAAAAAAGAAACTTGTAAACAACTCCCTAAATGGCAAAATAATACTCGTTGCTTGGTGGCTATATTCTGATTCTGATATGATAAGTCCTGCCAAAAACGCACCCAAAGCGAGAGATAAGCCAGCTTGAGAGGTAAGAAATGCCACCGCAAAGCAAAGGGTAATGGTGACCAAAAGAAACAGTTCTTTACTATTGGTTTTGGCTACGGAATGCATCAATCGTGGAACTATATATCGGGCACCTATATACGTAATCAATAAAACAACAATAGACTTTATGAATAATGAAAGAATACTTAAGCCAATATTAGCAGATTCACCTGCGATCAAGGGAGTTACTAGCATCATCGGTACCACGATGATGTCTTGAAAGATTAAAATAGCTAAAGCATTTCGTCCATGCGGTGTCAACATTTCTTTTCGGTCCTGTAACGTTTTGAGGACTATTGCCGTACTAGATAAGGAAAATAGAAAGCCAACAAAAACCGATTCATTCCAAGGATAACCTAAGAAATAATAAACCAAGCCGGTTACTAGCACTGTAAGGCCCACTTGTAAAAAACCTCCAATAAAAACCGTCTTTTTGATGGAAATCAATTGCTTGATAGACAACTCCATCCCTATTACGAAAAGCAAAAGAATAATACCGATTTCAGATAAGATCTCTACTTGCTCAGCAGCGTCGATGAGGGTTAGGCCATAGGGACCGATGATAATTCCTGTTAAAAGAAATCCGATTATTGAAGGAAGTTTTAATCGTTGCAGCGCAAACACTATAACAACCGAAAAGCCCAAGAGAATAAGGATATCTTGCAGTAAGGGTAAATGCATTAGCTGATGTTTTCTTTAAGATTTGTTATTCGTTTTTTTATCCAACTTTTTTAATATCAATTGCATAGATACTATAATAGCTTAGGAAATCATAATGTAATCATGTTTAATTGTTTGTAGCTTAATTAGCTAGCTATAAACCCAATGGGCGCAATTAAAATCCATATCCCTACCTGTAAAAACCGTTGGCTTTCTATGAATTTAATTATTTCTTGTTGAATATGAGGGGTTTTTATTTAGAATCAAATATCTAAAATTTTGAATTTAATTTTAAATGTTATAAAGATGCATAGCTTGATTTTGAAGGATTGAGACTCCATAAGATTAAAGCACTTGTTTTTAGGCCGTTAACCTGTTTTTCCATTTCTATATTAACGGAATAATCAATTTATTTATATTTCTAGAGTACATTTAAATTGAACAGTTATTAAAGATATTGAAAATCTAGAATTTCAGATATAATTTTGATATGCGCGATTTATTTTTCTATAATGGTTCGAAAAGTGAGATTTACTCTGGGTTGGTTGATACGCTTTGTAGGCGGTAAACGGTGTAACCAATATTGTTGGGTTCTATCTTTCATGACCAATAAGGTTCCGTGTTCTAAAATCAAATCAATTTTTTCTTTTGTTTCTTTGTGCTTAAAAGAAAATTTTCTCTCTGCTCCAAAACTTAAAGAAGCAATAGCTCCATTTTTTTTTAAGACCTTTTCGCCATCACTATGCCAAGCCATCCCTTCGCTGCCGTTATGATAAAGGTTTAGTAAGCACGAGTTAAAAGACTCACCCGTTTTTTCTTCTGCAACGGCTTTCAATTCCAACAATTCCGTTGTCCAAGGTAATGCTCGTTTTGTGGTGTTAGAATAGGTGTATTCAAATTCGGTGTCGCCGTACCAAGCAACTTTTCTCTTGGTTATAATAAGTTTTCCGAAAATAATTACCTTGTCATTTTTCCATTCGATGGTATTCAATAAATACTCAAAATAGCGATTGGCTTCGGTATTGGTAAAAAGTTTTCCATAGTGATTTACTATACCATCTTTTGGCAATATATTCTTAGAACTATCTATTTCTTGGTCAAATAAATCCATCTTTTGTATTCTATTTTCATACAAAATTGCATGATTTTTTGTTAGTCTAATGCCTGCCCAACTAATAAAAAAAATCTTTTGTAATTAAGCTTATTTAATCCACAAATCCGCATTTGTGAAATAAGCCATACTAAGAAGTATACTATCTACTTTATTCTTGAAGAAAATATCTTGGTGTCTGAGTTTGCCCAAATCGTCTTTAATCTTTCATCAATTTGAGAAGCTTTATTTTGATCGTTTAGCTTTGTATAGGCTAATTTTAATCCATGTAGCGCCCATCCATTTTTTGGTAACCTCACGAGATCTTCTTCAAATGTAACAATGGCATCATTATACTTTTCTGCTTCAATTTGAATTGCCCCTAAAGTATGTCTAACAGAAAAAAACCAATCTGGGGGCTCATTATAATTTAATCCATCTTCAATGATAACTGCTTCATTTAGTAATGAAATACTTTCATCAAAATTTAACTCCCTTGCTAAAATTTCAGCTTTGAGAACTCTTTTGGCAATTTGTAGAAGAACATCTACCGAATTTATTTCCCAAATAGTGATGTCCTTAAGACTTGCGTCATTTGCGAAATTTTCCAGGGACTTTAATTCTTTTTTAGCCGCTACTACATCATTTCGTCCTAGAAAAGCCATGCCGCGAGCATAATTTCTAACAGCTTCTGGATATATTAATGAGGAATCTTCATTATTCATTTTAAGGATTTCTTCCCACTTTCCAAATTTTACATACACGTAATAGGGTATGCTGTAATAATGCTGAATTGTACCCCATCCAGGTTCTTTCATTAATAAAATATTACAATGTTCAGCCACTTTATCTGAAGCCTCTATGGCCCATTTACTATTACCTTCTAAGGTTGCTGTAGCAGCCATAAAATGATAATTGTGAGGAAAATAAGCGAGCGGATATGCGCCTTGTGCATTACAATCGGAAACATAACTACTGTCTACAGAGATTGCTCTAATATTCGAAAGTGTGCCTTTATGATAATCTCCCGTTCTTATATAGATATGCGAAGGCATATGTACTAAATGACCTGCCCCCGGCACCAAATCTTCATCGAACAATTGCGCGCTTTTGAATGCCTTTTCAGGTTCTGAAGAGGTTTCAATAGCATGTATATAAAAATGATGTGCTCCTGGGTGTGTAGGATTTAAAGCTATCGCATGTTCTAATATTGAAATAATATTTAAAGTCCATTCTTTAGGATTTCCTTTTTTATCCCATAAATCCCAAGGATGTAAATCCATCAATGATTCAGCATATAGGGTCGCAATATCAGCATCATTTGGAAAATTCTCATGGACTTTTTTCATAGCATTAGAATAGGCTATATCCAGTTCGGTTCTATCTTCTACAGGATCTTTTACATATCTTTTAGACAAAGCCCTAATCAAAGCTTTTTCCTTTGGTGAACTATTACTGTTTGAAAGTTCCAATGCTTTTTGAATGGCCATAAATGCTCTTTCATAGTTATCAGGTTCCATTCCTGCATTATAATTTGGTCCTAAGACATAGGCGAATCCCCAATAGGCCATGGCACATTCTGGATCCAATTTGGTTGCATAATAAAAAGAGCGGGCTGCCTCGGCATGATTAAATCCATAAGCCAATATTAAACCTTGATTTACATATTGCTGTGATAATTTATTTTTTGTTGTAACCGGAAAATCAAGCACATCTAGTCCATCAATTATTGGGGCTATATTATCTGTTTTATACCATTCCGCATCACTCGTTAATGGGACACAAGTAATAAACTGTCGCTGTGATATATCTTTGGAATTGGATCTATTTTTACATCCAAATATGATAGCTAAACAAATAAGTAAAATGAAGTTGTTAATTTTCATATTGAATGATTTTTCTTTTTAAAATGGCGTTGAGAGAAGAGTTGGGTGTGCCATACTAATTTAGTAAATATCACTGGATAAAATACCAGAAATGATTTTTTTCAGCCTAGTATTGCGCTAGCTTTTAAATATTTAATGATTTTGTAAGACTGTTAATTTTTTACTTTTAGTAAAGCGAGATTATAGTGGCGGGTGTTCTTTAGGGACTGTGTTTCTAAAATTCAAACCACTCCATAAAATCCATTTTATAAAGCTGAAGAGAAATCGAAGCAAATCATGTTGTTTAGCGCCGTCCTTTCTATTTTCATTTCTTGCAGCGGGCTATTTGGTTTATCGGTTCTTCAATCGACCCAGCTAAAAAACTGGCTTTGATAAATCTGCTGAAATAAAATATAGTTTTTCGTTAGAAGTTTCGGGTAGGTTTTTGGTAGTAATAATGACGGTTGCATCTGCATTTACAAGTCGAAAGCATGAGTTTACCCAACCTTAACTAAGGCTTAGATTTAAGGGTAAAGGCTTTCTAAGGTAGATGGAAATATCCGGTTGATTTGGTTTAATAATAAACGACACCAACGACCTACCGAACTCCAACCTAAAATACTAGATGCCACCTGGCTAGTATTGAATATTCAACTTAATGCACTCCGAGAAGATGAATTGGGTACCAAGAAATAAATACTTCAGGCAATTTTTCAGACCTAGTTTGACCTAGTTGACAAAAACTGAAATCTAGGCTTATAAATATATTGGATGAAGAGAAGAAGGTTAGGATAAATGTTTCTTTTATTCTATACGATGTCCGCTTTTTGATGATGGATTTCTATTTTTGACGTACTTATTCAATAAATCTTATGAGGCTATATTGTAAAATTATTTTTTCTATCCTTTTTGTCACTAGTTCAATATCTGCCCAACAAATTGATTTTTCTTATCTAAAGCACCTCAAGATACGTAATGTAGGACCAGCTAATATGAGTGGGCGTATTACTGCTATTGATGTGGTAACGGAAAACCCAAACATTCTGTTCGTAGGTGCTGCATCTGGTGGGGTATGGAAATCTGAAAATGGTGGGTCGGCATGGAAACCGGTTTTCGATGATCAACCCACTCAAAACATAGGTTCAGTTACCATTCAACAAAGCAATCCTAACGTTATTTGGGTAGGAACAGGAGAAGGAAATCCTAGAAACTCGATGAATATGGGGATGGGAATCTTTAAAAGCACAGACGCAGGTCTCACCTGGAAGCACATGGGGCTTGAAGCTACCAAAACCATTCACAGAATTATTATTGATCCTAATAATCCCGACATCGTTTATGTGGGAGCCATGGGAGATCCCTTTACAGCCAACGAACATAGAGGGCTTTATAAAACTACAGACGGGGGTTTGAATTGGAAAAAAATACTGTATTCCAATACTAAATCTGGAATTGCCGATTTGGTGATGGACCCGACAAATTCCAATAAAATATTCGCTGCACTATATGAGCATAAGCGTACGCCCTATTATTTTACTTCTGGAGGTGAAGGTTCTGGTCTATATGTTTCAACTGATGCAGGAAACAATTGGAAGAAATTAGGAGAAGATGAAGGACTTCCAGCGGGAAATCTAGGACGTATTGGTTTCGCCATTGCTCCTTCAGAACCTAATAGAATTTATGCTAAAATAGAATCAAAAAAGAATGCCATTTACCTAAGTGATGACAGTGGGGAAAGTTGGAAGATGATTAATGACAATCCAAAATTTACAAATAACCGACCTTTTTATTTTCAGGAATTGGCGGTGGATACCGAGGATCCAGATAGGGTCTACAATATTTACCAACCCTTATCGGTAAGTTACGATGGCGCAGCAACTTTTGATACGATACCCATGATACCTGCAGATGAAACCAAGGGGATTCATGCCGATTTTCATTCTTTTTGGGTAAATCCAAAAGATGCCAAGCATTTTATTATTGGTGGGGATGGCGGTTTAGGAATCACACATGACCATGGTAAGAGTTGGTATTTCCCCGAAACGATTCCCGTAGCACAGTTGTACCATGTGGGAGTCGATAACGATACTCCATATAATGTTTATGCGGGCATGCAGGACAATGGTAATTGGTCCGGACCAGCTTATACATGGAAAAGAGGCGGTATACGTACCCTCTATTGGCAGTATTTGGTAGGTGGTGACGGATTTGATATTTCGCCTGATTTGGACAATTCTCGCTTTGGATATGGTTCTTCGCAGAATGGAAACCTTTATCGGTACGATAAATTGACGGGGTATTACGTGAATATCATTCCACCCGCCCCAGATTTAAAAACTTCCTTACGATTTAATTGGAATGCTGCTTTTGCCAGAAATCCGTTTGATTCCAATTCGGCGTATTACGGTTCTCAATTTGTTCATTTAACCAATGATAAAGGAGCTAAGTGGAAAATTATTTCTCCTGATTTGACGACCAATAATGCAGAACATCAAAAGGCGGATTATGGCGGACTCACTTTGGATGTTTCTGGGGCGGAACGCTACAATTCTATTTTAACCATCGCTCCAAGCTCCTTAAACGAAAAAGTGATTTGGGTAGGAACGGATGACGGTCAGGTGCAATTGACTACTGATGGTGGTGCAAATTGGAAAAATCTGACCGCAAATGTTACAGGTTTGCCCAAAGAAGCTTGGGTTGCGCAAATAGAAGCGTCAAGATATCATGCCGGTACCGCTTGGATGGTGGTTAACAACTATAGAAAGGGCGATTATGAACCCTATCTTTTCAAAACCGATGATTTTGGTGATACTTGGAAGCGTTTGGTGAATAATGAAAACGTAAAAGGATATGCCTTAAGTATTATTCAAGACCCGGTAGAATCTAATCTAGTGTTTTTAGGAACTGAAAACGGGTTGTGGATAAGTATAAATGAAGGAAACAGTTGGACTCAATTTAAAAATGGTTTCCCTTCCGTTTCTACGATGGACCTTAAAATTCAGGAGCGAGAATCTGCATTGATTGTGGGTACTTTTGGTAGGGCCATTTGGGTATTGGACGATTTATTATCGCTTCGTGAAGTTGCAGGTAACCGATTAAAAACAGGACTCACCGCATTGCCTATGAACGATGCCGTACAGGTTAAGGGGCTATTTATAAATCCGCCAGGGAATATATGGACCGGTTTCCATACAACCTTTGAGGGGGAGAACAAGGTCTTTCAAAAAACAAAGATTCCGTTCTATTTATCCCAAGAACCATCTGCTGATGGTATTGTAAAAGCTGAGGTTTATGATAGTGAAAATAGACTACTCAATACACTTGAAACCAAAGAGCTGAGTAAGGGTTTAAATTATATGATTTGGAAACTGGATGAAAAATCTAGTTCTTTTGAGGGAGCATGGTCAGATGATTTTTCTAGGGATATTCCAGTACTGCCCGGTGATTATCAAATTGTATTGATTTATGGGTCTCTTACAGATACCACAACGGTCGATGTAATACCTGACCCGAGATTTGAACTCGAGGTTAAAGTAGATCAAGAATTGTATGCATTCAGAAAACAATTGGATGCCCAAGTGGCACTTTTGGCACAAGAACTAAAAGTTATCGATCAAAAGAAAAAATGGGTAGCGGAACTTGAGGAACAACTTAATGAGAAGCAAACAGGGTCGGATAACAAACTAGCTAAAAAAATTAATGACATGAAACAGGCTTTGAGTGCGCTGAGGGCTCAAGGTCAAATCCCAAAACCAGAAAGACAGGTAGGTGCATGGCAATCTTTTGAGACATCTCCTTATTCCAAAATTCAGGAAGCCTTGAGTATTGCGGCCGCACAAACCACCGTTCCTTCCGAACAAAACCAAGTGGTAATTCAACAGGCTACTGCGTTAATTTCTGAATTTTCAAAGGAGGTAACAGATTTTATGAATAGCAAATGGTTAGCATTTGAATCGGACATAAAAAAATCAGAATTGAAATGGGTGGAAGATTAAATTGAAAGAATTAAAAATTAAGAAAGGATAGCCTCCGCCTCGATTTCCACCAAATATCCTTCGCCTACCAACTTTGCTTCAACCAAGGTATTAGCTGGATTGATGCCTTTAAACCGTTCTCCATGGGCACGGGCCACGGTTTCCCAATCATTCAATTGATTTACGAAAATACGGGTTCGGACAACATCGGCCAGCCTACCACCAAATGATGTGATTACGCCTTCAATCTTATCGATAATAAAATGGGCCTGTGCTGCGGGATCTTTACCGCCGATCATTTGACTACCTTGGGTAGCCGTTGTGCCAGATACGTGTATGGTATTCCCAATTTTAACCGCTCTACAATAACCGGCATAAACTTCCCATTCGGTGCCACTGAAAATTTGTTCCCTATTTTTTCCAGTTTTCACAGGTGTAAAGGCTTTCGGAATGGTTTCCAAGTGGTCACTTAAGTCACCGGAGGCGGTTAAAAAAGGAGGCTTTCGATATTCATCCCCACAATCTCCAGGTATCTGTTTTAAATCTGCTTGGGCATTTTTAATGGCATTGATGTCTTCAACATCCAAATGTAGGTCGAGCATTTTTCTATTATCCTGAATATGCTCGCTTTCACCTAATCTAGCTCCAACAATAACAGCCGCCACCGTTGTATTTTCCAAAATAAATCGGCTTGATATATTGGCAATGGAGGCATCATGTTTATCGGCAATGCTCTTGACTGTAAGAAGTAAATTTTGATAGGATTCCCATCCGCCAGCAGCATCTATAAAACGCTTGTATTTCATCTGAGACCAAGTGGTTAATTCTTCATAGGAAGGTTCCTTTTTTCCTAACCATTTATCGGTCAAAAACCCACCGGCCAAAGTCCCGAAAGTCAGTAGTTTTACATTGTATTCTTTGCAAACAACAGCCATATTGCCTAAGGCTCGTTGGTCTATTAAAGAGTGGCAAATTTGATTACTCACTATGGGGATTCCACTGGCTAGGGCAATCCGTAAATGGGCAGCATCAAAATTGGTAACGCCTAGGTGTTTTATAAGTCCCTCTTCCTTCAGTTCCTTTAGATAGAAAAGTCCGTCCAACCAACTCGCATCAGGATAATACCATGCATGAAATTGTAAAAGGTCTATATACGGTTGTTGCATTCTGTCCAAAGCAGTCTGTATCGCTTCGCGTACATCTTCTCGGCTAATTTTTCCCGGTTTGGGTACCCATTTGGTAAACAGTTGCACCTTGTTTTTGTCTTCCAGACTATTTTTGAAAGTACCTGCAATAATTTCGCTTGAGCCATAGTGGTCTGCCATATCGAAAGAGCTTAGCCCTGCCTCCACGTAAGGTGACATATATTTAGCCGTAGCTCTGGGGTCTAGCGTGTTGCCTTCCCTTTCCATATCGGCAATTTGCCATAAACCGGTTACGACTCGTGATATCTCTAATCCTTTGGCTAATTCAATTTTCGTTTGCATGTATTATTCTTCTGGAAGTTTTAAAAATCGTTCTGCTAATTGATATTCGTTTTTCTTCAATCGTCTCCAATTATAGCCAAATATAATACTGGCAAAGCCCATAACGATGAGCCAAATAGGGGTGGAGTGAAAATACCAAGCACTGGTTTGGGCCGTGATATCCTTGAAGGTGTGTATCCCTAAAAATGCGGTTAAAGTTATGATTCCGAGCCATCCTATTACTAATTGTAATCTCCTATTTTTAAGCACTGAAATACGTTGTGCCAATTCCGGATTTACTTTGGTAATCGAAACTAAAGTAATGCACATCAACAAAAAGTTAACCATCATAGAAGTGACCATAATATCGATACCCAAGAAGAAATCTCCTGCAAAGTGTGAACCCAAAACGCCAATACTGGCCATGCTGCCTGCTACAATTAGTGCTATATGTGGGGTATTGTTTTTTGGATGGATACGCGAAATGGACTTTGGAAAAATACCATCCTTCGCCCAAGCGAACATTAATCGGGATACGGATAATAGCATGGCGGGTAAATCATTGATCAAGGCAATGGCCGCGCCTGCTAAAATGGCGATTCCCAGACTGGATGGCAACACGTAACTTAAAAGTCCGGGTGCGGAGATATCTTTCCTAAGGGATTCTTCTGCAACATAACTCCAAGGCACAATATGGTACACCGAGGCCGCAAATAAAAAGTAAAAGCAGCCAACGCCAAGAATGGCCAAAAGGATGGCTGTTGGTAATGATTTTGTTGGATTTTTAGCCTCGCCGCCAGCTTGGGCAATAGAATCAAAACCGATAAAACTTGAAAAAAGTAGGGCTGCTGCCGATAGGAATATCCGCCAGTCAAAATCAATATTGGTAATGGGGTCAAAAGTGCGTCCGGTTTTTTCCTGTAATCCGGTTAAAAAATCTGTGGAATCATAGACTAATCCTGCTACAATTACAATTCCGCCCAAGGCGAACATTAAAAACATCATGGGCAGCAATATGCGTTCATAGGATTTTATCCCTCGAATATTAATCCCAACAAAAGACCAAATCAACAACAATGCAAGACTTACCCGAACCCAACCAATTTCAAGACCCCTCGAAATTTCTTCCCAACCTAAACTCAAGGTAACATCACGAAGAAACGGAACTGTCACATAAGCGATGACCCCAATGACGATAGATAGACCGAACCACTGTGAAAAGCTGGCCACAAAACCTAAATACGGGTTTAATCCTCTACTGGCATAAATGTAACTACCTCCTGCCCGTGGCATGGCCGATGAAAGAATACCATAGGCCAGGGCAGCAAAAATTGCCGGAATGGCCGCAAAGGCAAAAGCAGGGAGTACATACGGTCCAATACCCGGCACATTGCGCTGTATCATAAAAGGAACCACGTTAATGGAAGCGCCTAGCATGGAACAGACTCCAGTGGCGGTTAGGACTAGAAGCCCCATTTGTCGGGTGAGCTTTTTAGGTTTCGGTAGCGTCATTAAAGGGGAAGTTTCAATTCGAAAAAATATTATTGGCCCAAATAGGATTGAACTCCGGTCATTTCCCAACTACCTTTAAATTCTAGGCATCTTTTTTCGAAAGTTACTTTTGTATAGTCGGGAGCACCGTTTAGTAGTGGCGGCTTTTCAAAAGCTCTCCATTCTTTAAAAAGGGCGATTAGATTTTCGTAAGATGAGTTCCCGCTTTGTGCAATTAATTGAAAAGGCGAAATGGTCAAAACAATTAGATAGAAAGGTATGTTATTTCTCATTTGTGTCTAGTTGGAGTGCTTTTCATATTAAAAACTGTCGACGATAAATTAAGGTGGGGTTGAAAATAATCAAAAGTTTTGATCTTCCGATAACCGTTAGAATCGAATTCATGCGCAAAACTTATATATTCATGCAGTACAGATATCTCGAAAAAATCTAAAATAAAATATGGATTTGTCCGCTTAATTTATCTACTCATTAAATCACGCCAATGATTGGATAACTCATGGGCATTAGCACCTTTGAATGCTCACAGAATAATTAATCCGAAGGCATTCCCCCGCCTTCTTTAATTTACCAGATAGGGCAGTATATAGTTTTGCAAGATTAATTCAGGTTGTTGCGTTTTTCCGTTTCTGTAATTTCCAGAGGTTATTACAACCACCATTTCTAACTCCGGAAGTACAAAAATATATTGACCACCAGCACCTCTTGCCTCGATGGAATTTATTGAAGTTCCATTAAATTCGTAATTATGTTGCCACCATAAATAACCGTATCCATTTTTGTCGACCGTATTTTCTAAAACCCGATAATTTTTAAATGAATCATTTATCCATTCTTCTGATAAAATCTGTTTTCCGTTCAACTTTCCTTTATTAAGATATAATTCTCCGAACTTCATCATATCTCTTGGGGTCAAATACATTCCACCGCCAAAATAGGGACGAGCGGTTATATCGGTTTGAATTATATAATTTGAAATTTCCAATTGTTGGAATAAATTTTTGTCCATAAACAATATCAAGGGTTCAGATATTACCGAATCCATTGCAACCCCTAGAAGATATGGATTAGCAGTACCGTAGTTTGCCTTTGTGTTTGGACTATTTATCATCGATGAGTTTATTATAGTTTCAGTCCAATCCTCTGTTCTCTGATAATTATCTTCTGTAGCGGCAGATTTTGGATTAGCGTTAAGGCCATAATCAATAGCATCCAAACCTGAACTCATGGTTAGCAGACTTTTAATATCTATTGTCCCTTTTAAACTATCTTTAATGATTTGGTATTTAGCGGGTAGAAAATCAAAAATGGATTGGTCTACATTCTTAAATAGTTTTTTATCTTTTGCAAGACCTACAATGGCAGACGATATACTTTTTGAAGCAGAGCGCATATCGTGGGGGATTTGGGAGTTGTATCCATCAAAGTAGTTTTCATAAATAAGCTTTGCTTTTTTTGAAATCAAAACTGAATGCGTACTAGGTAGGGAATCTTTTAAAATAAGTGATTCCATTTCCGTAAGCTGTAATTCCGAGCTTTTATTTGATGTTGTAAAACCTCCAATTTCCCAATCAGTGGTAGACTTTTTCAAATCTATTTGGGTGATAAGATGCTTTCCAAATAAAATCATTAATTCAATTTTATTCGGAAGCAATTTCCCCTTAAAATTTAATCCTGTTTTAAAATCGACAAAAGCAATAATATCGTTTTCCTTCTGAAAATTAGCACACCAAGTTCCTGTAAATCGGTCATCAGCGAGTATCGGATATGCTTCATACTCATTGAATGTAACATTCTCTACACTTAAATAAAAGTTATTAGATTTAAGTTCGTCTACCATCAATAGATTCCAATTTCCAATAAAAGAGTTAGTGTCTGATTTGGTCAGTTTTAGGTGATACAGTAACAACCCAGATTTTATAAATCCATTAATTTTATTACCATTTTCCGCTACATATCCTATAAAAGCTAAATTTTTGCTGATCGGTATCCTAATAAGTTGGTCTGGATTTTTTTGAAGGGCTGGGTGATTATAGTCTCATTATTTGAAATTTTAAATACAGCATTTTCAGACTGTAAATTTTCAATTGCTACTGTAAAATGAAATGTTTTAGAAGTTTCAATTTTACCTTCCCAATTATCTGTATAGTCATCTAGATGAGGAGCGCGGTGGCGGAGTTGCGGTAATGCAACAGCCACCGTAGACGCTAGGGTTTGCGAAGGCACAGAGCGTAACGTAGCAGATATAAGGTGTAACGGAGGGGATAAAGTAAATCACTGTCATAGGCAATCCTTGAGATAGGGCATAACGATTTAAAGAAAAGTGATTAGTAAAGAGTGATTAGCAATTAAGCTTCAAAAAAGAGGGAATGAGGTAAGCGGCCAACCCCTATGTATGTATGAAGGGGCTACCGTGAAAAAACAGAGGGTGGCAAACATAATATTGCCGAGATTAAGTGTGAAGTAGATTGCGAAGTGGAACGAAATGAAGTGGTATTTGTGGATGCATAAGCCTGACCTAACTCAACAAATGAGCGTGTGAAGATGAGGGACAAGCAGTGGAAAAAAATAGCTGCTTATTTTCATATGAACTTGTTTATTGAATTTTAAAGGTCATAGGTAATTCGCTAAACGTTCATTTAAAGCTGTGGTTTTATCGTGACTATGCAGTGCCTGTTGAACGGAGAGCCCTTCGACAACCTAAGGATAATAAAAAGTTAAATTAAATTAAGTAATTCAACAGAATGTGTAGCTTAACAAGAACAGCCGAACGAACCAGCGAGAATGACCTAGGGAGATTGATAGATATGTCAAGTATGCCAATAAAATGATTAAAAATGTTCTTGATTCGTATTAAAAAACAACCCTCAGCATGCATAGTAAATGTAATTGTTGGGACATTGCTATTGCTGAAAGCTTCCACAATTCAACAAACTGATTTCAAAACAACAAACTGATTTCAAAATAAAAAATTAAACTGAAAGTCTTTGAATATACTGAAGTTTGGGTAAATACAAAATGAAGGCAATCAGCTTTATATTATGCATCTATTGAAGAATTTAATTATTAAATTAATTTCAAAAATGTAGCTAAATTTAATAAATTGTTTTTTTTTGAATATCCAGTTCTATTGGCCAAATATGTCGAAATACCATAAAGAAACATCTAGCAATTAGAAGAAGTGAATTTATAGCACCAAAAAATTAAGCATGATAAAAAAATGTCAAAATAAATTTATAATTATATTTAAAACAATATTGATCCCTTAAAATTAAATTTACATTTAATCAGAAAAATTTGCTTTTTATCGGTTAAATTATATTGATAAGTGTAACATGTATTAAATTGCAATTATCAGTTAACTTCGTAATTCCCAATATCTTATTAGTTAACTTTTTTTAATTCACATTATCAGTTGACTTATATAATTTTTATTATTAGTTAACAAAGGTAATTACTATTATCGTCTATACGGGTGTTTCCCATAATTTCCTATAAGGGTAATTTTCATTATTGACTATTCGGGTAATTTTCATTATCGGCTAAACGGATAATATCCATTATTGGCTACATGGATAATTCCCATTATTGGTTTTCCAGGTCATTTCTATATGACCTACACAGATAATTTCTATTATCTATAACATGTCTAATTTCAGTTATCTGTAGCATGTCTAAATACTTTTATCATCTAGACATCTTCAATAATTGAACAAAAACTTTTTCATAATGAAAAAACCTTTACTCTCCGTTATTTTAATGACCTTTTTTATTGCTTTAATTTATCCATTAAAAGCTAAAGAATTAACTCCAAACAAAATCAACAATTCTAGTAGTATTAATACTGCTTCTGGATTGTCTTTGATGAACCCAGATAATGCGCCATGTAATTTAAAAGTACCCCTGGTAAATGGTGCAAATTTCGATAATCTTACAGCTGCTGTAACAGATGATGTACCTACAGGTGCATTCATAGAAACTTGTTTCGGCTCTATGAGCGGTGAAGGAAATTTGGTCGATGCGGATCTCAATAATTTTGCTTCTGTCAATATTACTGGAATAGATTGTAACGGCGAGTTTCAAGTTGTTGATTCAAACCACGTTTATCCTGCAGGTATGTTTGCGGGCTTTAAGGTTAGTTCAGATGGATTGCTTCAGGCTTCGATTGCGGCAACAGTAACTATCAAAATCTATAATAATAATACTTTGTTCCAAACCTATGATGCAGTAACCGCTCTATCAGGTCTGGATTCAAGCTTAATCGATGAAGACGGCAATGTTGTTTTAGGGGTTATAACCACGACAGATTTTGACGAAATTAGAATTGAGTACCAATCCCTTGGTGGTGCATTGTTTGAAGCTGAAGTATATTATCCTGTAGTGCAACAATTTTGCGAGGCTACATTATTATGTAACGCGCCAACAAGTCTTACAAACCCAGTTTTCCCAGTAATTATTAATGATTCAAATACTGGACCTGATAGTGTAACTTGTGCATTATGTACGGTTACAGATGCAGAAAACCTTATAACCAGTTCAGATTTAGATTATGCGTCTTTACAACTTACAGCAGGTGCAAATGCAGAAGCTTCTATAGCTGTAGAAGATGTATTAACTACATATCCTGCAAATAACTTTGCGGGTTTCGAAATTGAAAATGTACCCGTTTTGGCTGGCAGTCTGGATGCCAGTATAAAAATCACCACCTATTTAGATGGTGTACAACAAGAAGAAAAAACCGGAACATTCGCTTTAGCAGGCACATCTACAGCAGGAGTTAGTGATAAAAGAATTGTTGGTTTTATTGCCAATTTCCCATTTGATCAAATACAATTAACCTTTATTAATACAGCAGGTGTAGATTTAGGAGAAACGAGAGTATATCGTGCCGTAGTAGAAAAATTCTGTCCTGTAGAAATACCTTGTAATGAGACCGTGTATTTAAATAATGGCGATCCAGGATTTCCGGTAATTATAGACGAATTTAAAACAGGGCTTACTGGTCTTGGCTGTGTAGGCTGTGCGGTCACTAATAGTTCAAATGTTATTTCTCCGGATCTAACAGATTTTGCAAAAATCGAAATTCTTGCTGGAGCTTCCATAAGTGGGACTATTTCTGTTGTAGATGCTGTATCTACGTTCCCTGAAGGCAGTATAGCAGGATTTGCTATAGAAGATTTGAATTTCAATCCTTTACTCCCCGAAGTAGACTTATTGGCTGATTCTATAACAATTTGTACTTGGTTAGATGGCGTTCAACAAGAATGTAAATCAGCAACTGATTTATTAGATTTAACTGCAGTACCTAATGATATCTTTGGAACAGCAGATGGACGCTACAATATTGGTTTCCAAACTACATTGCCTTATGATGAAATTACAATTACAGTAGCGCCCCCTTTGGTTGGAGCTCTTATAGATATAAATGTATTTGGAGCATTTGTAGATACGACTACAGCTACTGGAGAGTTTGCACTACTATGTTGTGTAGATCCACCAGCTGCACCAGTAGTGACCGTCGTGGACAACTGCGATGGCACGAGTACCTTAAGTACGACAGCGACAGGAACATTGTTATGGAGTACGACAGAAACGACCCCAAGCATTACGGTAAGCAGTGCCGGCGATTATACGGTCACAGCCACCGTTGATGGTTGTACAAGTGATTCAGGAACAGGAACCGCTGCTCCAAAGACCACACCAGCTGCACCAGTAGTGACCGTCGTGGACAACTGCGATGGCACGAGTACCTTAAGTACGACAGCGACAGGAACATTGTTATGGAGTACGACAGAAACGACCCCAAGCATTACGGTAAGCAGTGCCGGCGATTATACGGTCACAGCCACCGTTGATGGTTGTACAAGTGATTCAGGAACAGGAACCGCTGCTCCAAAGACCACACCAGCTGCACCAGTAGTGACCGTCGTGGACAACTGCGATGGCACGAGTACCTTAAGTACGACAGCGACAGGAACATTGTTATGGAGTACGACAGAAACGACCCCAAGCATTACGGTAAGCAGTGCCGGCGATTATACGGTCACAGCCACCGTTGATGGTTGTACAAGTGATTCAGGAACAGGAACCGCTGCTCCAAAGACCACACCAGCTGCACCAGTAGTGACCGTCGTGGACAACTGCGATGGCACGAGTACCTTAAGTACGACAGCGACAGGAACATTGTTATGGAGTACGACAGAAACGACCCCAAGCATTACGGTAAGCAGTGCCGGCGATTATACGGTCACAGCCACCGTTGATGGTTGTACAAGTGATTCAGGAACAGGAACCGCTGCTCCAAAGACCACACCAGCTGCACCAGTAGTGACCGTCGTGGACAACTGCGATGGCACGAGTACCTTAAGTACGACAGCGACAGGAACATTGTTATGGAGTACGACAGAAACGACCCCAAGCATTACGGTAAGCAGTGCCGGCGATTATACGGTCACAGCCACCGTTGATGGTTGTACAAGTGATTCAGGAACAGGAACCGCTGCTCCAAAGACCACACCAGCTGCACCAGTAGTGACCGTCGTGGACAACTGCGATGGCACGAGTACCTTAAGTACGACAGCGACAGGAACATTGTTATGGAGTACGACAGAAACGACCCCAAGCATTACGGTAAGCAGTGCCGGCGATTATACGGTCACAGCCACCGTTGATGGTTGTACAAGTGATTCAGGAACAGGAACCGCTGCTCCAAAGACCACACCAGCTGCACCAGTAGTGACCGTCGTGGACAACTGCGATGGCACGAGTACCTTAAGTACGACAGCGACAGGAACATTGTTATGGAGTACGACAGAAACGACCCCAAGCATTACGGTAAGCAGTGCCGGCGATTATACGGTCACAGCCACCGTTGATGGTTGTACAAGTGATTCAGGAACAGGAACCGCTGCTCCAAAGACCACACCAGCTGCACCAGTAGTGACCGTCGTGGACAACTGCGATGGCACGAGTACCTTAAGTACGACAGCGACAGGAACATTGTTATGGAGTACGACAGAAACGACCCCAAGCATTACGGTAAGCAGTGCCGGCGATTATACGGTCACAGCCACCGTTGATGGTTGTACAAGTGATTCAGGAACAGGAACCGCTGCTCCAAAGACCACACCAGCTGCACCAGTAGTGACCGTCGTGGACAACTGCGATGGCACGAGTACCTTAAGTACGACAGCGACAGGAACATTGTTATGGAGTACGACAGAAACGACCCCAAGCATTACGGTAAGCAGTGCCGGCGATTATACGGTCACAGCCACCGTTGATGGTTGTACAAGTGATTCAGGAACAGGAACCGCTGCTCCAAAGACCACACCAGCTGCACCAGTAGTGACCGTCGTGGACAACTGCGATGGCACGAGTACCTTAAGTACGACAGCGACAGGAACATTGTTATGGAGTACGACAGAAACGACCCCAAGCATTACGGTAAGCAGTGCCGGCGATTATACGGTCACAGCCACCGTTGATGGTTGTACAAGTGATTCAGGAACAGGAACCGCTGCTCCAAAGACCACACCAGCTGCACCAGTAGTGACCGTCGTGGACAACTGCGATGGCACGAGTACCTTAAGTACGACAGCGACAGGAACATTGTTATGGAGTACGACAGAAACGACCCCAAGCATTACGGTAAGCAGTGCCGGCGATTATACGGTCACAGCCACCGTTGATGGTTGTACAAGTGATTCAGGAACAGGAACCGCTGCTCCAAAGACCACACCAGCTGCACCAGTAGTGACCGTCGTGGACAACTGCGATGGCACGAGTACCTTAAGTACGACAGCGACAGGAACATTGTTATGGAGTACGACAGAAACGACCCCAAGCATTACGGTAAGCAGTGCCGGCGATTATACGGTCACAGCCACCGTTGATGGTTGTACAAGTGATTCAGGAACAGGAACCGCTGCTCCAAAGACCACACCAGCTGCACCAGTAGTGACCGTCGTGGACAACTGCGATGGCACGAGTACCTTAAGTACGACAGCGACAGGAACATTGTTATGGAGTACGACAGAAACGACCCCAAGCATTACGGTAAGCAGTGCCGGCGATTATACGGTCACAGCCACCGTTGATGGTTGTACAAGTGATTCAGGAACAGGAACCGCTGCTCCAAAGACCACACCAGCTGCACCAGTAGTGACCGTCGTGGACAACTGCGATGGCACGAGTACCTTAAGTACGACAGCGACAGGAACATTGTTATGGAGTACGACAGAAACGACCCCAAGCATTACGGTAAGCAGTGCCGGCGATTATACGGTCACAGCCACCGTTGATGGTTGTACAAGTGATTCAGGAACAGGAACCGCTGCTCCAAAGACCACACCAGCTGCACCAGTAGTGACCGTCGTGGACAACTGCGATGGCACGAGTACCTTAAGTACGACAGCGACAGGAACATTGTTATGGAGTACGACAGAAACGACCCCAAGCATTACGGTAAGCAGTGCCGGCGATTATACGGTCACAGCCACCGTTGATGGTTGTACAAGTGATTCAGGAACAGGAACCGCTGCTCCAAAGACCACACCAGCTGCACCAGTAGTGACCGTCGTGGACAACTGCGATGGCACGAGTACCTTAAGTACGACAGCGACAGGAACATTGTTATGGAGTACGACAGAAACGACCCCAAGCATTACGGTAAGCAGTGCCGGCGATTATACGGTCACAGCCACCGTTGATGGTTGTACAAGTGATTCAGGAACAGGAACCGCTGCTCCAAAGACCACACCAGCTGCACCAGTAGTGACCGTCGTGGACAACTGCGATGGCACGAGTACCTTAAGTACGACAGCGACAGGAACATTGTTATGGAGTACGACAGAAACGACCCCAAGCATTACGGTAAGCAGTGCCGGCGATTATACGGTCACAGCCACCGTTGATGGTTGTACAAGTGATTCAGGAACAGGAACCGCTGCTCCAAAGACCACACCAGCTGCACCAGTAGTGACCGTCGTGGACAACTGCGATGGCACGAGTACCTTAAGTACGACAGCGACAGGAACATTGTTATGGAGTACGACAGAAACGACCCCAAGCATTACGGTAAGCAGTGCCGGCGATTATACGGTCACAGCCACCGTTGATGGTTGTACAAGTGATTCAGGAACAGGAACCGCTGCTCCAAAGACCACACCAGCTGCACCAGTAGTGACCGTCGTGGACAACTGCGATGGCACGAGTACCTTAAGTACGACAGCGACAGGAACATTGTTATGGAGTACGACAGAAACGACCCCAAGCATTACGGTAAGCAGTGCCGGCGATTATACGGTCACAGCCACCGTTGATGGTTGTACAAGTGATTCAGGAACAGGAACCGCTGCTCCAAAGACCACACCAGCTGCACCAGTAGTGACCGTCGTGGACAACTGCGATGGCACGAGTACCTTAAGTACGACAGCGACAGGAACATTGTTATGGAGTACGACAGAAACGACCCCAAGCATTACGGTAAGCAGTGCCGGCGATTATACGGTCACAGCCACCGTTGATGGTTGTACAAGTGATTCAGGAACAGGAACCGCTGCTCCAAAGACCACACCAGCTGCACCAGTAGTGACCGTCGTGGACAACTGCGATGGCACGAGTACCTTAAGTACGACAGCGACAGGAACATTGTTATGGAGTACGACAGAAACGACCCCAAGCATTACGGTAAGCAGTGCCGGCGATTATACGGTCACAGCCACCGTTGATGGTTGTACAAGTGATTCAGGAACAGGAACCGCTGCTCCAAAGACCACACCAGCTGCACCAGTAGTGACCGTCGTGGACAACTGCGATGGCACGAGTACCTTAAGTACGACAGCGACAGGAACATTGTTATGGAGTACGACAGAAACGACCCCAAGCATTACGGTAAGCAGTGCCGGCGATTATACGGTCACAGCCACCGTTGATGGTTGTACAAGTGATTCAGGAACAGGAACCGCTGCTCCAAAGACCACACCAGCTGCACCAGTAGTGACCGTCGTGGACAACTGCGATGGCACGAGTACCTTAAGTACGACAGCGACAGGAACATTGTTATGGAGTACGACAGAAACGACCCCAAGCATTACGGTAAGCAGTGCCGGCGATTATACGGTCACAGCCACCGTTGATGGTTGTACAAGTGATTCAGGAACAGGAACCGCTGCTCCAAAGACCACACCAGCTGCACCAGTAGTGACCGTCGTGGACAACTGCGATGGCACGAGTACCTTAAGTACGACAGCGACAGGAACATTGTTATGGAGTACGACAGAAACGACCCCAAGCATTACGGTAAGCAGTGCCGGCGATTATACGGTCACAGCCACCGTTGATGGTTGTACAAGTGATTCAGGAACAGGAACCGCTGCTCCAAAGACCACACCAGCTGCACCAGTAGTGACCGTCGTGGACAACTGCGATGGCACGAGTACCTTAAGTACGACAGCGACAGGAACATTGTTATGGAGTACGACAGAAACGACCCCAAGCATTACGGTAAGCAGTGCCGGCGATTATACGGTCACAGCCACCGTTGATGGTTGTACAAGTGATTCAGGAACAGGAAC
The DNA here is from genome assembly GCA_900104375.1 of Flavobacteriaceae bacterium MAR_2010_188. Classification (NCBI taxonomy): domain Bacteria; kingdom Pseudomonadati; phylum Bacteroidota; class Flavobacteriia; order Flavobacteriales; family Flavobacteriaceae; species Flavobacteriaceae bacterium MAR_2010_188. The sequence goes on from LT629302.1 coordinate 418,953, forward strand.
CGCTGCTCCAAAGACCACACCAGCTGCACCAGTAGTGACCGTCGTGGACAACTGCGATGGCACGAGTACCTTAAGTACGACAGCGACAGGAACATTGTTATGGAGTACGACAGAAACGACCCCAAGCATTACGGTAAGCAGTGCCGGCGATTATACGGTCACAGCCACCGTTGATGGTTGTACAAGTGATTCAGGAACAGGAACCGCTGCTCCAAAGACCACACCAGCTGCACCGACAGCAACAGGAGCGACTTATTGCCAAAGTTCGGTGGAAAATATAACAGTAACTGGAAGCGAATCTATATTTACATGGTACAGTGATGTTGACTTAACAATAGTTATAGATAATGATGCTACTTACACTCCAACAGGAGCTTTAGGGACAGAAACAGTATATGTTACTCAAACTAGTGTCTTTGGTTGTGAGAGTTCAGCAACCCAAGTAGAGATTGTTGTAAATCCTTGTCCACCGGTTGCAAATGATGATACGGCGAGTACCGATGAAGACACCCCAGTTTTGATTGATGTTACGGATAACGATTCGGACATAGACGGTATGATTGATCCAACGACTGTAACCCAAATTACTCCACCAACGAATGGTTCAATTGTTATTGATTCAGTAACAGGAGATGTTACCTATACACCGAATGGTGATTTCTTTGGTGAAGACACCTTTGTATACCAAGTATGTGATAATGATGGCGTATGTGACACTGCCACGGTCACTGTTACGGTAGATCCAGTTGCAGATATCCTAGCGGATGCAGCTACCACATCGGAAGATGCTCCAGTAACAACGGATGTATTGGCCAACGATAGTTTCCAGGGCGTTTACGGAACGGATTATGAGGTTACAAATGCGACCACACCGGCCAATGGAACGACCACCATCAATCCTGACGGATCGATCACATACACACCGAATGATGACTTCAACGGAACCGATACGTACGATTATACAGTAACGGTATATAATGCAGATGGAACCACTACCACAGAAACGACCACGGTCACTGTTACGGTAGATCCAGTTGCGGATATCCTAGCGGATGCGGATACCACATCGGAAGATGCTCCGGTAACAACGGATGTATTGGCCAATGATAGTTTCCAGGGCGTTTACGGAACGGATTATGAGGTTACAAATGCGACCGCACCAGCAAATGGTACAACTACTATTGAGGCTGACGGATCGATCACATACACACCGAACCCTGACTTCAACGGAACCGATACGTACGAGTATACAGTAACGGTAACCAATGCAGATGGAACCACTACCACAGAAACGACCACGGTCACTGTTACGGTAGATCCAGTTGCGGATATCCTAGCGGATGCAGCTACCACATCGGAAGATGCTCCGGTAACAACGGATGTATTGGCCAACGATAGTTTCCAGGGCGTTTACGGAACGGATTATGAGGTTACAAATGCGACCGCACCAACAAATGGTACAACTACTATTGAGGCTGACGGATCGATCACATACACACCGAACCCAGACTTCAACGGAACCGATACGTACGAGTATACGGTAACGGTAACCAATGCAGATGGAACCACTACCACAGAAACGACCACGGTCACTGTTACAGTAGATCCAGTTGCGGATATCCTAGCGGATGCAGCTACCACATCGGAAGATGCTCCAGTAACAACGGATGTATTGGCCAATGATAGTTTCCAAGGTGTTTACGGAACGGATTATGAGGTTACAAATGCGACCACACCAGCAAATGGTACAACTACTATTGAGGCTGACGGATCGATCACATACACACCGAATGATGACTTCAACGGAACCGATACGTACGAGTATACAGTAACGGTAACCAATGCAGATGGAACCACTACCACAGAAACGACCACGGTCACTGTTACGGTAGATCCAGTTGCAGATATCCTAGCGGATGCAGCTACTACATCGGAAGATGCTCCGGTAACAACGGATGTATTGGCCAACGATAGTTTCCAGGGCGTTTACGGAACGGATTATGAGGTTACAAATGCGACCGAACCAGCAAATGGTACCACTACTATTGAGGCTGACGGATCGATCACATACACACCGAACCCTGACTTCAACGGAGAGGACAGTTACGATTATACAGTAACGGTATATAATGCAGATGGAACCACTACCACAGAAACGACCACGGTCACTGTTACGGTAGAACCTGTTGCGGATATCGTAGCGGATGCAGCTACCACATCGGAAGATGCTCCGGTAACAACGGATGTATTGGCCAACGATAGTTTCCAGGGCGTTTACGGAACGGATTATGAGGTTACAAATGCGACCGAACCAGCAAATGGTACCACTACTATTGAGGCTGACGGATCGATCACATACACACCGAATGATGACTTCAACGGAACCGATACGTACGAGTATACAGTAACGGTAACCAATGCAGATGGAACCACTACCACAGAAACGACCACGGTCACTGTTACAGTAGATCCAGTTGCGGATATCCTAGCGGATGCAGCTACCACATCGGAAGATGCTCCAGTAACAACGGATGTATTGGCCAATGATAGTTTCCAAGGTGTTTACGGAACGGATTATGAGGTTACAAATGCGACCACACCAGCAAATGGTACAACTACTATTGAGACTGACGGATCGATCACATACACACCGAACCCAGACTTCAACGGAACCGATACGTACGAGTATACGGTAACGGTAACCAATGCAGATGGAACCACTACCACAGAAACGACCACGGTCACTGTTACAGTAGATCCAGTTGCGGATATCCTAGCGGATGCAGCTACCACATCGGAAGATGCTCCGGTAACAACGGATGTATTGGCCAATGATAGTTTCCAAGGTGTTTACGGAACGGATTATGAGGTTACAAATGCGACCACACCAGCAAATGGTACAACTACTATTGAGGCTGACGGATCGATCACATACACACCGAACCCAGACTTCAACGGAACCGATACGTACGAGTATACGGTAACGGTAACCAATGCAGATGGAACCACTACCACAGAAACGACCACGGTCACTGTTACAGTAGATCCAGTTGCGGATATCCTAGCGGATGCAGCTACCACATCGGAAGATGCTCCAGTAACAACGGATGTATTGGCCAATGATAGTTTCCAAGGTGTTTACGGAACGGATTATGAGGTTACAAATGCGACCACACCAGCAAATGGTACAACTACTATTGAGGCTGACGGATCGATCACATACACACCGAACCCAGACTTCAACGGAACCGATACGTACGAGTATACGGTAACGGTAACCAATGCAGATGGAACCACTACCACAGAAACGACCACGGTCACTGTTACAGTAGATCCAGTTGCGGATATCCTAGCGGATGCAGCTACCACATCGGAAGATGCTCCGGTAACAACGGATGTATTGGCCAATGATAGTTTCCAAGGTGTTTACGGAACGGATTATGAGGTTACAAATGCGACCACACCAGCAAATGGTACAACTACTATTGAGGCTGACGGATCGATCACATACACACCGAACCCAGACTTCAACGGAACCGATACGTACGAGTATACGGTAACGGTAACCAATGCAGATGGAACCACTACCACAGAAACGACCACGGTCACTGTTACAGTAGATCCAGTTGCGGATATCCTAGCGGATGCAGCTACCACATCGGAAGATGCTCCGGTAACAACGGATGTATTGGCCAATGATAGTTTCCAAGGTGTTTACGGAACGGATTATGAGGTTACAAATGCGACCACACCAGCAAATGGTACAACTACTATTGAGGCTGACGGATCGATCACATACACACCGAACCCAGACTTCAACGGAACCGATACGTACGAGTATACGGTAACGGTAACCAATGCAGATGGAACCACTACCACAGAAACGACCACGGTCACTGTTACAGTAGATCCAGTTGCGGATATCCTAGCGGATGCAGCTACCACATCGGAAGATGCTCCAGTAACAACGGATGTATTGGCCAATGATAGTTTCCAAGGTGTTTACGGAACGGATTATGAGGTTACAAATGCGACCACACCAGCAAATGGTACAACTACTATTGAGGCTGACGGATCGATCACATACACACCGAACCCAGACTTCAACGGAACCGATACGTACGAGTATACGGTAACGGTAACCAATGCAGATGGAACCACTACCACAGAAACGACCACGGTCACTGTTACAGTAGATCCAGTTGCGGATATCCTAGCGGATGCAGCTACCACATCGGAAGATGCTCCAGTAACAACGGATGTATTGGCCAACGATAGTTTCCAAGGTGTTTACGGAACGGATTATGAGGTTACAAATGCGACCGAACCAGCAAATGGTACAACTACTATTGAGGCTGACGGATCGATCACATACACACCGAACCCAGACTTCAACGGAACCGATACGTACGAGTATACGGTAACGGTAACCAATGCAGATGGAACCACTACCACAGAAACGACCACGGTCACTGTTACAGTAGATCCAGTTGCGGATATCCTAGCGGATGCAGCTACCACATCGGAAGATGCTCCAGTAACAACGGATGTATTGGCCAATGATAGTTTCCAAGGTGTTTACGGAACGGATTATGAGGTTACAAATGCGACCGAACCAGCAAATGGTACAACTACTATTGAGGCTGACGGATCGATCACATACACACCGAACCCAGACTTCAACGGAACCGATACGTACGAGTATACGGTAACGGTAACCAATGCAGATGGAACCACTACCACAGAAACGACCACGGTCACTGTTACAGTAGATCCAGTTGCGGATATCCTAGCGGATGCAGCTACCACATCGGAAGATGCTCCAGTAACAACGGATGTATTGGCCAATGATAGTTTCCAAGGTGTTTACGGAACGGATTATGAGGTTACAAATGCGACCACACCAGCAAATGGTACAACTACTATTGAGGCTGACGGATCGATCACATACACACCGAACCCAGACTTCAACGGAACCGATACGTACGAGTATACGGTAACGGTAACCAATGCAGATGGAACCACTACCACAGAAACGACCACGGTCACTGTTACAGTAGATCCAGTTGCGGATATCCTAGCGGATGCAGCTACCACATCGGAAGATGCTCCAGTAACAACGGATGTATTGGCCAATGATAGTTTCCAAGGTGTTTACGGAACGGATTATGAGGTTACAAATGCGACCGAACCAGCAAATGGTACAACTACTATTGAGGCTGACGGATCGATCACATACACACCGAACCCAGACTTCAACGGAACCGATACGTACGAGTATACGGTAACGGTAACCAATGCAGATGGAACCACTACCACAGAAACGACCACGGTCACTGTTACAGTAGATCCAGTTGCGGATATCCTAGCGGATGCAGCTACCACATCGGAAGATGCTCCGGTAACAACGGATGTATTGGCCAATGATAGTTTCCAAGGTGTTTACGGAACGGATTATGAGGTTACAAATGCGACCACACCAGCAAATGGTACAACTACTATTGAGGCTGACGGATCGATCACATACACACCGAACCCAGACTTCAACGGAACCGATACGTACGAGTATACGGTAACGGTAACCAATGCAGATGGAACCACTACCACAGAAACGACCACGGTCACTGTTACAGTAGATCCAGTTGCGGATATCCTAGCGGATGCAGCTACCACATCGGAAGATGCTCCAGTAACAACGGATGTATTGGCCAATGATAGTTTCCAAGGTGTTTACGGAACGGATTATGAGGTTACAAATGCGACCACACCAGCAAATGGTACAACTACTATTGAGACTGACGGATCGATCACATACACACCGAACCCAGACTTCAACGGAACCGATACGTACGAGTATACGGTAACGGTAACCAATGCAGATGGAACCACTACCACAGAAACGACCACGGTCACTGTTACAGTAGATCCAGTTGCGGATATCCTAGCGGATGCAGCTACCACATCGGAAGATGCTCCGGTAACAACGGATGTATTGGCCAATGATAGTTTCCAAGGTGTTTACGGAACGGATTATGAGGTTACAAATGCGACCACACCAGCAAATGGTACAACTACTATTGAGGCTGACGGATCGATCACATACACACCGAACCCAGACTTCAACGGAACCGATACGTACGAGTATACGGTAACGGTAACCAATGCAGATGGAACCACTACCACAGAAACGACCACGGTCACTGTTACAGTAGATCCAGTTGCGGATATCCTAGCGGATGCAGCTACCACATCGGAAGATGCTCCAGTAACAACGGATGTATTGGCCAATGATAGTTTCCAAGGTGTTTACGGAACGGATTATGAGGTTACAAATGCGACCACACCAGCAAATGGTACAACTACTATTGAGGCTGACGGATCGATCACATACACACCGAACCCAGACTTCAACGGAACCGATACGTACGAGTATACGGTAACGGTAACCAATGCAGATGGAACCACTACCACAGAAACGACCACGGTCACTGTTACAGTAGATCCAGTTGCGGATATCCTAGCGGATGCAGCTACCACATCGGAAGATGCTCCGGTAACAACGGATGTATTGGCCAATGATAGTTTCCAAGGTGTTTACGGAACGGATTATGAGGTTACAAATGCGACCACACCAGCAAATGGTACAACTACTATTGAGGCTGACGGATCGATCACATACACACCGAACCCAGACTTCAACGGAACCGATACGTACGAGTATACGGTAACGGTAACCAATGCAGATGGAACCACTACCACAGAAACGACCACGGTCACTGTTACAGTAGATCCAGTTGCGGATATCCTAGCGGATGCAGCTACCACATCGGAAGATGCTCCAGTAACAACGGATGTATTGGCCAATGATAGTTTCCAAGGTGTTTACGGAACGGATTATGAGGTTACAAATGCGACCGAACCAGCAAATGGTACAACTACTATTGAGGCTGACGGATCGATCACATACACACCGAACCCAGACTTCAACGGAACCGATACGTACGAGTATACGGTAACGGTAACCAATGCAGATGGAACCACTACCACAGAAACGACCACGGTCACTGTTACAGTAGATCCAGTTGCGGATATCCTAGCGGATGCAGCTACCACATCGGAAGATGCTCCGGTAACAACGGATGTATTGGCCAATGATAGTTTCCAAGGTGTTTACGGAACGGATTATGAGGTTACAAATGCGACCACACCAGCAAATGGTACAACTACTATTGAGGCTGACGGATCGATCACATACACACCGAACCCAGACTTCAACGGAACCGATACGTACGAGTATACGGTAACGGTAACCAATGCAGATGGAACCACTACCACAGAAACGACCACGGTCACTGTTACAGTAGATCCAGTTGCGGATATCCTAGCGGATGCAGCTACCACATCGGAAGATGCTCCAGTAACAACGGATGTATTGGCCAATGATAGTTTCCAAGGTGTTTACGGAACGGATTATGAGGTTACAAATGCGACCGAACCAGCAAATGGTACAACTACTATTGAGGCTGACGGATCGATCACATACACACCGAACCCAGACTTCAACGGAACCGATACGTACGAGTATACGGTAACGGTAACCAATGCAGATGGAACCACTACCACAGAAACGACCACGGTCACTGTTACAGTAGATCCAGTTGCGGATATCCTAGCGGATGCAGCTACCACATCGGAAGATGCTCCAGTAACAACGGATGTATTGGCCAATGATAGTTTCCAAGGTGTTTACGGAACGGATTATGAGGTTACAAATGCGACCACACCAGCAAATGGTACAACTACTATTGAGGCTGACGGATCGATCACATACACACCGAACCCAGACTTCAACGGAACCGATACGTACGAGTATACGGTAACGGTAACCAATGCAGATGGAACCACTACCACAGAAACGACCACGGTCACTGTTACAGTAGATCCAGTTGCGGATATCCTAGCGGATGCAGCTACCACATCGGAAGATGCTCCAGTAACAACGGATGTATTGGCCAATGATAGTTTCCAAGGTGTTTACGAACGGATTATGAGGTTACAAATGCGACCGAACCAGCAAATGGTACAACTACTATTGAGGCTGACGGATCGATCACATACACACCGAACCCAGACTTCAACGGAACCGATACGTACGAGTATACGGTAACGGTAACCAATGCAGATGGAACCACTACCACAGAAACGACCACGGTCACTGTTACAGTAGATCCAGTTGCGGATATCCTAGCGGATGCAGCTACCACATCGGAAGATGCTCCAGTAACAACGGATGTATTGGCCAATGATAGTTTCCAAGGTGTTTACGGAACGGATTATGAGGTTACAAATGCGACCAACCAGCAAATGGTACAACTACTATTGAGGCTGACGGATCGATCACATACACACCGAACCCAGACTTCAACGGAACCGATACGTACGAGTATACGGTAACGGTAACCAATGCAGATGGAACCACTACCACAGAAACGACCACGGTCACTGTTACAGTAGATCCAGTTGCGGATATCCTAGCGGATGCAGCTACCACATCGGAAGATGCTCCAGTAACAACGGATGTATTGGCCAATGATAGTTTCCAAGGTGTTTACGGAACGGATTATGAGGTTACAAATGCGACCAACCAGCAAATGGTACAACTACTATTGAGGCTGACGGATCGATCACATACACACCGAACCCAGACTTCAACGGAACCGATACGTACGAGTATACGGTAACGGTAACCAATGCAGATGGAACCACTACCACAGAAACGACCACGGTCACTGTTACAGTAGATCCAGTTGCGGATATCCTAGCGGATGCAGCTACCACATCGGAAGATGCTCCGTAACAACGGATGTATTGGCCAATGATAGTTTCCAAGGTGTTTACGGAACGGATTATGAGGTTACAAATGCGACCAACCAGCAAATGGTACAACTACTATTGAGGCTGACGGATCGATCACATACACACCGAACCCAGACTTCAACGGAACCGATACGTACGAGTATACGGTAACGGTAACCAATGCAGATGGAACCACTACCACAGAAACGACCACGGTCACTGTTACAGTAGATCCAGTTGCGGATATCCTAGCGGATGCAGCTACCACATCGGAAGATGCTCCAGTAACAACGGATGTATTGGCCAATGATAGTTTCCAAGGTGTTTACGGAACGGATTATGAGGTTACAAATGCGACCGAACCAGCAAATGGTACAACTACTATTGAGGCTGACGGATCGATCACATACACACCGAACCCAGACTTCAACGGAACCGATACGTACGAGTATACGGTAACGGTAACCAATGCAGATGGAACCACTACCACAGAAACGACCACGGTCACTGTTACAGTAGATCCAGTTGCGGATATCCTAGCGGATGCAGCTACCACATCGGAAGATGCTCCAGTAACAACGGATGTATTGGCCAATGATAGTTTCCAAGGTGTTTACGGAACGGATTATGAGGTTACAAATGCGACCACACCAGCAAATGGTACAACTACTATTGAGGCTGACGGATCGATCACATACACACCGAACCCAGACTTCAACGGAACCGATACGTACGAGTATACGGTAACGGTAACCAATGCAGATGGAACCACTACCACAGAAACGACCACGGTCACTGTTACAGTAGATCCAGTTGCGGATATCCTAGCGGATGCAGCTACCACATCGGAAGATGCTCCAGTAACAACGGATGTATTGGCCAATGATAGTTTCCAAGGTGTTTACGGAACGGATTATGAGGTTACAAATGCGACCGAACCAGCAAATGGTACAACTACTATTGAGGCTGACGGATCGATCACATACACACCGAACCCAGACTTCAACGGAACCGATACGTACGAGTATACGGTAACGGTAACCAATGCAGATGGAACCACTACCACAGAAACGACCACGGTCACTGTTACAGTAGATCCAGTTGCGGATATCCTAGCGGATGCAGCTACCACATCGGAAGATGCTCCAGTAACAACGGATGTATTGGCCAATGATAGTTTCCAAGGTGTTTACGGAACGGATTATGAGGTTACAAATGCGACCGAACCAGCAAATGGTACAACTACTATTGAGGCTGACGGATCGATCACATACACACCGAACCCAGACTTCAACGGAACCGATACGTACGAGTATACGGTAACGGTAACCAATGCAGATGGAACCACTACCACAGAAACGACCACGGTCACTGTTACAGTAGATCCAGTTGCGGATATCCTAGCGGATGCAGCTACCACATCGGAAGATGCTCCAGTAACAACGGATGTATTGGCCAATGATAGTTTCCAAGGTGTTTACGGAACGGATTATGAGGTTACAAATGCGACCGAACCAGCAAATGGTACAACTACTATTGAGGCTGACGGATCGATCACATACACACCGAACCCAGACTTCAACGGAACCGATACGTACGAGTATACGGTAACGGTAACCAATGCAGATGGAACCACTACCACAGAAACGACCACGGTCACTGTTACAGTAGATCCAGTTGCGGATATCCTAGCGGATGCAGCTACCACATCGGAAGATGCTCCAGTAACAACGGATGTATTGGCCAATGATAGTTTCCAAGGTGTTTACGGAACGGATTATGAGGTTACAAATGCGACCGAACCAGCAAATGGTACAACTACTATTGAGGCTGACGGATCGATCACATACACACCGAACCCAGACTTCAACGGAACCGATACGTACGAGTATACGGTAACGGTAACCAATGCAGATGGAACCACTACCACAGAAACGACCACGGTCACTGTTACAGTAGATCCAGTTGCGGATATCCTAGCGGATGCAGCTACCACATCGGAAGATGCTCCAGTAACAACGGATGTATTGGCCAATGATAGTTTCCAAGGTGTTTACGGAACGGATTATGAGGTTACAAATGCGACCGAACCAGCAAATGGTACAACTACTATTGAGGCTGACGGATCGATCACATACACACCGAACCCAGACTTCAACGGAACCGATACGTACGAGTATACGGTAACGGTAACCAATGCAGATGGAACCACTACCACAGAAACGACCACGGTCACTGTTACAGTAGATCCAGTTGCGGATGTAGTTGATGATAGCGATGTTACAAACATCAATATTTCTGTTACGACAGATGTATTGGCAAATGACAATTTTGAAGGAACAAATAACGTAATCACTTCTGCAACTAATGGTTCCAACGGTACAACTGTAGTTAATGCAGACGGCACGATCACTTATACACCTGATACGGACTTTAAAGGGCTGGACACCTACCAATACACGGTAACAGTATACAATTCAGATGGGACGATGACACCGGAAACGGCGACCGTAACAATAACGATTGGATCAATTAATATTGTTAAAGAATTCACTGAAAGTTCTGTGACTGCAGGAGGCCCTGCTAGCTCTTTCACACTGGTAGTGACCAACGATGGCTCCGCACCATTGAGTAATATAAGTGTTTTGGATGATGTCGATGACCGCTTAATGGTAACCAGTGTTTCTAGTACCTCTGGGGTTGATGATGACAGTGATGGTGATGCTCAAACAGTAGAGTGGGCCATTCAGGCAATAGCGCCTGGTACATCAGAAACCATCACGGTTAACTTTGTAGTTGATTCTTCAACTGAAGAAGCTAACGGAGTTGGAGCGTTAAACGACGAATCTAATGTGCCAAACCTTGCAGAAGCAAGCGCTGTTGCAACGGAAAATAATAGCATTACAGTTAACGATGTTGATGAAGATTCTATAGATATATTAGTCGAGATCAATCTAATAATAGTAAAAACATTTGATCCTACGCAGGTAGAGCAAGGAACATATCAGAGTTTTACCATCGAGGTGACAAATGAAGGTCCATCTGATGCCGTTGACGTGTTGGTGACAGATTTAGTAGATAGTCCACTTGAAGTTACTAATGTCAATGTGACTTCAGGTACCGGCGAATGTTTAGCAAGTGCTGGACAACAAGTAGATTGTATAGTTCAACTGCCGTCAGGTGAGTCAGCAACAGTCACTGTCGACTATCTAGCTTCACCGTTCTTAAATGAGGGAAGTTCGCCTTATGGTACAGGAATTGGTGACGACTTTTACTTTGTATTCTTGAATGGAAGTATCCTTGAGGGATCAACCGATGGAGGCCCTGTGTTCCTAGACGGTGTTGATATTACAGCTAATGTAACGATCTTGACTAGTCTTACAAGAAACGACATCGTTTTCGATCCACCAGGTCCAGATCCAGCATTTGAGCTGCATCTATCCTGTTCCGATCCATTTACGGGAGGTTGGGGACAATCAGGCGGACCAACATTAGGGGTAGACAACAACTGGCAGATTGGGTTTTTTACAATCGGTCGATACGGTCCTCAAGGTTTCTTGAAGTCTTGTGGTAACGTTGTCATACCGTTTGATGTGCCAAATATAGCATACGCATCTGGTGAAGATTCGTTTGGATCAAACACAGTTAATGATAATGCGAACGTAGAGATTGGTCCTGGCATTACATTAGATCGAGTACAGACAAATGGTAAACGAATGACTGCGAGATTGACTAATCTTACTGGAGATGATAAAATAATCAGTGAAATTTCAGTAATATGGCCTACAAGAAATGGTAATTTGACTAAAGTTTGGTTAACTCAATATGGTGCAAGTAATACCGTCTGGCAAGGAAATGATGCACCAAGTGATGCCTTACTAAATTCAAGTCTTTCGAGTTGGAATGGTGGGACACTCTTATCTGGAGAAGCTATTCTACGATTTGACTTTAAGAAAAAAGTTCAGAAATATGGCTATGTCATAAGGGTTTTCTTTACTGATGGTACGTGGCTAGATATCAACGTGTCGGATGAACCCGGATCTAAAGAATCGGAACTATCTAAAGTATCGAACCAAACTTATTTTAAAGCTTACCCCGTACCGTTTGAAGATGAATTAACAATTGAGTATAGATTTGACTATGATACAGATGTTACTATTGATGTTTTCGACACCAAAGGTGCTTTGGTAAAAACTAATAAGAAACATAATTATAGAAGTGGTAGTAATGAGAAGCTTAAATTAGATTTTTCAAGACACGAAAATCAGTTATATTTTGTTCAAATTGGTACTAATAGAGAGCAGATTGTTAAGAAGGTAATTAGAAATGGTAAATAGATAGTTATTTAAACAACAAACCTTAAAGGTTAAAGTAAAGTCAGATAAATGATGAATATTTTAAGGTTATTGTGTAAAGAAGAGAATAATATGAATGAGGCTGTCTGAAAAGTGATTTTCAGGCAGTTTTTTTTATACTACATATGAGGGACTAATGGAGAGGGTTAATTATACTATTCAGCTCAATGCCGTGTTTGAACGTTTCAATAATGAGGACAGGATGAAACAGGGTCACATCAGACTTTACCTGGCATTTTTCTAAAAATGGAATCGTAAGTTTTTTCCAAAAACAATTACCGTAAACAGGGAATTTAATATGGAGAATGCAAAATTAAATCAATAGCAACGTATCATAATTAATTAAAGGATTTGAATGACTGAGGCTATTTGCATTACTATTTGTCATACCATCCTTAAGATGACCATTTATGGAACAAGTAGTGGGACGGTTAAGGTTCATAATTTGGTCAACAGCCTCCCAGAACCAGTCCAAAATTTGGTACCTTCTTATAAAAGAAAAGAAAAGAAAAGAAAACTTAAATAAACAGGCCAAATTCATTTTTAATGAAATGGAAGTTATTTTTTTTTCAAAAAAAATAATGGGCCAGAAATAGAAGCAGAGATATTTTACATTTACATTCAATGAAAAAAATGGAAAACAGATAATTGGCAAATTATAGCTCAAATTTTTGTTAAAATTAATTTTAAACTGGAAGAACCTCAACAACCAGTCCAATTTCTGGCTATCTAAATCGTATTAAAAAAATGCGAAGTGAGAATAAAGGCCAATCTCTATGGTGCTAATTGGACTTAGATATTACTTAGATGCAATTTTAATAATTATAAATAGATGATCGGTTAATTATGAGATGACCTAAAGGGTTATGATGGAAACCGATATAAAACAAAAGAAAAATTAATTGAATGAAATTGTTTTCTTTTGGTGTTCAGTATGTTAAAGTTTTACCTATGTTTTACCAACAATAAAAAAGGCAGTTACAAATCTATTTAACTGCCTCATTATCAAGTAGCGAGAGGGGGGCACGATCCCCCGACCTCCGGGTTATGAATCCGACGCTCTAACCAGCTGAGCTACCTCGCCATAATTTCAATTTTTCAACTTATATATTATCAGCACTATTCGCTGTCCACTTTTGGCTATAATTTTTTAAACTCTAATGCCGACGAAACTCTGTTTGTCGGCATCCCGACCGATAGCGTCGGGACCAGCTGAGCCCTGCCTGCCGGCAGGCAGGTACCTCGCCATAATTTCAATTTTTAACTTATATTCTAACAGCACAATCTTCCGTTCGCCTCAGGCGGATATGAATCCGACGCTCTTGTGCCGACAAACAGAGCAAAAGTATACACTTATATAATAACTGTCGCTCATCTTTGCTAACTCGCCATATTTGCGCTTAGCGGCTGCAAATATAAAAACTATTTAAGCAGCCCACAAACATAGATGCACAAAATAATTTTTCTGACATTATGTTTTAAACTAAACAATTAATGTATATATTGAGCGTGTTATAATAATTATCTATGGAAGACAAAACAAAGTTCGAAATTGAATTTCCAATTCAAGCTTCTCCGCAACTTTTATATCAATACATTTCTACACCTTCTGGCTTGTCAGAGTGGTTTGCCGATAACGTTAACTCACGTGGTGAAAGATTCACCTTTATCTGGAACGACAGTGAAGAACGCGCCAAGCTTTTAAGCAAGAAAAGCGGCGAAAGAGTTAAATTTAGATGGCTTGCTGATGAGGAGGAAGGCGATTCTTATTACTTCGAACTCCGTATACAGGTAGATGAAATTACTAAGGACGTTTCTATAATCGTTACCGATTATGCCGAACAAGATGAATTAGACGAGGCTAAAATGCTGTGGGACAACCAAATTTCTGATCTTAAACAAATACTAGGTTCTCGGTAAAAGTTTATCCTATATCTTATCTTTGTCCTGAATCGAATTCAGGACTTTTTTTATGATCAATTTTAACGGAGAACTGCTTCAAACGGGTAGCAAGATTCTGTCCTCACAGAATCGAGCCTATAAATACGGGGACGGACTTTTTGAAACTATCAAGGTTTCTGGTGGAAGCATCCTCTTTTGGGAAGACCACTACTTTAGGCTAATGGCCTCAATGCGGATTCTACGCATGGAAATTCCGATGAATTTTACGATGGAATTCCTCGAAGAACAGATTTTGCTCACTCTAACTTCAAACGAAATTAAACATGCTAGGATTAGATTTAGCGTTTTTCGTGGCAATGGAGGAACTTACAAACCTAAGGCTAACGACATTCAATATATTATAGAGGCTGATGAGTTAGAATATTTCAACTTTAAATTTCCTGAACAAATTGACTACGAAGTTGATCTTTACAAGGATTTTTACATTCATACCAGCCTACTTTCAACCTTAAAGACTAATAATAAAATCACCCATATTCTTGCAAGTATTTATGCTGAAGAAAACGAACTGGCAAACTGCTTGTTGCTCAATTCTGAAAAGAATGTAATCGAAGCTATAAACGCCAATTTGTTTCTGGTTTCTGGAACTTCCATAAAAACGCCTCCTTTAAGCAGTGGCTGTTTAAAGGGAATCATGAGAAAGCAGATTATAGATTTGATCAAGAAGGATGAAGAGCTTAAGGTCGAAGAAGTTGATATTTCTAGCTTTGAATTACAAAAGGCCGACGAACTTTTTCTGACCAATAGTATTGCCGGAATAATCCCAATTAGTAAATACAGAAAAAAAACGTTTGAGAATAAGGTTTCGACTAAACTTTTAAAGCTTTTAAACGGAAAGTTAATTGAAGGTTTTACTAACAAGTTAGCTTAATTATAGCTAGGATTTTCTGGTGCATTAGACCAAATTGAGTAATCACCACCAAGCTCAACCATTTTTTCTTTCCAAAAGGTGTCATTAGATTTTATGATAAGATCGTTTCTGTAATCATTGCGATCTACCAACCAGACATTACTCTTTAATTCTTCCTCTAGTTGATTTGGTTCCCATCCGGAATAGCCCAAAAAGAAACGGATATCACCACTTTCTAAGCGACCTTCATTTAAAAGGTCCAAAACAGAATCAAAATTACCACCCCAATAAATACCTAATGAAATTTCTATACTTTGAGGTATAAGTTCTGGTACGGTGTGAATGAAATAAAGGTTATCCTGTTCTACAGGACCGCCATTAAAAACGATAAAGTTTTGTTCGGTATCTTTAATAAGTTCGTTTAAGGTGAATTTAAGCGGTTTGTTAAGGATAAAACCGATAGATCCTTCAGCTGAATGATCTGCAAGCAAAATTACAGATCTATTAAATGACATGTCGCCAATAATGGAGGGTTCGGCGATTAATAAATGTCCTTTTTTTGGCTGGATCACAGGATTAATTTAGTTTGATTAAATTAAAAATAGTGATTTAATTGTTACCGACAAAATTTTTGCTATTTACAAAAAAAAAGCCCGCCATTGGCGAGCTTTCTATATATGATAAACTAGTCTTAGTTAACTGAATCAGCAAGATCAGATCCTGCTTTAAACTTAACTACATTTTTAGCTTTTATTTTTATGGTCTTACCAGTTTGAGGGTTTCTACCTTCTCTTGCTGATCTTTTAGATACTGACCAAGAACCAAATCCTACTAAAGATACTCTATTGCCCTGTTTCAAAGCTCCTTCTATATCCACTAATAAGCCATCTAACGCTTTTTTCGCTGCAGCCTTAGTGATTCCGGCATTTTCTGCCATTCCATTGATTAAATCTGATTTGTTCATAAATTTTAAGTTTTAAATTATTTTAAATTAAAAAAAGTAAGGTTCAATATATAGTTAATCCTTACACAAAATTAACAGGAATATTCAGCTATGCAAGTAATAGCAAGGGAAACTCGATTTTTTGTTGATAACTTCGAGCAATTGTTGATAAAGACCGTTGTTTTTATTGAACATTTAACAAAATCAACAGCCACAAGGCTTTACAGCATTTTTGCATCAATTTCAATATCGTATCCGTTCAAAAGTGATTTTGTAGTCATTTTTCGTTTTCCCGGTAGTTGAATTTCTTTTAAGATAACATAACCATTTTTGACGCTCACATAAATTGAATTGTCCTTTATCGAAATTTTGCCGATCGGATCGGTATGATGTTTTTCTTCCTTATCGACCTCAAAAAGTTTTACGGTTTCTTTCTTTCCATTATTTTCAAAATAACTCCAAGCTGCCGGGTAAGGGTTTAAACCTCGGATTTTATTATAGATATCCTCCATACTGCTCGTCCAATCTATTTTAGTGTTTTCTTTGTTTAGCTTATTGGCCGATTTTTCTATCTCTGAGTTGGATTGGGGTGTGGTTGTAACTTCGCCTTCTTCAATCATATTAACTGTCTTTAACACTAGCTTACTGCCAAGATCCATCAATTTATCGTGTAACTGACCAACTGTTTCGTGGTCTTTAATAGCAATTTCATCCTGAAGAATTATTTCGCCCGTATCAATTTTGTCGTCAATAAAGAAGGTGGTTGCCCCGGTTTTACTTTCACCATTTATAATTGCCCAATTTATAGGAGCCGCTCCACGGTAATCTGGTAGAAGGGAAGCGTGCAGATTAAAAGTACCGAATTCTGGCATTTCCCAGACCGCTCGAGGCAACATTCTAAAAGCAACAACGATTTGTAGATTTGCTTTAAGATTTTTTAGTTCATTCAGAAAACCTTCATCCTTAAGATTGGTTGGTTGTAAAAGTTTCAATCCATTTGTTTCTGCAAACACTTTAACGTCCGACTTCTGTAATTTTTGACCACGTCCCGCCGGTCTATCTGGTGCCGTAATTACTCCAGCAATATCATAGCCTTCATCTACTAATCTCTTTAAGGTTGCCACCGCAAATTCTGGTGTTCCCATAAAAACGATTCTTAGTTTTCTCTTCATGTGTATTTTATTTTATAGGTATTAGCTGCTGTTATTTCTATTATTTCTTGTTCTAATAATTGCTGCATCATCTCCAAAACCTCATCTTCTTCAAGATTTGTCTTTTCTACAATCTGCCGAGAACTTAAAGGTTTAGATTCTAAGCTTAATATAATCGTGTTCCTAATCGCCTTATGGTTTTTTTCTACCGGTTGTTTTACCTTTTTAAGACAGACCGAACAGATGCCGCAAGGTGTAGCACCTCTTTCTCCAAAATATTCTAGAAGTTGAATGTTTCTACAAACACTACTAGTTTCTATATAATGGATAACCGAATCTATTTGGGATTTCTTTAAATCGATATTTTGGTTGATGATTTCAGAAATACGGTTAATCGTCTTATCGTCTTCCCTAGGTTGTAGAAATGTAATGACCGTATCGGTATCAGCGTTCTCAAAATCAACAATTTCATCCTTTTTTAAAGTGCTCAATGTTTTGATAATCTCATCTTCTGAAACTCCCGCTTTTTGGGCGATGGTTTTTAAATTCACACTTAACATGCTGTCCATAATGCCACCATAGGTGCGTAAAATGGACTTTATGATTAATTGTCTTTCGCTATTGCTTCCCAAATAATCAAACAACACATGATTAGGGACGATAAATCTCAACTTTGTTTGGTTAATATAGTGCTGCTCCAGTTTAATGATACTGCTGCGGTCCAATAAATTAAGTACGTTGTAAACTACACTGGCAGACAGCTTATAGGTTGTGCAAAAATCATTAAAATTTAAGTTGAAAGTTTTCTGTTCACCTTCACCATAAGCGACATAAAGAAAACTACAGAGCTTACGATATACCAGTTTTGTATTTTCTACTGTGGGCAAAGAATTTAGAAACTGCTCCTTTAAATGTTGCTCATCATTGCTATTGGTGATGATTACCGCTTCAGAACGCGCTCCATCTCGTCCCGCCCTTCCAGATTCTTGATAGTAACTTTCAAGGTTTTCGGGAAGATTATAATGCAAAATTGAACGGATATTGCTCTTGTCGATTCCCATACCAAAGGCAGTGGTGGCAATCATAATTTCAATTTTTTCTTGCATGAACTTATCCAATCTATTATCCTTTTCTTTGGAATTAAGTCCACCATGAAAAAATGAACTCTTATACCCTTTATTTTCTAGATAACCTGAAAGGTTTTCGGCATTTCTCCTGCTCCTCACATAGATAATAGACGGGCCGATCAGCTTTTTTAAAATCTGAACGATTTTCTGTTCCTTATCTTCCGTTTTTATTACATGATAACCAATATTTGGACGGCTAAATGACCCTTTAAATATTTTTGGCGATACAAAGTCAAGTTCAGTAATAATCTCTTTGACTACCTTAGGTTTGGCAGTAGCAGTTAAGGCAATGACATTTACAGAGGGATGCAACTCCCTAAGTTTATCGATTGTTTTATAAGAAGGTCTAAAATCATGTCCCCATTGCGAAATACAATGAGCCTCATCTACCGCGATAAGGTTTACCGGCATTTGTTCAATCCTTTGTTGTACAATTGGCTGCTGCAACCTTTCTGGTGAGAGATAGAGAAATTTATAATCTCCATAGATACAATTATCTAAAAGCGTGTCTAACTCTCCATAAGAGATTCCGCTGCTGATTGCCATTGCCTTAATGCCTTTTTCATTTAAGCTATTTACTTGGTCTTTCATCAGTGCGACCAAAGGAGATATAACAATACAGATTCCTTTTCTTAAGATTGCAGGAATTTGAAAACAAATAGACTTGCCACCCGCAGTTGGTAAAAGCGCAAGCGTATCTTCATTGTCTAAGACCGATTGAATTATTTCTTCTTGTAGGTGTTTAAATTCGGAGAAGTTCCAATAGCGTTCTAGTATGTCTAATGGAGTGTCCAAATTTAATCTTTTAATGCATTTAGGATAAATTGGGTTCTGTTCTCGACTGAATCAAACGGAACGTCTAACAAGTCATACCCAAATTTTTTATAGGTGTTTAAGAGATGTTGATGAATTTCTTCTGCCTGTTCAAAATTTTCGTAACGTTCATTGTCACTTACAAAAATCTGTTCCCAAGGTGCCAATACAAAAACCTTATCGTAGCGATATTCGTTGCATGCTTCATCAAAGCTGGGCGGATAATCTTCGGCTGCATAATCCATGTAAGCCACAACGTCAGGAATCCCACGGTCAAAGAAGAGGATGGGAGTTTCGTACTTAGAAGCGGCGTTATATTGTACAATTCGTCTTTCTAATAATCGCTCGCTAAAGAGTAAGGGCTGGGTGAGAAAAAGCTGTTCATCACCTTCCTCACGGGCCTTTAAGATAATCTGTCTAGAAATTTCATCAAAACAGACGTAGCTTTTTCGCTTTAGTTCGGAAATAATAGAAGTCTTCCCTGTTCCTGGACCTCCCGTAATTACGATTTTTTTTGAATTCAATGTGGCAGGATTTTAGATGTAAAATTCGTCATTATAATACTAATTAAAAAACGCAAAGAAAAAGTATCTTTGCTTTAATTCCACTATTTATGAGTTCACAGACCAATCCTGAAGAGTTTTACGCAAAACTTAAAGAACAATTATATGAAACCGCCACGTGGCCTTCGGAATATCTTTATAAATTTATTGTACCTACCGATAAGTCTAAGGTAGAATTAATTGAAACGCTTTTCGATAATCTTGGTGCTGTAATCACCACAACTGAATCTAAAAAAGGAAAATATACCAGCGTTTCTATAAACGTTATGATGAAAGATCCAGAGGAAGTTATTGATAAGTATAAAGAGGTCGGTGAGAAAGTTGAAGGCGTAATTTCTTTATAGCAAAGCATTGATCTTTGTGATTTTTTTTGTATGTTGCAAGCGTGCATAAATACTACGTGCACCATATATAACCACTACACATTTTATAATTTTGATAGACGATTTAGAATATAATACAGAACGGGAGCATTTAATAATTCCCGAATACGGCAGACATTTGCAGAAAATGGTGAATTATGCCAAAGCCCTTCCCACTAAAGAAGAACGAGATAAGGTTGCTAAAGCCATAATTTCGGTGATGGGTAATTTGCAGCCACATTTAAGGGACGTTCCAGATTTTCAACATAAACTTTGGGATCAGCTTTTTATCATTGCCGATTTTGAATTGGATGCAGAATCTCCGTATCCAACTCCTTCTCAGGAAGAATTACAGTCTAGACCAGAATCTCTGGGCTATCCTCAGAACCATCCCAAATACCGTTTCTACGGTAACAATATCAAAACGATGATCGATGTTGCCAATACTTGGGAAGATGGTGATCTTAAGGATGCGTTGGTGTATACTATTGCTAACCACATGAAAAAATGTTTCCTTAATTGGAATAAGGATACGGTTGAAGATGATGTAATCTACACACATCTAAAAGAACTTTCTGGCGGTAAAATCGATTTGCATAAAACCGATGAAGACCTTACCGATGCTACAAGTCTTATGCGTGGTAAGAAAAAATATACCAACAAAAAGAGCCATCACAAAAAGACCAATACCAATCGCAGTCGCAAACGCTACTAACATAATCTATGGGTACATTTATAATTGAAGGCGGCCATCAATTAAAGGGTAAAATACAACCACAAGGCGCCAAAAATGAAGCATTGCAAATTCTTTGCGCAGTGCTGCTGACAGCAGAAACCGTAACTATAAATAACATTCCTGATATTGTGGATGTTAACAAGCTAATCGAATTGCTCAAGAAATTGGGTGTCAAAATCGAGAAAATCGGTTCTGGTTCCTACACTTTTAAGGCAGACGATTTAAATCTTCATTATTTAGAATCAGATGAATTTAAGGAAGATGGTAAAGGTCTAAGAGGTTCAATCATGATTGTTGGTCCATTACTCGCTCGTTTTGGGAAGGGATATATCCCAAAACCAGGAGGTGATAAAATCGGAAGAAGACGATTAGATACCCATTTTGAAGGGTTTATAAACCTTGGTGCGAAATTTAGATACAATCAAGAAGACTCCTTTTATGGAGTTGAAGCCAAACGATTAAAAGGTGCTTATATGTTGCTTGATGAAGCATCTGTAACCGGTACCGCAAATATCGTAATGGCAGCAGTATTGGCAGAAGGAAAAACAACTATCTACAACGCTGCCTGCGAACCCTATCTTCAACAATTATGTAATATGTTGAATAGAATGGGAGCAAGGATAACCGGTATCGGTTCTAATATGTTGCACATCGATGGAGTTGATACTCTAGGTGGCACGGAGCATAGAATGCTTCCGGACATGATTGAAATCGGTAGTTGGATAGGTCTTGCTGCAATGACCAAGAGTGAGCTAACCATTACCAATGTGAGTTGGGATGACTTAGGCCAAATCCCGAATGTCTTTAGAAAATTAGGCATAACCGTAGAAAAGCAAGGGGATGATATTCATATTCCGGCTCATACCGATGGCTACGAAATCCAAAATTATATCGATGGGTCAATCTTAACTATTTCTGATGCTCCTTGGCCAGGCTTTACTCCTGATCTTTTGAGTATAATTTTAGTAGTGGCAACACAAGCAAGAGGAAGTGTCTTGATTCATCAAAAAATGTTCGAGAGCAGACTATTCTTTGTAGATAAACTTATTGACATGGGTGCCAAGATTATTTTGTGCGATCCACATCGCGCAACGGTAATCGGTCATGACTTTCAATCTAGTTTAAAAGCGACTACCATGACTTCTCCAGATATTAGGGCAGGGGTTTCCTTATTGATTGCAGCGCTTTCTGCAAAAGGAACTTCTACCATTCATAATATCGAACAGATTGATCGTGGTTATGAAAATATAGATGAAAGATTAAAGGCTATCGGAGCGAGAATAGAGCGAAGATAATTCCTTTCTTTTTCTTCGAATTAATATTTCAGAAATAAAAAGGGTTAAAGGTGAAAATTTTAATTTCACCTAAACTATAAGTTATACAATTAAAAAGGGTGCAATTCAACGATATTATTTTTCGTTAGATTGAACCCTTTAAGTTATTGCACTATATTGTGCTTTGTATTATGACTTCTTCAAGATAGTACCTAAGTTTCCAACCGCATAAATGATTCGGTTTGGTGTTTTATTTATGGCGGTGAAAATTTCACCTTCAGAAGGATATTCATTAGTCCAAGTTAATCCACCGTCGGTAGTTTTAAACACTCCAGCCGAGCCAACTCCGTAGGCTTTTTTATCGCTAACGAATATCATATCGTAGAAAAGTGATGGCAATTGATTATTGATAATTTCGAAAGACTGACCACCGTCCGTTGTCTTTAGAAGTTGATTATCAAAATTTGAAAAATAGCCAGTATTCTCATTAATAAAATACATGGTATTGATTTCGGCTGAGGAAATATTAAGAGCTGTCCAAGTATTACCTGCATCGGTTGTTTTGTGAATTTCACCATGGCTATAACCATCATAGGTTATTCCGCCGCTAACGTAGCCGATACTGTTTGAAACAAATTGCATTTTACTAGCATAACCGGCTTCGTTGTATTTTACCGTCCAATCTTGTCCGCCATTGGTAATTTTTAGAATAAGACCTTCTTTATAAATAACTCCGTTATTAGAGTCAAAAAAATGCATGTCGAAAATCGTTCCGGAGTAATCGCTTAGATTGCCTAGTTCATTAAAAGTATTGCCGCCATCAGTAGTGTTATACAGACCGATTCTAGAGGTGAAGAATTCATCTTCAGATAATGCAAACGCTTTAACGAAGGAATGATTTACACCCACGTTTAGTCCTTCCCAAGTGCTACCGCCATCAGTAGTTTTAAAGAGAGTGCCGAATGCCCCAGAAATCAATCCGAATTTATCGTTCAAGTATTCAACATCAGTAAGGTCTGAATCACTTGGACTCGCAGTCGCAACCCATTTTGCTTCGGGTTTTGGGTCGTCTTTAGAACAATTAATAAAAAGAAAAGTGGCTAGAATTAGAAAAAGGCTATAGGATTTCATTATTGTCAAATTTGATAGATGTAAATCTTGTTTGCAGCTAAGCTTGATGAACTGATAACTTGTATAAACGAAGGTTTGTCGTCAGCATTATATTCTAAATGTTAATTCTTTTTGTGTCTGATTTTGCACGGATTAAAATAGGGAAGAGAGAATAGAGAGAAAAGAATAAAGATTAAAGAGAAACTTATCACCTTATATAAAAACCAACAACCAACAACCAACCCTGCCTGCCGCAGGTAGGAACCAACAACCAACAACCAACAACCAACAACCAACAACCAACAACCAACCCTGCCTGCCGCAGGCAGGAAACAACAACCAATTATTCATTTTCTACTGCCTTAGCTACAACATTAAAATCCTTTTTCTCACCTGTCTTGGTGCCTCTGGTGAAATCTTCAGAATTAATAAAAAGAATTTCCCCGTATTCACCGTTCTTAATACTACTATCGACTCCGTAGATTTTTCCATCGTAAAGTTTTATGATTTCTTCATTAGAACAATGCCCAACGATGATATGGTTAGATTTTGTTTTAGAAAGTATTTCTGAAATTTCCTCATCCGGAAGATTATCATAAAAATATCCTCGGTACCAAATCGGACCGTCATTTTCAAAAAATACTTTGGTGTTTTTATGGGTTTTTAAACTATCTGGTTTATCAATGGCTTGTACCATTACATTGTTGATTTTGTCCATTTTATAACCTTCTTTCAGCAAATTTTTAGAAATCCCACCGTGAACGTAGGTAATACCGTTAATCTTTAGAATTGTAGATTTAGAACGTAACCATCTTCCCATTACAGTATTTGGTCCGTAAAGATCTTTATAGTTCATTTGTAATAATCTCATGGTAGTTCGGTACTTAGGATTTATATAACCCATTTCACCTTCCAAAATCATATATTCATGATTTCCTAAAATATAATGAACTGCACCACCTTTAGCAGCAGCCTGCTTTTCTAGATCGTAAATCAACCACAATACCTCATTTACTTTCGCCCCACGGTCAAAAACGTCACCTACAATTACCAAATTCCCATTACCAAAATTCCATTCTAAACTATCAGTAACGATTTGATTGTTTTTTAATATTTCAACAAATAAATCATATTGTCCGTGGATATCACTCAAAGCCGCTACTTTGCTAACATTATTGTAGGATGATTTCTTCTTTTCGAATTTTAAAGGAAATGCATTTGCGGGTAAATCCTTAGTTACAACTTCGCCATCGTAGATGGATTTTTCAATTAATCTATTCCCTTCAATCAAAATATACGGACCATCGCTTTTGGATATACTATCAGTTTCGGACTCGGTAGAACCGAGGTCGTCAACCTTTTCTTGAGCCTGGATGGTTACTGTGACAATTAAAAATGAAAGTAGAAAATATATATATTTTATCATGGTCGTTTTTATTTTTGTAGACACCAATCTTAAAGATAAATCTAATCGATATTGCTTTATCTAAAATGCCTGAATTTTAAGCAATTATTATGAAATGGCTCTGCATCCTTAATTCAAGGATTGAGCCAAAATACAGTTGAAGAAATTAAATTTTACCAGAGTAATTAATCTCTGTGAAAATTGAGTTTGAAGTAATCATAAAATATTAAATACTGTTGTCTAGCTATTATAATACTTGCTATTCCAGATTTGTTCATTAAAGTTTTTCCCTAAACTAACTCCGTAGAAAATGAGAATAAAACCTACCGCCTTAAAAATAAAGAGGAATAAGAACCAGAACTCCGAAGTCGCATTTTCAGGGTGATAGATGGAATTCGGAATGAGAAGCGTAATCACGAAACTCGCTGCCACCGCAAAAAGCAAAATGTTGTTGATGTCCTTAAATGGAAGATAAAGCCATTTTCTCAAAGGTTGTAAGTCGTTACCCCATTTATGGATAAGATAGAAATAGCCGTTACCAATCGGTGCAAAAAGAAGCGGATCATCGGCATTTTCTAATTTCATCAATTTAGATGGTGCGATTATTTTGAAGCCTTTTAATTCGGTTTGGTGAAGCTTTTCTAGCTCCTTGATTTTAGTGATGGCTTCCTGGGGAAACTTTGGTTTAAAATAGACGCTGTCTAAAAAACGAAGTCTGTAATCGACACATATTTTTTTTATAGCATCGATATGAAAAATTCTGTCCGATTCTAAATGGTCTATAATAAAATTATTGGTCGTTGAGGGTCTTCCAGAATTTAAAGAATTTTCGATGCGCTGATTAATAACGGCATCCCTCTTCAGTATTTCAGCGACTAATTCTAAAATTGATTCCTGATTTTGATTTCTTGACTGGGCTTTTCTTAATTTGTTTTCAAGATTAATTGGAGCTAACAACATAGGCTTAAATTTCTTATTAAAATTAAAGCGAAAATTAATTATCTACAAAATATAATAGTTAATAAATGGAGGGGAAGATGAAATTGAAAATGAAAGCAATGAGTTAATTAGCGGATATGCGAATTTTAAAGATATTCCAACTCTAACAACTAACAGCCAAAAACCAAAATCTACCTAAGCGTTGCACCTAATTCTTTTTCAAAATTAGTTTGAAGATTGCTCATAATCTTGTCTACTTGTTTATCAGTCAACGTCTTTTTTTCATCTTGAAAAATAAAGCTTACCGCATAACTTTTTTTGCCAGCCGGAAGATTCTTGCCTTTGTAGACATCAAATAAATCAACATCCTTTAAAAGGTTTTTCTCAGTAGAATTAGCGATTATATCAATGCTCTCAAAACTTACGGATTCATCTACAAGTAAGGCGAAATCTCGTCTTACTCTAGGATATTTAGTAATATCCTTAAACTTAACATCCTTATCATTTATCATTTTGATAATCGCATCCCAATTAAAATCGGCGTAAAGAACCTCTTGAGAAATATCAAAATGATTCAGCACCGTTTTCTTGACCAATCCAACTTCTACAATCTTGTTCTTACCAAGGGAGAGTGAAATCCCTTCAGAAAAAACATCATTTTTAATTGGACTGGTCATTAGAGAATTGAAACCTAATTTTTCCATCAGGGCAATCACAATTCCTTTTAGATAGAAAAAATCGCCTTTTTGGTCGATTGCATTCCAACGTTCTTTGGTTCTGCGGCCAGTTATGAAAAGAGAAAGATGTTTTTGTTCATCTCTTTTGTCGCCATACTCGTGATACGTTTTACCAAACTCGAAAAAGCTTAAACGTTCCTGTTTCCTATTCAAATTAAACTCTACAGCTTCTAATCCAGAGAAGAGCAAACTTTGTCGCATTACGGCGAGATCATTGCTTAAAGGATTCAAAATTTCTACATTGTGTTCCTCTTTAAGTTGTTCGCTCAGTGAAATATATTCGGGAGTGGTTAAGCTATTGCTCAAAATCTCATAAAATCCTTGTGCCACCAATTGATCACTGATGATATTTTGAAGCTTGTAATCTTCCAATCGAGAAGAATGGGAGATTGAAGCATTCAATTTTTCAGTGGTAGAAATATTATTGTAACCGTAAATCCTTAGGATTTCCTCGATAATATCAGCTTCGCGCACCACATCATTTCTATAGGCAGGTACGGTAAGACCCAATCCTGTTTCTGTAACATTATTGATCTTAATATCCAAGGACATCAAAATTTCCTTAATTGTTTCTTTCGGAATCTCTTCGCCAATCAACCTAGCTGCATTTTCAAAACTTAGCCGCACTTGCTGATCGGAGATTTTATCGGCGTACAGATCCACCAGGTCAGAAGTTACTTCTCCACCGGCAACCTCTTGAATCAATAGTACCGCACGTTTAAGTGCGTATTCCGTAATATTTGGGTCAATGCCTCTTTCAAACCTAAAGGAAGCGTCCGTGTTAAGCCCGTGTCTTTTGGCAGTTTGCCTAATACTAACTGGATTAAAATAAGCACTCTCCAAGAATATCGAGGTTGTTTCTTCGGTTACTCCATAGTTAAGACCACCAAATACGCCGGCGATACACATTGGCTTGGTCGTGTCGCAAATCATTAAATCCTCCGCGCTCAAAGTTCTTTCAATTCCGTCTAAAGTCACAAATTTTGTTCCTTCCGGCATGGTCTTAACTATCACCTTATCGCCGTTAATTTTTCGCGCATCAAAAGCATGTAAAGGTTGACCAACGTCGTGCAGTACAAAATTGGTAACATCTACAACATTGTTTTTTGGTGTAATACCAATGGCCTTTAATCTATTTTGAAGCCAATCTGGGGATGGTTTTACCTCTAGGTCAGAAATAGTGATACCACAATATCGTGGTGCTTTTTCCTTATTTAGAACATCAATCCCAATCTTTAATGTTCTGTTGTCGATATGAAAGGAACTAACCGATGGCGTAATTACCGCCTTGTTTATTTCGTGCTGTTGAAGACCTGCCTTTAAATCCCGTGCTACACCATAATGGCTCATGGCATCCGCACGGTTGGGTGTAAGCCCTATTTCGAAGACGTGGTCGCTTTCAACTTTAAAAAGTTCTGCGACGGCTGTGCCGACTTTCACTTCCGGGTCGAGAATCATTATACCATCGTGAGAATCGCCCAAACCAATTTCGTCTTCGGCGCAGATCATACCTTGACTTTCCTCACCGCGAATTTTACCTTTTTTTATGGTCCAAGCTTCGCCTTTAGCATCGTAAAGAGTCGTCCCAATTGTTGCCACCGGAACTTTTTGTCCGGCTGCCACGTTTGGAGCGCCGCAAACAATTTGCACTATGTCGGCATCATTTAACTTAACGGTAGTAAGCTTCAAACGATCAGCATTGGGATGCTTCACGCAAGTAAGCACTTCCCCAACCACAATTCCTTCGAGTCCACCTTTAACTGATTCGAACTTCTGGATTCCTTCAACTTCAAGACCTAAATCGGTCAATAACTTTCCTGTTTTTTCCGGTGTCCAATCAAAATTAATAAACTGTTTTAGCCAGTTATAAGATATCTTCATAATGCGTTTGTAAGTAAAGTGTCAAAGATAAAAGATTGCTTAAAGCAATCAAACATTGGGCTTTAATTTGTAATTTTATTTAATATTTTAAACCATAAATATGAAAACAATAAAAGGAATAATAATGATGGCCTTGTTATTGGCTGTGATATCTTGTACCGATAATAAAAAGGAAGAAGCCGAGATGCAGGAGAAATTAGAAGCTGTTGAAACTATTGACAGTACGGTAGAAGAAATAAATAACCAAATTGAAACCGACATGAAAGAGCTAGAGGCCGCTCTCGAAGAATTAGATAGTATTTAATTGGATGTGTCCATAAGTAACAATATTTAAAACGTAAAAGATGAAAAATATTAAAATTGTATTGTCATTTCTGGCCTTTTTGATGGCCGGGACTTTAAGTTTCGCCCAAGAACGAACCGGCGAAAACGAAAAGGTAGACGATAAAAAGGTGGTAAAAGAAGCCAAAAAAGAACAGCAAGAATATGAAAAAGAAAACGGAAAGGTAAATCCTAAAAACCGACAAGACTCAAACCCTGAACCTAAGGTTAAGCCCAATGACGAATTAGCCAAGGATAAAGGGGAATCTGATGACGTAGATGACCAAATGGATTCTGACGACGAAGGAATGGGAAATATGAAGGACAAGCCCAATGACGTAGGTAAAGGTCAACAAAAGGATAAGCCTTATAAGATGGATAAGGAAAATGAAATGGCCAAGGAAAATTCTAATAATGGCAATGCCTACGGAAAAGATAAAGGGAATATGAGCGGTCGCGAGTTCGGCCAGGCTAGAGCGGCAGATGCTAGAAATAAAATTGATTCCTATGAACAAAACTATGATGATCGACAATTGTTCATCAAAAAAAGTCAGGATAGAATTCAGAAGGCTAAAAATCGCTTAGCGGAAGATACTTCCTCAGGAAAATATTCAGCAGAAGAAATTACCGAGAGACAGCGTAAAATCGAATTTGCAGAGCAAAGGATGGACGAGCTAAAACAATCGATAATCGATGGCCGTACCCGACTAAAAACTCAAAAAGAGCAGTTGGCTAGAATTTACCAAGACGGAAATAATGGGGTAGGAGACAGCGACGACAGCGAATACAACGACGATTAATTTTCTAGATTAAACTTCCACAATAGCATTGGTCAGAGGTCAGACGTAAAATTCGGCCAAAGGTCAATGCTATTTTATTTAATTATATTGCCCAAAACTATTTTTACATGAAAAATATTATTCCACTTATAATCTTAACCATATTGCTGATTGGTTGCAAAGAGTCCCCAGAACAGAAAGACACGGCAAATGACGAATTGACAATTGGCGATTATAGAGGTGCACTTGCTGTGAAGGACAACAAGGAGTTACCGTTTCTGTTCCATGTTTACGCAAAGGACAGTTTGGTAGTTTACAATGCAGATGAAGAGATTGAGGTGACAGATGTACAATATAAAAATGATTCGGTTTATATCACTTTGCCAGCTTTTGAGGGATATTTGGTTGCGAAAATTGAAGATGAAAACCTCAATGGGTCATTTGTAAAGGAAAGTTTAGACCGGATAGTTCCTTTTACAGCCGAAAAAAATATAACGGAACGTTTTAAATCGGAAAGTAAATCCAATTTAAATGTTTCAGGTTCTTGGGAGACTGTTTTTAGCAAAGGCGTTGAAGGAGATGAATACATCGCAAAAGGCATTTTTAAACAAGAAGGGCAAAAGGTTACCGGAACCTTTAGAACTACGACGGGTGATTATAGATTTCTGGAAGGCGTTATGGACGGAAATAATTTGAAGCTCTCGGCTTTTGATGGGGCGCATGCCTTTTTGTTTGAAGCAGTAGTATCTGATTCGACCATGAATGGAACTTTCTATTCTGGAAATCACTGGAAAGAGCCATTTACAGCCGTTAGGAATGAAACCTATGAATTGCCAAACGCCGATGGTTTAACCGCATTAAAAGAAGGTTATGATACGTTAGAGTTCACATTTCCAGATTTACAAGGAAATCCAGTCTCTATTTCCGATAAAAAATTCGAAGATAAAGTGGTGATTGTGCAAGTTATGGGCTCTTGGTGTCCTAATTGTTTGGATGAAACCAATTACTACACAAAATTCTATAAAGATCAAAAACCAGCTAATGTTGAATTTGTAGCTCTTGCGTTCGAATATGCGAAAACCAAGCAAAGTGCTCTTGCAAGTCTGAATCGGCTTAAGACAGATGCTAATATTCCTTATCCAATCTTATTAGCTCAATACGGAAGTTCTGATAAGGAAGAAGCTCAAAGGAAATTGCCGATGCTAGATAAAGTGCTTTCCTACCCCACCACAATCTTTGTAGATAAAAAGGGGAAGGTGAGAAAAATCCATACTGGATTTAATGGACCTGCAACGGGAGAAAAATATACAGAATTTCAAAAAGAATTTAAGGATTTTGTTGCGATGCTATCGGCGGAGTAGTTAAGTTCGATAAGTTTAAATTAACCGATATAGTTCCATATATTCTTGTATTTGCCCAATTCCTTATAGGTTCTAAGGATATTTAGATTTTCAGTGCTCTTAAGGCTTGGGTCATCCGTAAGTATTTTTTTTGCATAGTAGCGAGATGTGCTTAGGATGTCCTTATCCTTCATAATGTCCGCAATTTTAAGGTTAAGCACACCACTCTGCTGGGTTCCCCTGATATCTCCAGGCCCACGTAACCTTAAATCAACTTCAGCAATTTCAAATCCGTCATTAGTGCGGGTCATAGTTTGTAAACGGGTTTTGCTATCATCACTCAGTTTATGCCCTGTCATTAAGATACAGTAACTCTGTGAGCCACCGCGCCCAACCCTTCCGCGCAATTGATGTAGCTGGGAAAGACCAAAGCGTTCTGCGCTCTCTATAACCATAACCGTGGCATTTGGTACATTAACTCCAACTTCTATCACGGTTGTGGCAATCATAATATTTGTTTCGCCTCTTGCGAATCGCTGCATCTCATAATCTTTGTCTGCCGCTTTCATCTGCCCGTGGACAATCGAAATTTGATATTCAGGTTTAGGGAATTCTCGTTCTATACTCGCGTAGCCGTCCATTAAATCCTTATAATCCATCGTTTCACTTTCTTGGATTAGTGGATAAACAACATATACCTGTCTTCCTTCTGAAATCTGTTCCCTGATAAACCGAAAAACCTTCAAGCGATTTCTATCAAATCTGTGGACAGTTTTTATTGCTTTTCTTCCGGGAGGTAATTCGTCGATTATCGAAATATCCAAATCGCCATAAATAGACATTGCCAAAGTTCGTGGAATAGGGGTAGCGGTCATGATTAAAACATGCGGAGGCAAATCATTTTTTTGCCAAAGTTTACTCCTTTGAGCTACTCCAAAACGATGTTGCTCATCGATAATTGCCAGTCCCAAATTTTGAAATTTCACCTTTTCCTCGAGCAATGCGTGAGTACCAATTAAGATCTTTAATTCACCATTTTCCAGATTTTTATGAATTTCCCTTCTCTTTGAAGTTTTAGTTGATCCTGTAAGTAATTGTATACTGATATTTAATGGATTAAGTAGTTCTTGTAGTCCATTAAAATGTTGGACTGACAAAATTTCAGTCGGAGCCATTAAGCAAGCTTGATATCCGTTGTCAAGTGCTATTAACAGTGACATTAGCGCGACTATGGTCTTACCTGAACCCACATCTCCTTGGAGAAGACGATTCATCTGTGCATTGCTCCCTAAATCTTGCCGAATTTCTTTGATTACCCGCTTCTGCGCATCGGTCAATTCGAAGGGTAAATGGTCTTGATAAAAAGAATTAAATAGCGTCCCGACTTTTGGAAATTGAAACCCTTTTATTTTCTTTTTATGGATTAAATTTTTCAAGATTAATTGCAGCTGAATGTAAAAGAGCTCCTCAAATTTTAACCTATAAGTTGCCCTCGAAAGTAAATTTTGGTCCTTTGGAAAATGAATATTAAACAGGGCATCGCTCTTGGATAGAAGTTTTAATTCATCCAAAATCGATGGAGATAGCGTTTCTGTAAATCTTGAATTTGAAGTAATGAAAAGCTCCTGCATCATATTGCCTATCACTCTATTTGTCACCCCCTTGTTGGATAGTTTCTCGGTAGAAGGGTATATTGGTTGCATTGCAGAGCGCAGGTTCGCCTGGTGGTCTGCTAGTAATTCCATTTCGGGATGCGGCATACTAAATGTGCCATTAAACCAATTTACCTTGCCGAAAATCACGTAATCCTGGTTTAATTTTATTTGGTCACGTATCCATTTATGACCTCTAAACCAAACGAGTTCCATATTTCCAGTTTCATCACGAAAGCTTGCCACCAGACGCTTGCCGCGATTTTTCCCAACTTCCTTTAGCTTTGTAACTTGTCCTTTTATCTGTACTTCGGAGCTATTTTGCTGCAGCTCCGATATGGTATAATATCTGGTTCTATCTATGTAGCGATTTGGAAAAAGATTGATGAGGTCCTGATAGGTTTCAATCCCTAATTCTGACCTTAAGAGCTGTGCCCGGTTGGGACCAACGCCTTTTAAGTAATCTATGGGAGTTTGAAGATTTATCGCCATCGGGCTTGTAAACTGTAGTTTTGTATGGCTATTTTGGGCCTTAATTTCTTAAAAACGAATATAATCCTTAAACTTGAAAGATGAAACTAAGCCTTAAATTATCTAGCTGTCATGCGAGCGTTAGTCATTAGTGGCGGTGGTAGTAAGGGTGCCTTTGCAGGAGGTGTTGCCCAATACCTTATAAACACTGAGAATCGCCATTACGATATGTTTTTAGGCACCTCTACCGGAAGTCTGCTAATCTCTCACCTTGCGTTAAAAAAAGTAGATAAGATTAAAGATGTTTATACCGGCGTAAATCAGCATTCTATATTTAGTAATTGCCCATTTATCATTAAAAAGAGGCGCGGCACCGAAACTATCGCAATCAACCATTTTAATGTTCTACGCAATATCTACCGCGGAAGTAAAACTTTTGGTGAAAGCCATAATTTATTCAAACTGATTAAAGCTACGCTTACTCCCGAAGAATTTGAAGTGCTTAAGAAAGAGAATGTTGATGTTGTGGTTACAGTTAGTAATCTGTCCCTTAATCAGGTAGAGTATAAATCTATAAAAGATTTTGAATATGAAGAGTTCTGTGAATGGATTTGGATCTCTTGTAACTATACACCTTTTATGACATTGGTTAAAAAGGATGGCTGTGAGTACGCCGATGGGGGATTGGGGTCTATGGTCCCTATTGAAGAAGCTATAAAAAGAGGGGCGACGACGGTTGATGCGATTATACTTCAGACTGAAATAACGCAATATAATCGACTACCTTCGATTAACCCTTTTTCACTTCTAACGAATATGTTCGCCTATATGCTCGATAGAATTGAAAGTCAAAATATCAAGATTGGAAAATTCGTTGCCAACAATAATAATGCAATTATAAACTTCTATTACACGCCAACCGTCCTTACCACAAACTCTTTAATCTTCGAAAAAGAGAAAATGACGAAGTGGTGGGGAGCAGGATATGACTTTGCCAAATACAAGAGCAATGAAACTAGTCCTTTGGAGAAAAGAACGGAATAAGGTCTGTAAATTTACTCTTCAATCGAAACTTGATATAAACTACCTTTTACATTTACGACCAGTAGTATATACTACCAAATTTGACTCACCTCCTTTTTAAGATAAGATAAGGCAGCATCGCTAGGAGGTCGCTTATCCATCATCTCGGTTAAAATCACTTCCCTGAGCTTATTGGCAGTATTTGTCTTTTCAGCCAAACTTGACCTTCTAATCAATTGAATTGTAGCGTTTTTAGCTGCAGTAATAACGTTCCAACAGTCGTCGCTCAAGTAAATTTGCTGTGAAAGATTGTGTTCAAATTCTTGTTCTATTGTTGCTATAAGTAAAGATTCATAAATCTCTTTATTAGAAGAAGTTGGCGCAACACGCACAAGTAATTTTGATGGTCTAATTCTTTCGCTGAAGAGAGCCATTCTCTCGTAGGCTTGCAAACGTAGTGGAAGCGAATTAACCTGCATATCTTTATGCAGCAAAAAGCGTCTACGACCATCTTCATTTTTGGTGTGTTCTTTAAAAAAGTAATAGGCGATGAGTCCTGTTATCAATGCAGGTATTGAGAAGAAAAACAGGTCCAAGAGTTTTGAGTAATCCATTCGATTTGGTTTTAATTGGTCTTGTATTGTCCTCCCAAATATATGCAATCTTTTAAATCATGCATGCTTTTAAAATCTAAAGCCGTTTTTTGATAATGATATGCTTTATTTAATTTTTTCCGGATAGATTATGGTCATCTACGTTAACTTCGATGTCTTCCATGGTAAATTGGCAAGGATTTTAGTGACCTGCTGCATTGGTAATTTCTGCAAACTCCTTTCTAAAAGTTTTAAAATATGGCCCTAATCTTCCAGAATTTAAAGGGACATTGATACCATTTTGGCACCATTTGTTTTGAGTGGCCACACCGCTAGGGCATCGATTGGTATGGCATATCTGCGCTTGGATGCAACCAATACTCATCATGGCTTCTCTAGCAACATTGATGTAATCTACTCCCATTGCAACGACCATTGCGGCCTTGCCTGAAAATCCTAATTTTCCACTCCCAATAAAAACCACTCTATTTTCTAATCCTTTTCTTTGGAACAGTTTATAGAGGTCGCTAAATCCGTACACCCAAGGCAAGGAGATGTGGTCAGCAAAACTTGGTGGCGCAGCACCACTGCTGCCTTCGCCGCCGTCTAACGTAATAAAATCTGGACCTTTATTTGTTCAGCATTAAATCTGTGAGCTCTTCCCTTTATTGTAATTTATCAATTGCGGCCTTTATACCCACCGGCAGCCGAGTATTCTCGGCAATATCTTCAATGAGATTAAGTAAGTCTTCAATAGTTTCGAAAGCAGTATGGTTAGGGGGAGAGATAACATCAATTCCTACCGGCACACCTCTAATCTCCGCGATTTCTTCAGTAATCTTAGCGCCAGGCAGAACACCACCTTTACCAGGTTTTGCGCCTTGGGACATTTTTATTTCAATAGCTTTTACACATGGATTTTCATTAACCAGTTTTATCATATTCTCCATTGAGAATCCGACTTCGTCGCTTCTTACTCCAAAATATCTGCTTCCAAACTGGAAAATAATATCTCATCCTTGTTTATGATAGGGGGAAAGTCCGCCTTCACCCGCATTGTGGTAAGCATTTGCAATCAAAACTCCTTTGTTCATGGATTCTATTGCCTTGGCTGATCATGAGCCAAAACTCATTGCCGAATCGTTTATGATTGATGCTGGTCTGTATGGTTTTTTCCTTTTGTTATAAAGACCCACAACCTTTGCACAGGACAAAAATGATTTATCTGAAGAGTTTGGGTGTTCCTTCTTCAATTTAAAAGGCATCATGGCATTATTGATGAAAATATGCTGGTGGGCATAGATATCCCTAATAGCCACAATCAGTAAGAATAGCAGAAACCATCCCCACCAAGGGATGGTCTGTAAAAAGTCGAGAAATCCGGACATGCTATAGGGTTAAATAATCCAAGGCAAGATTTGTTAATGCTTTTACTCCAAGCACTAATCCGCTATCATCAATTTTAAAATCCGGGGTATGATGTGGGAAAGCTTCTGTATTTCCTGGTGTCATTCCGCCTAGGTTAAAATAAAATCCTGGAACAACTTCCTGAAAAAATGAAAAATCTTCTCCACCCGTTGTAGCTTTCATCAGATTCACATTTTCTTTCCCCGCAGCACGTTCCAAGGAAGGTAACATTTTTGCAACCAGCTCTGGGTCGTTAAAGGTAATTGAGGTATTGTTCTGGAATTCAACGGTAGCTTCACCGCCATAAGCCTTCGCAATGGTTTCTGCCATTTCGGTCATTCTTTTCACGATAAGCGACTTCATATCAGCATTTAAGGTCCTTACCGTACCAATCATCTCTGCACTCTCTGGAATGATATTAAATCGAACTCCACTAGTGATTTTTCCGACGGTAATAACTGCCGCCTCTTCGGTTAGATTGGACTCTCTACTAATAATAGATTGAAAACCGTCGATTATTTTGGCGGAAATATAAATAGGATCCACTCCGGACCAAGGTTGAGAGCCATGAGTCTGTTTTCCTTTTACGGTCACCACAAATCTTTCTACCGCCGCCATCATTCCTTCAGGCTTGTACCTTATTGTACCAACTGGGGTTGCAGAATTAATATGAAGTCCAAAAATAGCATCGACATCGGGACTTTTTAATACACCTTCCTTAATCATCAATGCGGCACCGCCTTCTTCTCCCGGAGGCGCACCTTCTTCGGCTGGTTGAAAAATAAACTTCACCGTACCATGTATTTTATCTTTGTTTTTAGACAAAACCTCAGCAACTCCCATTAAGATTGCAGTATGCGTATCGTGACCGCAGGCGTGCATCACCCCAGTTTCAGTTCCTAGGAACTCGGTGGTTACGTTAGATTTAAAGGGTAAATCATTTCGTTCGGTAACCGGTAAGGCATCGATATCTGCCCTTAATGCAACAACTTTACCATCATGATTTCCTTTTAAAATTCCCACTACACCAGTTTTAGCCACGCCAGTCTTAACTTCCATCCCAAGTGAAGTTAAATGTTCGGCGATTTTCTCTGCCGTTTTAAACTCACGGTTAGAAAGCTCCGGATTTTCGTGAAAATACCTTCGCCAAGTTATTACTTGATCTTCCACGGCCAGAATGTCCTTCTCTAGATCGGTTTGTGAGTAAGAAAAACTAGAAATTAAGAGGGTAAATAGTAGGAAATACTTCATAATAAAATTTTAATTCAGATTTTATAGAGCTTAAAGATATTCAAAATATGTTGTATCATAGATGTATCAAAATTTTATTCAAAAAATGAGAAGGAGTTATAAGATCATCCTCGTGATCGTTGTGGTCCTGGTAGGAATTGCAATTGTCATTGCCTTAAAGGCAGATGAATATGTAGAAGGAAAAGTGGCGGAGATGATCGAACGCGTTCCTAAACATATTAAAATTGAATATGATGATATTGAGTTTAACACCTTTGAAGGTGATTTGGTCTTTAAAAATTCGCGGGTTCAGTTTA
The DNA here is from genome assembly GCA_900104375.1 of Flavobacteriaceae bacterium MAR_2010_188. NCBI lineage: Bacteria > Pseudomonadati > Bacteroidota > Flavobacteriia > Flavobacteriales > Flavobacteriaceae > Flavobacteriaceae bacterium MAR_2010_188. The sequence continues at coordinate 457,150 of LT629302.1, forward strand.
ACGATCCAAAAACGGATTCTTTAATATCTTCGATCAGCGTTAAGGATTTATCGATTGTAGATATAGGTTATTGGGAGTTTATAAAGAACAAAAATTTTGTCATACAACGGCTAGAGCTTAATCAGCCTAAAATCATCCATCGTAGGTTAAAGGAAGTAAAGGATAGCATTGAAGTAGTCCCTGACGAGGATAAGGCTTTTAAAACTGTGCTTCATATTGATGAATTCGTGATCAACGATGCCGATGTAGAAATTAGGGAATTCACAAATGATTCGTTGATTTTTTCAGCCAAGCACAGTAACATCGAAATCTACAAGGTTCTTATCGATAGTTCGGTTACTGACCTTCTTCCATTTAAATATGAAACTTATACTGGCGTTTTAAAAAATCTATATGCAAGATCTGGAGAGTTTGAAGATTTCAGGACTAAAGAAGTTCGGTTTAATCCGGAGGTGATTGACATGGTCGGTTTTTCGTTAAAGACAAAATACAAGATTGCCGATCACACTAAATTGTTAAAGAAGGAAAGAGACTGGTATAATATCGAAGTAGATTCGGTAATACTCTCAGGAACTGCTTTTGGAAAAGTCAATGACAGTATTAATGATTTCCGTTCTAAAATGACAACGGTATATAATCCCAAAGTCTTTATTTACAGGAATAAGTTGGTAGCAGACGATTACGAACCAAAAGAATATTACAGTAAGATGCTGCGCGAATTGCCATTTAACTTAACCTTGGACAGTATTTCGCTTTTGAATGGTACGGTAGAGTACGAAGAGAAGGTTATCCCCGAACATGCAGCCGGTAAGTTGGATTTTCAAAAGTTTAATGCTCAGGTCAAAAATTTTAGTAATACCTATAAAGCCCCAGAAAAAACGATTATATATATCAATACGCTTTTTATGGGCACGACGTCCTTAGACGTGAAGTGGCAATTTGATGTTAACGATGTAAAAGACCAATATTTGTTTGAAGGGGAGTTGGGTAGATTAAATACCGCGGCTTTGGACCAATTTACCAGAAGAAATCTCAATATCAATCTCGAAGGTGAATTGAATAAAACATATTTCACAATCGGTGGAAATAAAAATCATTCCCATGTTGACCTGGCAATTAATTATGATGACTTTAAAGTCCAATTCCTAAAAGATGAAGGGCGTAAGAAGAAAACCGTGATGACCGCTTTAGTTAATATTTTTGTTAGAAAAAATAGTGACAAGGCCGAAAACGATTTGCGACGTGGTTCTGATGATGTCGCAAGGGATGTTTACCGATCTTTTTACGGCAACCTATGGAAAAATATGGGTGCAGGACTTAAGAAAGCAATCACTGGAAGCGCAAAAGGAAATTGATGCATTTCAAAACAGCGCTATCTACAATTTTTCACTAGGCCTCAAAATGAATTTTTCTACGGTCACAGAATCTATTTTTTTCTTGGAATAGTAAACGGGGAAATATTCATCATTCGCCCAGCTTTCGAAGAGATTTCCATAAAACGGACTTTCGGGATTTCCAGATTGTCCGGGAGAATTGGTTGCAATTGCGGCATCCCAATCGCCCGTATTCACAATGATGCGGAAGGTGGCACCGGAACTTTGTCTGAGATTTCCGCCGGTAGATCCGGGTGTGTACGAATTGCCGCCGCGTGGTAATGGTCCTAGATCCAACTTATTTTGAATATCTCTTGTAGTGGAAGAACTAAGCGCATGTTCCATATAAGTATGTTTTAACTTTTCTTGCCCATACTGCCATTGGTTCATATCTTCACCTAAATTATTTTTAAGAGTATCTATCGCCTGTTCAAAAGCTGTTTTTAAGAAATTGTTCCTCGATTTTTCGGCAGGTGCTCCGAATTTTCCGTCCGGACCTGAAATCCATTCAATAATTTTATGGAGTTGAATATGTGAAATGTTGCCCAGGATCTGCTTCGGAATAAATTTTTTATCGGCCTCCCTCTGGATAGCATTCTCCCAACTAGTGTAAATTGCGGCAGCGATAGAATTTTTATTGAGTTCATAATTCCAACCCTGTAATTTTTCTTTTGCTTCGGCATAATCTCCATCAAATTGAATCGGTTTTAGATATGGAACCAATGTTCTTGCCGTTATAGAATGATAGTCGACCTGTAATTTCCGCATATCCTCCATATCTAATTTTTTACTGTTTTTAAGAACTTCGTTAAGCCTGTTTCCACGAGATGGATCTGCCCAAGTATATCCAACGGCATTCCAAAATCTATAATCCTCGGTAAGCAAATTTTGGTTGGCGGTCGCGATAAAATTTTCTTCTGGGTTATATTTATGGGGCTTGTCCATAATTGGGAGATAACCATCCCATTCATATTTTTCTGACGCAGGCACCGGTACCAATCCACTGTGGTTAGGCCTTACAGGCGCGATGCCCACGGCTTGCCATCCTATATTACCTTGCTTATCTGCCCAAACCATATTTTCCCCAGGGATATGGCTATAACTGCAAGCTTCACGAAATTGATCCCAATCCGTTGCTTGGTCCATTCTTAGCGATGCCAGATAAGGAGAGCCTCCGGGTTCTAACCAGGCACATTTTACTGCGAAGGCTTTATGGTTCTCTACATCTATATAGGTTACTGGTCCATGTTGGGTGTATAACATTTCTACTGTGACATCCGCTTTACCCTTGATTTTAATGGTTTCCGGTATAACGGTCATATCGATATATCGATTTTCATACTTATACTGTTGGTGGTTCTCTGGATTTAAATCGTACACGTACATATCTTCACCATCTGTTTCGAAAACCGTAAGTCCCCAGCTTCCTTGTTCATTGTGGCCGATGGATATTCCAGGGATTTCTGGTTCGCCACCGCCAATGACATTCCAGCCAGGAGCGACAAGATGCGCCATATATCTCAAGGACGGAATGGCCACTGTTCTATGAGGGTCATTCGCCATGTAAGTGTTTCCATCTTCGGATAAATTGCCGTTGATTACCCAATTATTGCTTCCAATGGCCAAGGAATCGTCCATATCTTTTTTGGAATTTATTAGTATTGCGGATTTATCGGAATTCCTATATTCTTTAACTAAATCAGACTTCAGGAAACTAACCGGTTTTCTATATGCCTTATATAATTCCAAAATATCTTGATTGAGCATTTCTTCTGTAATCGAGGCGTCCAATTTTAGATTTGGGTCCTTTGGATGGAACCATGCTATTTCCTTGACTTTTTTGTCGCCTACTTTTGCTACGGCCCGTCCGATTTGTAACTCCTTTTCGATATTTCCCAATAAACCTTGATGTCTAGATATTACGTCTGAAGGAGTCCATAGTTGCGGTTGTATTCCTAGCATCTTAAACTCTAGAGGAAGACTATCTGGGGTTTTCATAATCTCCGAAATAAAAGCATTAACGCCCGCTGTGAATGAATTGATGATCATTTCGCCATCCTTGTGATAATGATTGAGTTCTTCTGAAAGATCTTTGCGATATTTGAAGAGCCGAGTACCGATGTCTCGTTTTAATTCTCTTTCTCCCAGGATTTCTGAGACGGTACCCGTGGCCTGCCTTCTCCATATTTCAAATTGAAATAAACGATCTTTAGCTGCCGCATATCCCTGTGCAAAGAATAAATCCTGTGGATTTTTTGCGTAAATGTGGTTGATTCCCCATTTATCGCGTTGGATTTCTACAGTGGAGGTTAGCCCCTCCATGACTAGGGTATCTGTTAATCCAGTTGAATTATTTTGATTTTGTTCCTTACACCCAATGGATATAATTATTAGGAATATATAAGTTGTAAATCTCAGGATTTTAGACATATTTCTAGCGTATCAAATGTTGTATTGAAATCAATTTTTAATGCACATCCATGTTTATCTTGAGAACTTGGCGATGCATGCTTTCAATTTACTGTCGTAATATACAGTTAAAGGGATGCCTAAAAGAAAAGCGGTTTTTTAGATCAACCTACTTCTTCTTTTGATTTAAGGTTTCTACAAATTTCTTTAAATCCACAATTTCATAGAACAACTCTCCATCTACACTAACCACCGGCATCGAGATACTTTTTACACTTGGAAAATCCGTTCTTAAAAGTTTCCACATCTGTCCATTAACTTCTGGTTTTTCCTTTACGTTCAACTGCTTAAACTCTAATGACTTATCTTTTAGAAGAGTAGACAATTCAGTGCATCGAGAACATTCAGGTTTAACAAAAACAACAATACCCTTATCGCTAGCGCCAATTTGAGATAGGAGGTCGGCTTTTATTTTTTTGTTATAGGTTTTAGCTTCAGCTTCATTAGGATGAGGCTTGTGGCTAAACTTCATCTTTACATCGTTGCGTTCATTCGGAACCTTGGTTAAGTCAACTATTTTTATTGTAGACTTCGCAGGAATCAAAATTGTAATTGGTTTTGTATAACCGCTGAGATTGTACACATCTAAAGTCAGGGTTATTTCTTGCTGAATATCAGTGTTGTTGATGCCTTTGACGGTAAAGCCTGCATCGGTTCTTTCACTAACAACATCAACTTTATCGTTTTGAGAATTGGCAGTAACGCACAATAAAAGTGCGAATAGGGAGAGAAAAAATGACTTCATAATTTCAGATTTGGTTAAATATTTAATTTTTTAAAAGAGTAGTTTGGGGAAATAGGAGCTCAATATAGGTATTTTTTTAATCTTGAATGTTTTACCTAATTAACTCCCGTCAAAAATGGAGTTTACTTGTCCCTTTTAACTTCCCAAATAATCTAAGCTAAGTTGAATAAAGGCTTTAACCCCAAGCAGCATTCCGCTTTCATCGATAAAAAAATCAGGAGTATGGTGCGGCGCTGAATCTTCAACGCTGACGTTTTCCGGTTTTCCTCCAAGAAAGAAAAAGAATCCGGGTACTTCCTTTTGAAAAAACGAAAAGTCCTCTGCTCCGGTAATAGCCTTTATACCAACAACTTTTTCTTTTCCGGCAGCTTTTTCTAGAGACGGCAACATCTGCCTAGTTAGCTCCGGGTCGTTATAAGTAATGGGATAGCCCTTATCTATAATTATGGTTGCTTCTGCTCTATAAACTTTCGCAATAGCAGGGACCATTTCTTCCATTCTTTTATTGATCTGTTCTTGCATACCATAATCCAAGGTTCTGAGAGTTCCGATAATTTCAGCTGTTTCAGGAATGATATTACTCCTCACGCCGCTCGTAATTTTTCCGATTGATAATACCACTGCTTCCGTAGTTAATGGCATTTCGCGACTTACAAGAGTTTGGAGGCCATCGATGATTTTTACGCTAGCCATAATAGGATCTACACTGGTCCAAGGAGTTGAACCGTGACTTTGTTTCCCTCTGACGTTAATGGTAAAACTCTGGGCGGCGGCCATCATCCCGCCCGATTTATAGGCTAATGTATTTATAGGTTGTTGTGCCGCAATATGTAGCCCGAAAACGACATCGACATCTGGATTTTTAAGAACGCCTTCTTTTACCATAAGTTCGGCTCCGCCTTCCTCTCCTGTCGGTGCACCTTCCTCTGCTGGCTGAAAAAGAAATTTTATAGTACCGTTGATTTTAGCCTTATGCTTTGAGAGAATTTCTGCCACGCCCATTAATATCGCCGTATGAGTGTCATGACCACAGGCATGCATGACCCCCGTTTCTACACCGTCGAATTCTGTAATGACCGTAGATTTAAAAGGCAAATCTACTCTCTCGGTCACGGGTAGGGCATCGATATCGGCTCTGAGCGCAATTACTTTTCCTGGATTATTTCCTTTTAAAATGCCTACCACACCGGTATGAGCCACGCCAGTTTGCACCTCCAATCCCAAAGATTTGAGATGGGCGGCAATTTTATCAGCCGTTTTAAACTCTCTGTTAGAAAGTTCTGGATGTTCATGAAAATCACGTCTCCATTCAATCACTTTGGATTCAATATCGGAAATATCTTTATCGAGTCCGTGTTGGGAAAATGATATAGTTGCGCACAATAAGCAACAAGCTACTAGGGTAAAAATCTTCATATTGATTATAATTTTAAAATTGTGTAACCTTTTTTATCATATTGAATTAAAGTGGTCATTGCTGAGAGCGCCATTTTCACATTTTCATTTAATTCATCTTTATCAATTTCGCGAAAGCCAGCTGTCTGTCCACATAAAATAATGTCGACTCCAGCATCCGATAGGGCTTTGATTAATTTTGTGTTAGGATTTGGCATTCCAAACTTTGCTTGATAGAATTCATCTTTCAAAATATCCTGCCATGCACCTCCATGTATCACCATCGCAACATTAAGCTGCTCTTTTTTGAAGCCGGCCGCGGCGTGCATATTTAGAAAACGTGCTGCTGTTTCGATGAGTTTGTTCATCACATTTCGGTCGTCGGCAGAGCTAGAAATATCGAAAATGACCGACATATTTTGAGTGGTATCGACTGCGACATCTTTATCTTCAACATTAAAGGTTTTTCCGAATTCAGGAATTATGATACCATCGGTTCTTGTATCTTGTGAATAGGACATAGAAGTGCTTATTAATAATATAAAAATTAGGGAACTAAGTGTTTTCATTTGAAGAATTGTTGTGATTTTAAAGATATTCAAATTAATCAACTTGCATCCTCAGAACTTTCAACTGTTTATAAATTTTGACGAGTTCGTTTAATATTCCGCCCCACAATGGCTAAATTCGGAACTTAAAAAACTTATTGAATTGGAGAAATATCTAAGTCAGTTGAATGAAGCTCAATTGGCTCCTACACTACAGAAAGATGGCCCTATGATTGTAATCGCCGGCGCCGGTTCTGGAAAAACCCGTGTGCTTACTTTTCGAATTGCCTATCTAATGAGCCAAGGAGTCGATTCCTTTAATATCCTTGCGCTAACATTTACTAACAAAGCGGCCCGAGAAATGAAATCTCGAATCGCGAGTATCGTTGGTGATACTGAAGCAAAAAACCTGTGGATGGGAACTTTTCACTCGGTTTTTGCTAGAATTTTAAGGGTTGAAGCCGATAAATTGGGCTATCCGAGCAATTTTACCATTTACGATACCCAAGATTCCCAAAAGTTGATTTCTGCTATTATCAAAGAAATGGGATTGGATAAGGATGTTTATAAATACAAGCAGATTTATTCTAGGATTTCTTCCTATAAAAATAGTTTGATAACGGTAAAGGCCTATTTTCAAAATCCAGAACTGATTGAAGCGGATGCTATGGCAAAACGCCCTAGAATGGGCGATATCTACAAGGAATATGTGAACCGTTGTTTTAAGGCGGGCGCGATGGATTTTGATGACCTTCTTTTAAAGACAAACGAACTTTTAACGCGTTTCCCAGAGGTGCTTGCGAAATATCAGAATAAGTTTAGATATATTCTGGTAGACGAGTATCAAGATACCAATCACTCTCAATATTTAATTGTTAGGGCGCTTTCAGACAGATTCCAGAACATTTGTGTAGTTGGGGACGATGCACAAAGCATTTATGCTTTTCGTGGAGCCAATATCAACAACATTCTCAACTTCCAGAGAGATTATGACGAGGTTAATGTTTATAGGCTAGAACAGAACTATCGTTCTACCAAAAACATAGTAAATGCTGCGAATTCAATTATAGATAAAAACCAGACCAAACTAGATAAAATCGTTTGGACCGCAAATGATGAAGGCGGTAAAATTAAGATTCACCGCTCTATGAGTGATGGGGATGAAGGTCGTTTTGTCGCCAGCACCATTTTTGAACATAGAATGCAAGAGCAGCTCAGCGAAAGTGATTTCGCGGTCTTATATAGAACCAATGCTCAATCTCGTGCGATTGAAGATGCTCTGCGCAAGAGGAATATACCATATAGGATTTACGGTGGCTTGTCATTTTATCAACGAAAAGAGATTAAGGACGTCCTTTCTTATTTGCGATTGGTGATTAATCCAGCCGATGAAGAAGCTCTAAAACGGGTCATCAATTATCCAGGAAGAGGCATTGGTCAAACTACCATCGACAAACTCATCGTTGCTGCAAATGGTTATAACCGAACGATTTTTGAAGTACTTCAAAATCTCGATAAAGTTGATATCGGAATCAATTCTGGCACCAGAAACAAGTTGAAAAACTTTGTTACCATGATTGAAAGTTTTCAGGTGATGAACCAGACTGCCAACGCTTTCGATTTGGCAGAACATGTGAGCAAGGCGAGTGGGATTATTAAAGAAATGAACAAGGATGCCACGCCTGAAGGAATTTCTAGATTAGAAAATATTGAAGAACTCTTAAATGGTATCAAGGATTTCGTTGAGGGACAAAAGGAGTTGGCAGATGCAACCGGAAGCCTTGCCGAATTTTTGGAAGATGTTGCACTTGCGACAGATTTAGATAATGATAAAGGAACTGATGATAGAGTTGCGTTAATGACCATACATTTAGCCAAAGGACTAGAATTTCCTTATGTCTTTATAGTTGGTTTGGAAGAAGATTTATTTCCATCGGCAATGAGCATGAGTACCAGAAGTGAATTGGAGGAGGAGAGAAGGTTATTTTACGTTGCGCTTACCCGAGCCGAAAAGCAAGCATATCTAACCTACACACTTTCTAGATACCGCTGGGGTAAACTGATAGATGCAGAGCCGAGCCGATTTTTAGAGGAAATTGATGAACGTTATGTCGAAAATATTACGCCTATTGAAGACCGACGTTTTAACCCGATGTTGAGTGCGGACATATTTGGTGATGTAGAGCCAAACGTTATTCGTTATAAAAAGCCGGTTAGTAGGAAAAAGGAAAATACTCCACCTAAATTCATTCCACCAAAATCATTAAAACCGATTAGTACCGCAAACTCAAAAGCCAACTTGTTCGATGGAGAGTTGGTTGTTGGAAATATAGTAGAACACCAAAGATTCGGAAAGGGTGAAGTCTTAAAGATTGAAGGTGTGGGTGGCGATAAAAAAGCGGAAATAAACTTTGAAAATGGGGGCGTGAAAAAGTTATTGCTCCGATTTGCAAAGCTGGCCGTATTAGGGTAATTTTAGGTTATGGCAGAATTTATAAGGATTTACGAAGAAAATCCAAATGCTAAAGCTATCAAAAAGGTAGTTTCAGTTTTAAAAGATGGTGGATTGATTATTTACCCGACCGATACCGTTTACGGATTGGGCTGTGATATCACCAATACCAAAGCCTTAGAGCGGGTAGCCCTGATAAAAGGAGTAAAGCTAGATAAAGCCAATTTTTCATTTATTTGCCACGACCTTAGTAATCTTAGCGATTACGTAAAACAAATTGATACGACCACTTTTAAAATCTTAAAAAGAGCGCTTCCAGGTCCTTATACCTTTATTTTACCCGGAAGCAATACCTTGCCTCCAGCCTTCAAAAAGAAGAAAACGGTCGGAATCCGGATACCGAAAAATAATATCGCCTTAGAAATCGTAAAGGCATTGGGTAACCCGATTATTTCAACTTCTATCTACGACGAAGATGCTGTAATTGAATACACAACCGATCCAGAATTGATTCTAGAAAAATGGGATAATTTAGTCGATTTGGTCATTGACGGTGGTTACGGGGAGAATATTGCTTCTACCGTAATCGATTTATCCGAGGATGTTCCGACAGTTATTAGGGAAGGCAAGGGGAGTTTAGAAATCCTATAAAATTTCAATTACCAGAATTAATTTGATTTAATAGAATCTCCACAGCTTTTATAAGTTGGCTATCCTTATTTTGAAGAGATTCACCCAATGGTCTACTGACTTCATAGTCTACCGGTCTTGGGTTTAATTCCATGTCCTCACCGGTGCTATCTAGAACTCCTAATCGTGGTAAACGTAGAGTGGAACCGTCGTAAAGTTTAGAATTCCAGGTGAAGATAATCCATCCTGCAGTGGGTTCTCCAACAACTTTTCCTAATTTTAAAGAGCGATAACCTTCAGTTAAATCCTCTGCATCTGAGAGTGAGTGTTGATTTGTAACCAGCACACTTGGCCTTTCTAATGAACGTTGTCCTAAAGCACTTCTGGCTGGATAGTTTCCAAAACCTCGCTCCTGAAATGTTAAATACCCTTTTCGAGATAGAATATCAATTATATATGGATTAACAAATCCTCCGTTGTTATTCCTAATATCAATCACGACTCCTTCTTTTCCTTGATTTTCGGCATCTAAATCAATTGAAAGCTGCTCTAAAGATCCATAGGACATATCTGGTATATGAACATATCCTAACCGATTTTTGCTTATTTCAGTGACGTATTCCCGATTTCCCTCTACCCATTGTCGATAGAGCAAGCTCTTTTCATTCCAAGTAGAGATGGGCTTTAAAACCACATCTTCAGTATTAGATGATTTACCGTTATTAGAAATCTTTAGGGTTACCCTCTTATCCGTTTTATCTAGAAGCAGTTGATTGATATTGGTTGACTTATCGATTGCAACTCCATCAATTGACATGATGTAATCTCCGACTTTAATAGTGTCACTTATAAAAGCTGGTCCCAACTCGATAATCTTTTCAATCTTAAGTTTGCCACTTTTTTCATATTCGTCTCTATTGTATCTCAGCCCCAGTTTGCCCACGTTCTGTGCCGGAAAATCATCAGAATTATCGTATATCCCTAAATGAGAAGCATTTAATTCACCTATCATCATAGATAATAATGTATAGACTTCATCCTTGTTTTTAGATGTTTCGATCAGTGGCTTATATTTATCGTAAACTTTAGCCCAATCAACCCCATGGAATTTATCATCATAAAAATGGTCATTCAGATAACGCCAAGATTGTCCAAAAAGTTCCATTTTATCCTTTTCAAAATCTGTGTTGATAGAGTAATTAAGAGGAATACTTTTTTGCTCGCCTTTCGCTAAATTTATTTTCTTCAAACTTCCATTTTCTAAAAAATAGATATCATTTCCATCTGGTGAAAATTGAAGGTCGTATTTATGGGTTGGACTAGATGTAAGTTGTTTTAGAGATTTTTCCTTGGAGAATTCATCGATTGAAATAGAATAAATATTGATTTCGTTCCTTTCGCCCGCTTGAAGAATAAGTGTTTTTCCGTCAGGACTTATTATCTGACTGCCGGCATCAATCGGCAAACTTAAAATACTGAGTCTTTTACTGATTTCATCAAATCTGATTTCAGTCTCCTTTGCTTCTATACTTTTTTTACTCTCCTTTTTTGCTTTATCCTGAATTTGTTCCGCGATATCAATTAATGTGCTATCAACAGTCTTTTGACTATTTTCTTTATCAGGCGTAGGAATGTTGTTTGGATCATCAATAACAAAGAAATCTCTAAATGTATCTTCTCTAAATTTTGGAGGTTGAAGTTTTAATTCGATTCTTGCAATTTTTCCATCTTCGGTCCTTTGTGATGTATTAAATAGAATAAATGTACCATCTGGACTCCAATTTATTGTACTGCTAAATGAATTTGCTAAAAAACTTATCGGTCGGCTATTCCCGGTTTTTACATCAACTACATAAACATTTGTATAGGACCGACTTTCAGGATTTTTAGAAAGATAGGCTATATAATCCCCGTTGGGTGACCAAGTAAATAGTGTTTTGTCTAGGAGTGGAGCGGCATCTGTATAAATATCACAGATCTTTTTTTCGTTCTTTTTTTCAACATCATAAAGTAAGAGTTGGCGTGCGTCACGCACAAAAGCAAAGTTTTTTCCATCGGGTGAAAAGATAGGTAGCGCATCATTTCCTTTGGTAGTAAGTTGTGATTCTTTTTCGTTCTTAAAATCGTAAGAATATAGCATCATTTTACCATCTCGTTCTGAAGAATACACCACAGATTCGCTATTTCCGTTCCAAGAAGCAAAAGATTCAGGAGAAGAGGTGTGGGTAATTTGGTAGGAGTTTGCAGATTCTTCCGAAGATGTCGCAAAGACTTCACCTCTAGAAACAAAAACAATTTTTTTTCCGTCTGGTGATAGGTCGTATTCACTAATAGAATTATTATCAGAATATGTTTTTGAAAGTTGAAGGGCTGAATTGCCTCGAAGGGCTATATCCAATTTTTCTGACTTATTACTATCAGTATGGAATTTCCAAATGCTAAAATCTCTTTGAAAAACGATAAACTTGCCATCGGTAGAAATATTTGCCCAAAGTACTCGTCCGTCTTTAAAATTGGTCAAATTCTTGGTCGTATCTGAACCATCTTTCATCCATATGTTCTCAGATCCGTCTTTATCCGAAACGAAATATAACTTACCATTATCTCCCCACATTGGCCATTTTTGTTTGGCATCTCGATCTATTATTTTTTGATAATCGGGCTTAGAAGAATTGGTTCTCGTCCAGATTTCGGTTTGGTCGATATGGCTACTTCCATTTCGCCACCATTGTCTATTTGACATTCCTCTGGAAGTTATTGCAACAGTTTTTCCGTCTGGACTTGGCGCAGCCCCAAATTCATTGGTATAAAGGTCATTGCTGAATGGCATAGGCGTACCACCATCAACAGAAACCCTAAATATATCGCTCATACTACTTATATCCTGACTTATGGAAGAAAAGTAAATGTATTTGCCGTCTCTTGAAAACGATTCAATTGATTCTGGTACATCATCATAAGTTAAGCGCTTAAGATTGTTACTTTTTAAATTGAATAGGTATATATCACCCCCACCTGTCCTATCGGATGTAAATGCGATATTTTCACCATCAGGCGAAAAAATTGGATTAGATTCAGGAGCAGGATGACTAATTAGCAAATGAGCCGTGCCTGCTGATGAAGAAACGCTCCAAATATCACCCGCAGAAACAAAGACAATTTCTTTGCCATCTGGCGAAATTGACGGTTGGGTTAGGAAGAAGGGAGTATTCTGAGCATTTAAATTGCAGATAATTACAAAGACAGAAAGCGCGGTGGTGAGTTTTGAATATGACATTACTTAAAATATATAAAAGACTTGCTTGGTTCTACAATTTAGTTATAAAATCCAAAATCGCATAAATTCCTGATTATGAGTCGTCCTGAAATAGGTTGACAGTTTTTAATTATTAAATCAATCCAGCGATGCTATCTTCGCTGGATTTTTTGTTATGTATAAAATTAGGTGTTTTGTATTTAAGGCTCAAATGTGGTCTTTTATCATTATATGTACGTATGGACTCTGTGACCAGTCGTTTCAGTTCTTCTCCTGTATTACATTTATTGATCAGGAATTCTTCTTTTAAAATTCCATTTATACGTTCTGCCAGCGCATTTTGATAACAGTCATACCCATCTGTCATCGATGGTATGGTATTGGACTTCCCCAGTTCCGTTTGATATACTGAAGAACAATATTGTAGGCCCCTATCAGAATGATGTACGAGTGCTCTGGAGGTGGTCCTGTTCTTATTGGCCATCTTCATCGCCATCACTACATTTTCAGCACTCATGTCGTCACTTAGGTGATAGCCCATTATTTTTCTACTGAAAGCATCTGTAACCAGTGAGAGGTAATGGGTTCTTTCTCTGCTCTTGATATAGGTAATATCGCTTACAAAGTATTCCTCTGGTCCCGTCGGGGTTATACCCTGCATCAGGTTGGGGTATTTTCTCAACCAATGTTTAGAATCGGTGGTCTTTGTATAGTTCTTCTTTGGTTTTATGAGCATTGATTCAGATCTTAGGTATTCAAAAAGGGCATCTCTACCTATTTTGATCCCCGATCTGTCGAATTCAGCTTTAAGAAGATAATACAGTTTGCGCGTACCAAGTCTTGGCATTCCTTGGCGCACCTTTAAGACCAGTGGTCTGACCGACGCTAGTTCGTCAGCTCTTTTCTGCGCTCGCTTTTCAGCCTGATAGACAGCCTGTCTACTTATCCCAAACAATCTACAGCAACGGGACAGACTTAGCCCTTGTTGCTGTCGGATCCGTTGGATCGATTGGGCGAATACTTTTTTCTGATGGAGGTGCCATGTTGCTGATCTGAGATATCGATCATCGTGTTGAGTACCTTGTTCTTAAGCTTCTCATCGGACAGCTCTCTTTCCAGTCTTTTGATTTTTTGGGCAGGAGTTTCTTTCATTTTGATGGTAGCGACCCTTGGTATTGGTTTGCTCCAGTCTAAGGTACCATGTTTTCGCAACCAGACCAATACAGTACTCCTTCCTTGGATACCATATATTTCCTGGGCTTGTTTGAAGGTCATCTCGCCCTTTTCCACTTGATCTATTACGGCCATTTTAAAGCCTAGATTGTAATCGCGCTGAGTGCGCTTGTTCCCCGGTTTTCCTGTATACTTCATAAATAAGCTGAATTTGTGTCAACTTATTTCAGGACGGGTCATTATTAGTAATAAAAAAGCCCGATCATCAGATCGGGCTTTTTATATATGTAAGAATGATAATTAGTTTTTATCAGCTTCTATCATGGCTTTCATTTCCTCTTCAACCATTTCGTAGAATTCGTCTATCTTAGGAAGAACTACGATTCTAGTACGTCTATTAGCAGCACGGTTTTCAGCGGTATCGTTAGGTCCAACAGGAACATATGAACTACGTCCAGCAGCGATCAATTTAGATGAATCTACGCCCAGTTCTTCTAGCACTCTAACAACAGAAGTTGCACGTTTAACACTTAAATCCCAGTTGTCTAATAAGACACCCCCAGAATAAGGAACGTTATCGGTGTGAGCTTCTACCATAGCTTCGAAGTTTGGCTTGCTTTTTACAACTGTAGCAACTTTACCTAGAACTTCTTTTGCTCTAGAACTTACTTTGTAACTACCTGATTGAAACAATAATTTGTCGGCGATAGAAATAAATACAACACCTTTTTCAACATTAATCTGGATGTCTGGATCATTAATACCCACAGATTTCTTTAAGCTTGTTACCAAGGCAAGAGTTACACTATCTTTTCTGCTAAGTGCATCTTGTAAACGGTCAATTTTTAAATCTTTTTCTTTAAGACTCTCAAGAGATTTTTCAAGGTTATCTGCTCCCTTTGCAGTTAGCGTAGTAAGGTTACCTTTAGTTTCGATAAGGTCTTGGTTAGTCCTTCTTAAATCAGCTAGTTGATCTTGCATGGCTTCCATACGAGCAACTGCAGCAGAGCGCTCGGAAAGACAACTGTTCAACTTAACTGTAGCGGTATTTAAAAGGTCTTGTGTTTCTTTTTGTTTTGCTTCTAGGTCCGAATACGCTTTCTTAGAGACACAGCTACTAAGAAGAACTAATAAGGATAAGCTGAGCATTAATTTCTTCATAATGAATTCAGATTTTTAGTTTTTGTTATTGCGTCAAAAGTATGTAAAAGAACGATCCTAAAATCGGTAATTAACAATAGTTTTAACATTTTTATAAACAATCAGAAGTCTTGATTTTATTGACATAATAAGACCAAACAATCGATTTTGTCTTGTAATATCGAGTAGTATTTTTCATTGTTCGACGCTGATTTAAATATTTGGGAAAATGAAAGTAAAAATAAAAATGCGCTTGAAAAATTGCAAAGGCATGTCTAGGTTTTAATTCTAACATCATCTTAAAGAATGCCAAACCATCAAAAGTCATTCTAACAACCAATGTCCTAAATAAATGATGCGGTAAATTTTTTACCAGCATAAATAAGCTATTCCTGAAATTGAGAAAGGTTTTTTGCGGCGTTCCGTAGTTTAAGGTTCCTCCGCCTAAATGATAAACAGTGGATTGTGGTACCACTCTGCATTTATGATTTTGGTTGAAAGCTCTCCAGCATAGATCTATCTCTTCCATATGGGCAAAGAAGCTTGCGTCGAATCCTCCCAAATCCTTAAACAGCGAATTTCTGATGAAAAAGCAGGCGCCCGAAGCCCATAAAATTTCTATGCTGTCGTTGTACTGACAATTGTCTACTTCCACCCAATCAAAAACCCTTCCTCGACAAAAGGGAAATCCATATTTATCGATAAATCCTCCGGAAGCCCCGGCGTATTCAAACCGGTTTTTGTTTTTGTAATCTAAAATTTTTGGCTGGGCAATTCCTAAGTCTGGATTTTCTTCAAACGATGCTTTGATAGATTCTAACCAATTCGCGGTCACTTCTACATCGCTATTCAGTAAACAGATTAAATCCTCCTTAATTTCTCTTAGACCATGATTATATCCTCCGGCATAGCCAAGATTTTTTTCATTATTAATTAAATTAATATTAGAGAAGTTTTCAGCTAAGTATTGAAGAGAACTATCGGTAGAACCGTTATCGATTATATATAAACTTGCTTCTTTTGAATTTGCGACGACCGAAGGCAAAAACTGCTTAAGGAGTTCTATCCCGTTGTAATTAAGAATTACGATCGCGATATTCAAAATCTAGTTGATTTGTTTTGAGGTGGGAGACTGGTCGTATTCTGGCAACTGTCTTAAGAAATTATAACACTGTGCTTCAAAATCCATCTTGCAATAGTAATGGTTTAAACCATTGGTCACCATAAGGAAATCAGCATCCAAGGAACTATTGTATCTAGCAATTTGGTCAAAAGTATCTTGTGAAATTGGCACGTTATAGGACTTGCATTCTACCACGATATTAATGCTCCCATCAGAATGAAACACCACAATGTCGTATCTCTTTTTTAATTTATTGACCGTTAATTCTTTTTCGACGTTGATCAGGGAATACGGATATTTTTTAACGCTGTGAAGATATTTTACGCAATGCTGTCTTACCCATTCTTCAGGTTGAAGAATTATAAACTTTTTACGAACCTCATCAAATATGGAAATTTTATTTTCGCTATTTTTGAATCGAAACGAAAATTCTGGAAAATCAAGTTTTTGCATTCTGAAATATCGGTTTCACCAAAGGTAATCTTCAAAAGATAAAATACAAATTACAGTTCCTTCAATTTAAAATTTGATATAAAAACAGCCAGACTTTGGATGAAGTAAAAGACATTGTTGAGAATATCAAACGCGGAAAGTTAAGTCCTATTTACTTTCTGATGGGAGAGGAGCCTTATTATATTGACAAGATTTCAGAATATATAGAAAAAAACATCTTGTCCGAAGAAGAAAAAGGCTTTAACCAAATGGTGCTTTACGGAAGGGATGTTACAGTAGAAGATATTGTGCTACAGGCCAAGCGCTATCCGATGATGGCAGAATACCAAGTGGTAGTTGTTAAGGAAGCACAGGATTTAAGTCGCAATATTGAGAAGTTTATTTCTTATGTCGAAAACCCACAGTCTTCAACGGTTTTGGTACTTAACTACAAATACAAAAAACTCGACAAAAGAAAAGCGTTATACAAATCGTTGAAAAAAAACAACGCTGTAATCTTTGAAGGCAAAAAGCTTTACGAAAATCAGGTTGCAGAATGGATTCGTCGTGTCTTGGCCGGACAAAACTACAGCATCACTCCAAAGGCGGCGCAAATGTTGGTCGAATATCTTGGTAACGATTTAAGTAAAATAAATAATGAGCTAGAAAAGCTCCGAATCATTCTTCCTATTAATACTCAAATAAGACCACAACATATCGAAGAGCATATCGGCATTAGTAAGGACTACAATATATTTGAGTTGAGGAGCGCCATCGGCGATCGTAATTCGTTAAAGGCTTTTAAGATTGCTAAATACTTTGGAGAAAATCCAAAAGACCACCCGATGGTGATGACCGTCGGTTTGCTGTTTAACTTTTTCTCTCAGATTTTGCACTATCATGGCCTCCATGATAAAAACCCAAGAAGTGTTGCGTCGGCGTTAAAAGTGAATCCATATTTCGTTAACGATTACATTACGGCTGGCAGAAACTTCCCAATGAAAAAAGTGAGCTCGGTAATCAGCGACCTTCGCGAATTCGACTTAAAAAGTAAAGGAGTTGGTGCGTCTGCAATTTCTCAGTCTGATTTACTTAAAGAGCTGTTGGTGAGAATTTTTACTTGATTTAAGGGCTACTATTTTTTACATAAAGAACATTAGCATTCATTAACAAGGCTTCATAAACTTGGGTTAAACCGATTTTATAATTCTCTTTTTAGTCTGTGTATTATTACCTTAGACTTGATTAAATAATTTAATAAAACAGAGATAACAATGGAAAATTTAAATAAAAAGAAGGTAGCAATATTAGCAACAAACGGTTTTGAAGAAAGTGAATTAAAAGAACCGAAAAAAGCGCTAGAAAAAGCAAACGCCGAAGTTCATATCGTTTCCCTTGAACATGGAACAATTAAAGGATGGGCAGACGGAAATTGGAGCGGCGAAGTTAAAGTAGACAAGATATTAAGCGACGTTTCGCAAAGTGATTATAACGCATTGGTTTTACCAGGTGGAGTTATAAATCCAGATAAATTAAGAACTAACAAAGATGCAGTAAAATTTGTGAAATCATTCTTCGAAAATCACAAACCAGTAGCAGCAATCTGCCACGGACCATGGATTTTAGCTGAGGCTGATGTTCTAAAAGGTAGAAAAGTGACATCTTACGGCTCGATTAAAACAGATTTAATTAATGCAGGTGCAAATTGGGTAGATGAAGAAGTTGTAGTAGATGAGGGTCTGGTTACAAGCAGAAACCCAAATGATTTACCAGCATTTAATGCTAAATTGGTGGAAGAAATTTATGAAGGAAAGCATGAAGACCAAGTAGCATAGGGAACAATCAATTCAAAATTTAGTTATATAAAAAGCCCCATTAGGGGCTTTTTTATTTTCTGCAAATATTCTTATAGCTCTTCAATTTTTAAATTAAAATCATATTGAAGATCTTCGTGCAACTTGGAATTCCTTGTTTTTATGAGTTGCACTTGACGGTAATACAGGTTCTTTAGGGTAATATTCTTGAAAATCGAAGGATTCATCTCCTTCATCTTTTCACAGAAATAAATGAGAAGCTCAACCTCCGTTTCCTTTTTATTAGAATAGCGAATGTATTTTTTTACCAACCTTAAAATCTTTCTCAAGGACTTTTTCATGTAGAAATATTTACTGGTGTTTATTTCAGTGAAAAGTTCGTCAACTTCATCTTTAATAGATTGCACATAACCATCTTCATTATGTTCTTCAAAAAGAAGGTAGGTGAGGAGTTCCTTATTTTCTTTTTTAAATCGCGCTAATCTCAAAACCAGCGCAGCAAGTTCCTGCTCTGTATGCTGTTTTAATTCCTTTTTTATAGTTACGACGCTGGCAGGCTTCATTATCTGTTATAATGGTTTCTTATGGTTCTCTTCACTCTAAATAGCCTAAAAATACCGATGAATAAAATAAAAGGTGACATGATTACAAGCCCAATTCCAAAGGTTTCCAAGTCCGCGAACAATTCAACTTTTAATATCGTAATCCCTGTGCCTAAAAAAACCATAAAGGTTCTAAAATATGAAAGAAAGGTCCTTTCATTAGCCAGTTTTGTACGCTCAATCGCCAACCAATCTCGGGTAATCAAGGTGGCATTTTTGTCTTCCATTTTTAAATTGATTTATATTTTTTCAAATAGATGTTAAATTGGCCATTGTCATAAGCCATTCATCTTTTTTAAAGTTCGGAAAATTATCTGTAAATGATAGTGTCTAATCGCAATTTGAATTCCGATTAGAAGAGTTTTCAATTTTGAGTATGAAAAATTGAGAATAATTTATCTCAATCTAGGATAAGCTTCTGGATCTACTTCATGCATTACCTTGTAGACTGCTTCGAAAATATCTTCAGTTGAAGGTTTTGAGAAATAATCGCCATCCGTACCGTAGGCTGGGCGATGTTGTTTAGAAGTTAAAGTTACTGGTGCGCTATCAAGATAATTAAAAGCTCCCTGAATATTCAAGATATTATCCATTATATAAGCCGAAGCACCACCAGGCACATCTTCGTCTATTACCATAACGCGATTGGTTTTCTTGATGCTTTCCACAATATCATGTTCAACATCAAATGGAAGAAGTGTTTGCACATCAATGATTTCTGCATCAATACCAACTTCTAAAAGCTCTTGGGCCGCTTCTTCAACCAATTTTAAAGTTGATCCGTAAGAAACCAAAGTAATCATACTTCCTTCTTTTACGGTTTCAACAACTCCAACTGGAGTTTTAATCTTCCCGATATTTTCGGGCATTTTTTCCTTTAATCGATAGCCATTTAGACACTCCACAATCAATGCTGGGTCGTCGCTTTCTAAAAGAGTATTGTAGAAACCGGCTGCTTTGGTCATGGATCGGGGGACACAAATTACCATTCCTCTAAGCAAATGTAAAATCCCACCCATTTGCGAGCCAGAATGCCAAATTCCTTCTAGTCTATGTCCTCTAGTCCTAACGATTAATGGCGCTTTCTGCTTACCTTTTGTTCTATATTGAACAGTAGAAAGATCATCGCTCATTATTTGTAGCGCGTACATTAAGTAATCTAAATATTGAATTTCTGCGATCGGTCTTAAACCTCTCATAGACATTCCGATTCCTTGACCTACTATAGTAGCTTCACGGATACCAACATCAGCAACCCTAAGTTTTCCGTACTTTTCTTGAAGACCTTCTAGACCTTGATTAACATCCCCGATATTTCCGGAGTCTTCACCAAAGATTAAGGCTTCAGGATAGGTTTTAAAAATATAATCAAAGTTTTCACGCAGGACAATCCTGCCATCTACCATTTGACTTTTATCGGTGAAAATCGGTTTGACTTCATTGATATTTAAAGCCGATTTATCCGAGATACTATATAAATGAGAACTATATTTTGGTTGTATCTCGGTGAGATACTCATTGATCCAAGTTTGTAATTCAGTTTTCGCAGCAAAATCCTCTGAAATTAGATATCTCAATGTTTTTCTGGCAGCGGACAGAATATCTTTTCTAATCGGGTCATTTATGTCCCGAAGCTGCTTGATCAATTTTTGAATAAAAACACTGTTAGCACTGCTTTCCGCCACACGGTTTAACAATTCTAAAATCTCTTCCTTTTCATTTAAAATAGGATGAAGGAAATCATCCCAAGCCTTCTTCTTGCCTTCTCTAACGCGTTTTTTTATAGAACGTTCTAAATCTGATAAGTGTTCTTCGGTACTAATGTTATTTTCTAGCATCCAATCTCGCATTTTGACCAGACAATCTTTTTCTTTTTCCCAATCCAGTCGTTCAATAGACTTATATCTTTCGTGAGAGCCAGAGGTAGAATGACCTTGTGGCTGAGTAAGTTGAAGTACGTGTATAATGATGGGCACATGTTCTTCCCTAGCAAGTTTTGAAGCATATTGATATGTTTCAACCAGAGCCGGATAATCCCAACCGTTTACCTTAAGGATTTCATATCCGTTGGTTCCATCTTCACGTTGAAAACCTTTAAGGATTTCAGAAATGTTCTCTTTAGTAGTCTGATGTTTTGCGTGAACTGAAATTCCATATTCGTCATCCCAGATACTAATAACCATAGGGACTTCTAAAACACCAGCTGCATTGATGGTTTCAAAAAACACACCTTCGCTGGTACTTGCGTTACCGATGGTTCCCCAAGCAATTTCGTTACCATTATCAGAAAATTTGGTGGTATCGATTCCTTTTACGTTCCTATAAATCTTTGAAGCTTGAGCTAAGCCCAATAATCGCGGCATTTGGCTAGCAGTAGGAGAGATGTCTGCACTAGAATTCTTCTGCTTCATCAAATTCTTCCAATGCCCATTTTTATCTAAACTGTGGGTACCGAAGTGACCGCCCATTTGGCGACCGGCAGACATTGGGTCTGCTTCAATATCGGTGTGAGCATAGAGACCAGCAAAAAACTGTTCTACCGTTAGCTCGTCAATCGCCATCATAAAGGTCTGATCTCTATAATAACCAGATCTAAAATCACCATCCTTAAACACCTTGGCCATTGCCAATTGTGGTAATTCCTTACCATCACCAAAAATCCCAAACTTTGCTTTACCTGTAAGAACTTCGCGTCGCCCAAGAAGACTGCACTCACGGCTTAAAACAGCCGTTGTATAATCCTTTAAGACTTCTGTCTTAAAATCCTCGAAGGTTATGTTACTTTCTGCGGTAAGGTTCAAATGTTTATTGGGATTAGGTTATGCTGACAAATTTAAATTAATTTTCCATTTTTAACAACTTCGAAAAGTGATTAAAAATGAAAATATGTCAAAAATTGCGGCGGAATACTGATAATTCAATATTATAAGCCCTGAATAATGATTTTAGTTAAGAAATATCTAATACCATTTTCGTTTGAAGAGGCCTAAAAGTACTTGTGGGTCCACGGTAATTTTAAATCGTATTTTCTGCTCATATTCGGGCTGGGTAATCTCCCAACCTAAACTTGAATAAACCGGAAAAAATACTTCAAAATAGTCTGGAACCAAGTTAAGCCTTATGCCGGAATCATACACAAAATCAGCGCGAAAATCCTGATTTTTAAAAAGACCGATATCGCCGTATG
Source organism: Flavobacteriaceae bacterium MAR_2010_188 (assembly GCA_900104375.1). Lineage (NCBI taxonomy): Bacteria > Pseudomonadati > Bacteroidota > Flavobacteriia > Flavobacteriales > Flavobacteriaceae > Flavobacteriaceae bacterium MAR_2010_188. The sequence goes on from LT629302.1 coordinate 479,489, forward strand.
CCTCAATATACTTCCAAATCGAATAACTGCTGCTCATCGTGGTCATCCATTGATTGGCGAATTCTACGGGTAATTGCGATTTAAATCCACCTTCGGCGATTATTATCTGCTGGCTAAAGATACCCGAAGATTCGGACCTTCCCAGATAATTATAATCGAACAAATAATCGGTGGGGCGGTCTAGTGCAAAACTAAAATAATCCGACTCTACGTTCGTATTATTGTAAAGAAAGGCTCCTGCAAAGAATCGAAAGTTGAATTGTCTATTGGTTTCGGATAATTTTCTGTATTCATAATTGACAGATACTTTTCCGAATTTTTTGGCGAATTGTACATCAGAATACCAACTAGAAAAATCGATAAGATTTCTATCAGAATTTACGTAGCGCAAGTTCCATACGCTATAATCTGGTTCGGTAATGGTTATTTGTGCTTGCAGACCTATACTTCTTTTGATGCTTAGATATCTAAGATTTAAGTGTTGAAATTTATTGGACCTAAAATCTTGGTCATTTCTAAAGGAGATTGAAGCCGATGGCGTAAGTACGGTCACAAAAGCATCTTCAGCAATCGCATTGTATTTTCCGCCGAAGCCAAGAGACCAATTATAAAGATTAGAGTTTTCTACATTTTGGGTATAATATGCCGATCCTCCGCCGGTGAAAGATTTAGATTTGGTTGCAAATTGTGGTGAAAGCCTGTAATTGAATCCTTTACGTAGGACGGTTTTATTATAGAATTTTGCACCTAGGGTAAGGCCATCATAAATATTATTGAATTCTACCAATGGCATTAAAAAGACCTGATTATAGTTGGGGTCTTCAAAATCTTTAAAAAGTCTAAATTGAATTGGTTTATTGTTGAAGAAAGAACCGTCAACCGATTTCCAATTATCCCTTAAGTTGAATTCTGGTATCACGTGATCATAGTTCAATACCAACTTATCGGCGTCATTCTTTGCAATCGTAATTGTTTTTTCACCATCAATATGTTCTACCCATTGCTTAGAAATTATAGAATCGTCTTTTATCCTGAACAATGATACCGGCATATTATTTTTCCGTTTATTTTTAATGGTAACTATCAAAGAATCCGCTTCAGTCTTAACTTCCTTAATCTTAAAGTCCATTTTTTTTCTGGTCCCGATATAATCTTTAAAAAACCAGTCAATGTTTTTATCTGTTCTTAATTTTAATTGATTTTCAAACTCTTTAGTAGATACTTTTTTCAGCTGATTATCACGTAGAAACGATTCGATCGTAGAATCTAAAGTTTCGGATTCCATAAAATCACCCAGATAGGTTAAGCCAACGCCAGCCTTAAATTTTCCGGCGATATTCGCGTTGAATTTTATCAGCGAATCCTTGGCCATAGAAATCGGTTGATCATTATTACCTCTGGCCATTTCCATATAGAATAATGGATAGCGCTCGTTAAATTTTAAATCGGCCGCATGGAAAGACCTAATACCCCAAACATCGGCAAGACTTCCCAATAATTTTTTGTCAGGATAAAATTCGTCGATGTATTTCATTAAAAAATAAATCTCCAGTCCGTTATTTAACCAGTTATCTGACCTTGGGTTGGTCAATAAAGTAGATTCTAGATAATGAGAGATTGCGGTCTTTGCTATTTTTAATTCATATTGAAAAGAATCGGAAAAAGGTCTAAGAAAGGAGGGAAGTTGGTTTAGCCCATAAAGTGGCTCCTTTTTATAATCTGTAGTGGTAATAAGCATTTGCTCGTGCGGATATTTCCCGATGTTTTCAGAAATATAATTAGTAATCCTATCTACGATTATGGCTTTTTCATGTTTTTCAACATCTTCTTCATTTATATCAGTAAGTACCGTAAAATTTTCAGTTTGTATAAAATTGAAATCAGCCGATTTCCTTAGCACTAACGTACTATTAATTCTATTTTTTCCATTTAATAAAGTGGTCTGACTTTGGGGATTTACCTTTACATCAATCAAATTAAGTTCTGAAACCAGTAAATAATTTTTGGGATAAGTCACAGACATCGAAATATCTGCGACAGGAACATAGAGGTCTTCAAGATTTTTGTTGCTATAATATTCCCAACGACCATCGTAGACTGCCGGCGTGATGTACCAATATTTTAAATAGATATTTTGATTTTTGTCGATGCCGTAATCGGTGAAGGTACTATTGGGCATCACCACATTATAGCTAAGGTTTATCTTGTAAGATTCCCCGGGAAAAACAGCGTCCGATAAAATTACTTTTAAAATATCAGGATGTTTTTCTACATATTGATGGTAAAGTTCATTGCCATTTTCCTTTATCGAAGTGATGTTTGTAAATCCGCGGTCATCTGACTTTGCGAAATGAAATTTCGTATCGAATTCTTCTGCAAACCTAGTTGCTAGAGGCGTGTTTTTGGTTGAATAACTATTGCTCCAATCGTTTAGATATATTTCAGTTAAAGTATCCCGAGTATTATTTTGGTACTCAATAACCTGATTGATAGAAATTAACTTCTGTTCGATATTAAAATCAGCCTGAATCCCAATCTTGTTTTGGGCAAAAGTTTCAGCACCAAAAATAACCACCGTAAGGAACAAAATATTTCTTATGGATACTGCGTTAAAAGGTGTGCTTACGGTCAACTGTACAAAATCGATTAGGGGATTTTCAGTAGAATTTCTATTTGCAATTACATACGGAAACTTTCCGCTTTAGGTTTAATATGAATTATAATTGTTAGGCTTGAAGCAATTAAGGATAAAACAATGTTTGGCAAATCCTAAGCTTCGAAAACTAGAAATTTGGGCTCAATCTTGAACCTTTGTAGAAATCATCCAAAATTTGAACAACTTCGTCTGCATTGTCTACAAGATGTACTAAATCCAAATCATGTGCGCTCACGTTATTGTTAGCTTCTAGCAAGGTATTTTTCACCCAATCCATAAGTCCGCCCCAAAATTCGGTACCTACCAAAATTATCGGGAATCTTTCAATCTTGTTAGTTTGAATCAAGGTTAAAGCTTCAAACATTTCATCTAAAGTTCCAAATCCACCTGGCATCACTACAAAACCCTGTGAATATTTCACAAACATGACCTTTCTCACGAAGAAATAATCAAAATCAAGACTTTTATCAGAATCGATGTAGGGGTTATCGTGTTGCTCAAAAGGTAAATCTATATTGAGCCCAACCGAAGTACCGCCTGCAATATGGGCGCCTTTATTACCAGCCTCCATAATACCAGGTCCACCACCAGTTATAACGCCGTAACCTTGTTCAACGATTTTCTTCGCAACCTCTTCGGTAAGCTTATAATAAGCGTGATCTGGTTTGGTACGTGCAGATCCAAAAATAGAAACACAAGGTCCTATTCTACTGAGTTTTTCATATCCATTAACGAACTCTCCCATAATCTTGAAAATTGCCCAAGAGTCGTTCGTTTTAATTTCATTCCAACCTTTAATGTGTTGTTCTTTTCTCATTTGTTATTGTTCAATATTCACTAATTTGAAGGCTAATATACTGTTAACTTTCATTTTTGAGTTTAATTGCTAGAAACAGATTGTTTCAATTCCTTCCTTAAGAATTTGGCGGTGTAACTTTTAGGATGTTCACTAACTTCTTCTGGAGTTCCTTCTGTAATTATCTTTCCGCCACCTTTTCCACCTTCATAACCGATGTCTATAATATGGTCCACCGTCTTAATAACATCCATATTATGTTCTATAATCAACACCGTATTTCCTTTATTCACCAATTTGTTAAGCACGATCATTAAAACTCTAATATCTTCAAAATGAAGACCGGTAGTTGGTTCGTCAAGAATATAAAATGTATTTCCTGTATCTCTCTTGCTAAGTTCGGTGGCCAACTTAATCCTCTGCGCTTCACCACCAGAAAGCGTAGTGCTTTGCTGTCCTAAAGTAATGTAACCCAAACCTACTTGCTGAATGGTCTTTAATTTTCTATGAATTTTAGGGATATGTTCAAAAAACTCAACACCTTCATTAATGGTCATATCCAAAACATCGCTGATGGATTTTCCTTTATAACGAATCTCTAAAGTCTCACGGTTAAAACGTTTTCCTTGGCAAGTTTCACACTCCACATAAACATCGGGTAGAAAATTCATTTCGATAACTCTTAGTCCACCACCTTTACAGGTTTCGCATCTTCCACCTGAAACATTAAAACTGAAACGTCCCGGCTTATAGCCACGAATCATCGCTTCTGGAATTTTGGCGTAAAGGCTTCTTATCTCTCCAAAAACGCCAGTGTAGGTAGCAGGATTACTACGTGGAGTCCTGCCAATTGGCGATTGATTTATATCGATTACTTTATCAATATTTTCTAGCCCTTTGATAGATTTATAGGGCATTGGTCTTTTAACGCCATTAAAAAAATGAGCGTTTAAAATCGGGTATAAGGTTTCATTAATCAAAGTTGATTTTCCGCTTCCAGAAACCCCGGTAACTCCAATCATTTTTCCTAACGGGAATTTCACACTAACATTTTTTAAGTTGTTTCCGCTGGAGCCTTTAAGTTCAATAAATTTTCCGTTTCCTTTACGACGTTCTTTAGGGACTTCAATTTCTTTGTCGCCATTTAGATACGCTGCGGTTAATGTATTATGAGTAAGTAACTCTTTAGGAGTACCGATACTTATAATTTCTCCACCATGTTTACCAGCCATTGGGCCGATATCTATGACGTAATCTGCCCTTTCAATCATATCCCTGTCGTGCTCTACAACGATTACCGAGTTTCCGATATCGCGCAAGGCTTCAAGTGAATTAATTAATTTTTCGTTATCCCTTTGATGAAGACCAATACTGGGTTCATCCAGAATATAGAGTACGCCAACCAATTGAGAACCAATTTGTGTCGCTAGACGTATTCTTTGTGCTTCGCCACCAGATAAAGATTTTGAGCTCCGATTTAAAGAAAGATAGTCGAGCCCAACATTTAGTAAAAACTGAAGTCTAGTGTTGATTTCCTTAATGATTTCTTCGGCTATTTTAAGTTGGGTAGAAGAAAGATGTTTTGGCAACTCCTTAAACCATTCGGCCAAGACCACAATATCCATTTGGGCGACTTCGGCAATATTTTTACCATTTATTTTGAAAAAAAGTGAATCTTCTCTAAGCCTAGCGCCGTGGCATTCATCACAGACAACCTTGTCCATATAATCCTTTGCCCATCGCTTTAATTTAGTAGAATCAGCATTTTTATACTGATTCTCTATAAAATTGGCGACGCCTTCAAAGTCGATTTTATAACTTCTGGTAACGCCTAAAGTCTTGCTTTCAACATTAAATTTTTCATTGCCACCGTAAAGGATTATTTCTTTGGCTTCTTTTGGAATATCCGTAAATGGGTCTGAAAGAGAAAAATTATAGCGTTGCGCAATGGTTTCAAACTGCTTGAAAATCCAGCTGTTTTTCTGTGGACCATGCGGAGCCAAGGCTCCAGCTTTAATAGAAAGCTTATCGTTAGGAATAATTTTGCCGACGTTAACTTCATATAATTGCCCAATTCCGTTACACTTTGGGCAAGCGCCTTTGGGCGAATTAAACGAAAAATTGTTTGGCTCAGGATTGGGATAGGAAATTCCGGTAGAAGGACACATTAAATTTCGGCTGAAATATCGGACCTCAGTAGAATCTTGTTCGACCACCATCAAAACATCTTCTCCATGGTACATCGCCGTATTTATGGTTTCTGCAAGCCGATTATCGTTGGTATCGGTTTCATCGATTTTTAAACGATCAATCACAATTTCTATATCGTGGGTTTTGTAACGGTCTAATTTCATTCCCTTTACAATATCCCTTATTTCGCCGTCGGTCCTAACTTTTACAAAACCTTGTTTGGCAATCTGTTCAAACAATTCGCGGTAATGACCTTTTCTAGAACGAATTACCGGTGCTAAAATGTTTATTTTTTTTCCTTTGAAACTTTCAAAAATTAAATCCTTGATTTGCTCATCACTATAGCTCACCATTTTTTCCCCAGTATTCAAACTAAAGGCGTCACTCGCTCTGGCGTAAAGCAATCTTAAAAAATCATAAACCTCGGTGATTGTCCCTACGGTTGATCTGGGTGATTTGCTAGTAGTTTTTTGTTCTATGGCAATTACTGGAGAAAGACCGTCGATTTTATCTACGTCCGGACGTTCTAGTCCACCTAAAAATTGTCGAGCATACGCAGAAAAAGTTTCAATATAACGACGCTGACCTTCAGCATAAATCGTATCGAAAGCCAAGGAAGATTTACCACTACCAGAAAGTCCGGTTATAACCACCAGTTTCTCGCGCGGGATGTTCACATCGATATTCTTGAGGTTGTGAACGCGCGCGCCCTTAACCTCTATAAAATCATCATATTGACTCATAAATTGATAATGAATTTTCTTTTTTGCAATTTTTTTCTGCCGAGAAAAAAGGGCAGGGGGCGCAAAGGTACAATTTTTAGTTATCTTTTTTGGGAAAGTAATATCACTTGCGTTTGGATTTTAACTCCAAAATGTAGTATAATTAACGCGATAAATATTAAAGGATTTTAAGACATATAACTTATGAAAATATTAGGAATTAGTTCAAGAATCAATCATCCAGAATTCGGAAAAGGAGTTATAACTAACGTGACTTCTAAACACTATTGGGTGACTTTTATTGAGAATGGTCTAGAAACAATAGAACTCAGCGATAAATTTGAAGTCATCGAAGCTGCCGAAGATGACGTGGATACGGTTAGCTTTTTTGAAGTTGAAAGAAGTTTAAAACAGATCCTGAGAAAATGGAGCGATGTTACGGAAGTAATTGCCATTGCCGACAAGTGGAAAGGTGGAAAAATAGTTTTGCAACCGGCCGATAGTAATCTTCAGAATAAAGAAATCCCTATCGATCAATTTTTCCATAAAATTACAATGGTGAGAGACCGACTTAGGGTTATGGAACAAAAGATAAACAGCAGTAGTTTAGAAGAGCATGAAAAAATTGAACTTCAACAATATATTACAAGAAGCTATGGAAGTTTAACTACGTTTAATGTGCTCTTTAAATTGAAATCCCAGCAGTTCGTGGGGCAGAAGGGGAGTTGAGATTGAAGTTGAATTTGAAGTTGAATTTGAATTTGAAAGAGAATCTAGAGTCTTGAATCTAGACAATAGACAAAAGAAAATCAGAATACAATTAATGATACAATTAATTGGAAACTAAAGCATTAATTAGTTTCACTAAAAACTAAAAACTAAAAACTAAAAACTAAAAACTAAAAACTAAAACCAATAACCAATAACCAATAACCAAAACCAATAACCAAAAACCAAGCCTGCCTGCCGACGGCAGGAACCAATAACCAACAACTAATCAGAGACCGTTCCTTTTACTCCTTGCAAATCAATGCTGAAGAGAAAGAATTTATGAAACGTGGAAAGCTGAGCTCCGCTGTCGGTTGTAATCCAACCTTCCCAACTTGCGGGTACTCCTTTTATTGGTAGAATGGATACCCACATTTTAAAGCCTGTGGGTATTTTTTTATCGTCCAACAACCAGAGATAAGAATCACCCGGGGTAGTACCGCCTGATGTATAGGTAACTAATAATGCAGGTCCGTTTTCACTGGTCTGCACCATGCTCCGTTCTACTCCAGCATCTAAAACCTTATATGGAGCAACCAACCAAAAAGAATCATTATTAAAATGATCTAATGCGGTTTTGGTAAGTTCTGCGGCTCGTTCGTCATAAACCCTGAAATTATGAATGTAGGCGAAGCTATTATTCGGATTATCTAAATCGAGGTCAACTTTATAGTCTTCCCATTTTACAGAGCATTTGTTCTTGGATTTTTCCCATTGATAATGTCTCCTTCCTTTAAATGTGAATTCGATATAATCGGTTTTTTTATAGGCTTCGAAATCTAGTGCTGCCAACATCTGCTCGGCTAGTTGATCTGCTTTAGGGCCTGTTTCGCCTTTTGGTAATTCTTCATCATACTTCCAGTAGAGATAACCAAATAACAATAGCGTTGGAAGGGTGAAAAGCACGATGACACCTCCAATAATCTTGGCAATTTGTTTAGCGGTAATCTTTTTCTTTTTCAACTAAAATATAATGAATGTTGGATTTTTGCCTCTTGAATATTTTTCTAGAGTTCTTATAAAGATTTTCAAAGGTAGTCAGGAAATTATGATAGAAATGAAAATAAGCGAAGCTTCAGTTTAAAAACCTACTGCCACATCATCTCCTCTAGGATCCGCGCCACCTTCTAATTTTCCGTTGTCCTTTATAAGAATAGCATCTACTTTACCGATTACCGGGGAATCTTCTTCATTGATGATGTATCCTCTTTTTCTTAATTCTTGCAACAATTTTTCGTTAAACATTCCGGGCTCCATTCTTATGACATCTGGGAGCCACTGATGATGGAATCTTGGAGCGGCCACGGCATCTTGCATTGTCATCCCAAATTCTTTTACATTTAGTATAGTCTGTAAAACTGAAGTAATTATAGTAGAACCTCCGGGAGTACCAACTACCATAAATAAGTCTCCATCTTTTTCAACGATAGTTGGCGTCATCGCACTTAGCATACGTTTTTCTGGAGCTATGCTGTTCGCTTCAGCCCCAATAAGTCCGTAAACATTAGGAACTCCTGGTTTGCTACTGAAGTCATCCATTTCATTATTCAAAAAGAAACCCAATTCTTCAACATAAAGTTTAGAACCAAAACCGCTATTTAGTGTAGTCGTAACCGATACTGCATTACCAAATTGGTCAACAATAGAGTAATGGGTAGTATTCTCACTTTCATATCCAACCACAACACCGTGGGCAACAGAATCAGATGGCGTGGCGCGTTCAAAAGAAAAGTTTTCCATTCTGCTATGCAGATATACATCGCTGGTTAAATCTTTAATCGGGATATCCACAAAATCGGGGTCACCTAAATAATGGGCCCGATCGGCATAAGTTCTTCTCTCTGCTTCAACCAAGGCCTGAATAGACTTTAGGCTATTATGTCCAAATTGGTGAAGATCAAAAGGTTCTACCATTTTCATAATCTGGGCCAGACAAATGCCTCCGCTAGAAGGTGGCGCCATAGAAATAACTTTTAAATCATCATATTCAAAAACAATCGGGTCTCTCCATTTTGCCTCATAAGCCGCCAGATCTTCTAAGGTGATGATCCCACCTTTATCTTCCATGTATTTTGCTAAAATCTGAGCGGTTTCACCTTTATAGAATTCATCCCTACCATTGTCGATGATTCTTTGAAGTGTATTCGCTAATGCTGGATTCTTAAGCGTGCTCCCCGCAGTATATTTTTTATTGAAAAGGATATCACCTCCATTGACCGCATTAAAAATACTATCGTAATGCACAAATCTTTCATATTGAAAATCTGTAACCACAAAACCATTATTTGCTAAATCGATTACTGGACGTAGAACTTCTTCAACACTAAGTTTTCCAAATTTTTCTTGAGCCCTAAAGATACCTGCTATCGTACCTGGAACTCCTACGGAATAAGCGCCGACCGTACTTTTGTCCTCGATTACGTTTTTGTCATTATCCAAATACATATCTTTAGTCGCCGCCAGAGGCGCTTTTTCGCGATAATCTAAGGACCCAGTCTCTCCGCTGGCGAGTCGATACACCATAAATCCACCACCGCCAAGATTCCCGGCATAGGGATAGGTCACTGCAAGCGCCATCTCTGTGGCCATCATGGCATCAAAAGCATTACCGCCTTTTTTCATAATATCTACCCCAATTTTTGAAGCTTCTTGTCTGGCAGAAACTACCATAGCACTATCTGCTAAAACTCCGGTGACGGGTTGTTTTTTGGTTGCTGTAATTTCGGTTTCTTTACAAGCGATGCTTGCTAAACAGATGGAAATAACTAAAAAGGTGTTTTTGAAATGCTTCATACTTTAATAACTAGTTCTTGAAGTTTTTGGTTTGAGAATTGTCTAAGATCGGAAAAAAAATTCGTGAATTCATCTTCGAATTCTATATAATATTTACGAAGTTCAACAGTAGCCTCATTCATCTTAGATTTGTTTTGGGTTCGGCGATTCATACCTTCTAAAACCCTTTTTATCCCATCGATTTCTGCATAGCTCAACAGCCAATTGTCACCGATCATAAAAGGCATCAACTTTTGTATTCTTAAAGGTAAAATTTCAAAGTTTTCCCTGAGGTTATCGTAAAAGTCTTCAATGTAATCTGGTAGACTTTGGGTCGAATATGTCTCCCAATTCTTGGCTAAATAATGGTCATAAAGTATGTCAACGATTACACCACTGTAATGACCGTAATTCTTGTGAAGCCTCTTGGTGCTTTTTCTAACGGTGGGGTGAGCATCCGTAAAAGTATCGATTTCTCGGTGTAGTAAAATACCAATTTGGATTTCTTGAGGAAACTTTTTGTAGCTCTTTCCTTTTATGCCATCAGCAATAAAATTGCCAATCGTAATCATATCATTATCACCTGAAAGATAGATGTGGGCGAGGAAATTCATTTTCCGAAATTACGAAATAAATTGAGTTGGGTGTTTGGAATCTAGAAACTAGAATTGAGAATCTAGAATCTAGAATCGAAAAAAAAGAACCAAGAATCAAGAATCAAGAATCAAGAACCAAGACATAAGTCATAAGACATAAGACGTAAGACAAAAGAAAAAGATTTAAGCTAAGGTGATATATGATTCATCCTAATCTATAAAATACTAGCCAAAAACCAAACCTGCCTGCCGACGGCAGAAACCAAAAACCATAAACCAAACCTGCCTGCCGATGGCAGGAACTAAGAACTATCAACCAAAAACTACTTCAGAACTTTTATATTTGCAGTAAACAGAATTATTTATGACACTTATAAAGTCAATTTCAGGTATTCGAGGTACGATAGGAGGCAAGCAGGGAGACAATCTAACCCCAATTGATGCGGTAAAGTTTGCATCTGCTTACGGAGCATGGATTAAGGATTACCGAAAAAAGGATAGTCACAAAATTGTTGTTGGTCGTGATGCGCGGATTTCTGGTGAAATGATTCAGAATTTGGTGATGAATACATTAGTGGGAATGGGAATTCACGTGGTTGATATAGGACTCTCTACTACACCCACTGTAGAAATTGCTGTCCCAATGGAACAAGCCGATGGTGGTATTATATTAACTGCTAGCCATAATCCTAAGCAATGGAACGCCTTGAAACTATTGAACGAAAAAGGCGAATTTCTCGATGCTAAAGCGGGTGCTGAAATATTAGAAATTGCCGAGTCAGGTAACATCGATTTTTCTGAAGTTGACAATCTCGGGAAAATTACTAAGAATCAGGCTTATATCGATATTCATATTGATGAAGTTTTAAATTTGGATTTGGTGAATGTTTCGGCCATCGAAAAAGGAAACTTTAAGGTTGTTGTAGATGGGGTAAACTCCACCGGTGGTATTGCAATCCCACTTTTGTTAGACCGACTCGGAGTACATACTGTAAAATTATTTTGCGAACCTAACGGACATTTTCCTCATAATCCTGAACCTCTAAAAGAACATTTGGGAGATTTGGCCAAAGAAATTGTTAAAGAAAAAGCTGATTTCGGAATCGTAGTAGATCCAGACGTAGACCGTTTGGCCTTTATGGACGAAAATGGCGAAATGTTTGGCGAAGAATACACCTTGGTAGCCTGTGCAGATTATGTGCTTTCCAAAACTGGCGGGAATACTGCAAGTAATATGAGCTCTACCAGAGCGCTTCGAGATATCACTGAGAAGCACGGTGGTAAATATGTGGCGAGTGCGGTAGGCGAAGTGAATGTCGTTAATGCGATGAAAGAAAATCAATCGGTTATTGGCGGTGAAGGAAACGGCGGAATCATCTATCCAAAATCACATTATGGACGTGATGCTTTGGTTGGAGTTGCGTTGTTTTTAAGTTTATTGGCAGAGAAGAGGATGAAAGTCAGCGAACTCAGGGCAAGCTATCCAAACTATTTTATGAGTAAGAAAAAAATTGAATTGACTCCTCAAATCGATGTGGACCATATCTTGATTGAAATGGAAAAGAAATTTTCAAATGAAAAAATAAATACCATTGATGGAGTGAAAATTGATTTTGAAGATAGCTGGGTGCATCTTAGAAAAAGTAATACGGAACCAATCATCAGGGTTTATACGGAAGCACCATCACAAATTGAAGCTGATGAGTTAGCAGAAAGAATTATCGGGGAGATTCGCAGTTTTATTTAGGAAGGGAAATTTTTTGGAACCTAGAACCTAGAACCTAGAATCTTGAACAAAGAACAAAGAACAAAGAACAAAGAACAAAGAACAAAGAACAAAGAATCAAGAATTAAGACGTAAGATATAAGGTAGAATGTTTTTGTTTGCTATTATTTGTTTCTATCTAGCATCTAATAACCAATAACCAATAACCAATAACCAATAACCAACAACCAGCAACCAAAAACCAAAAACCAAAAACTAACAATTATTTGAACTCCTGAGGCACCTTATCCCGATGTTTCCAGCGTTTGTGTGTCCATAGATAATATTGTGGTGCTTTTTTGATTTCATTTTCTACTAATTCTATAAATCGGTCGGTGATTTTGTAGTTTTCAAATTCTTGCGGATTTACTGCAATAGGCTGGAAAGTTGTTTCATAGTATCCGCGTTTAACCCTTTTCACTACAAAAAATACCACTGCCATATCTAACTTTTTTGCCAGCACTTCAGTTCCGACAATAACAGGAACTTTCACGCCCATAAATTCTCTCCAATATTGGGCATTACTGATTTTAGGTGATTGGTCGGACACAAATCCGCAGCTGGCAAGATTATCCTGCTTCTTAGCGCGCAAGAGTGTGATGTAAGCTTCACGGGTAGAAATAAGATAACTCTTATGTTTTGCCCTTATCTTCTTGACCAAACGGTCAAAATACTTGTTCCTTAACGGTTTGTAAACTGCGTAACCTCGATTTTCAAAGTAGTGTTGAAGTACAAAAATCCATTCCCAGTTTCCATAATGGGCACAGATATAAGCAATCGGTTTATTCTTTTCTATTTCTTTAACGACTTCAAGATTTGTAAAAGACATTCTCTTCTTGATCTGTTCATCTGAAATCGTAAGCGACTTTAAGGATTCTACAATGGTATCACAGAAATACTGATAAAATTGCTTAGTAATCTTATCCTTTTCTTCCTTAGATTTTTCTGGAAAAGCTAGATTTAAATTTTCAATTACAACTTTTTTGCGATATCCAACGACATAATAGAAAGTGAAATAGAGAAAATCTGAAAAGAAATAGAGAACTCTAAATGGTAGAATGGAAATAACCCAAATTATAGGATAAACCAATACGTAAACCAGAAGTTGCATTAAATAATATTAGATTTGCAGCAGCAAAGATAGGCTTTAATCTATTTAAACATTTATTGCAAATGGGTAATTTAAGTTTGGTGACCATTGTCGTTATCGCGGCAAACGCGATTATATCCTTTAAAGGATTTAACGACTTCGGGTTTTTTGAAAAATACAAATTCAATGTTGGTCGTATTAAGGCGGGTGAGCAAATTAGAATGTTCAGTTCTGGATTTTTGCACGCCGACATGACGCATTTGTTTTTCAATATGTTTACCCTTTACTTTTTTGCGGACGTGGTGGTCGAATTTTTGGGAAATCTCAATTTCATTATAATTTACATTGCCAGCCTTATCTTAGGAAATTTGCTTTCGCTTTATTTTCATAAAGATGAATACCACTATAGCGCGGTAGGGGCGAGTGGAGCCGTGACGGGAATCTTATATTCGGCGATTTTATTACAACCCGGCATGAGTCTTTATATGTTTTTTATTCCGATTCCTATCCCGGCATATATCTTCGGAATTGGGTATCTGCTTTATTCTATTTATGGTATGAAAAAGCGCATCGGAAATATTGGTCACGACGCTCACTTTGGTGGTGCCATCGCAGGATATGTAGTTACTTTAATCTTATTTCCTGAACTTTTCGGTGAAAATTTACTTATGGTGATTCTGCTATCAATCCCTATAATACTCTTGTTCGTTCTACATAAGATAGGGAAAATTTAGTGTTGAATTTGGTAAAGCAGAAAACCAAGAGTAAAGAACCAAGAATAAAGATTTAACATGTATGACTTAAGACCTACGACTTAAGACTTAAGACGTGAGAAGTGAGATTCAAGTTATAATGTCTTTGATTGCTTTATATTTTAGTAACCCACAACCAAAAACCAAAAACCAAAAACCAAAAACTAAAAACTACTTCAGTAACTCAGCTATCTTCATTTCTAATTCTTGACCTCGAAGATTTTTAGCTACAATAGTGCCATTTTCATCCAAAATATAAGTGGCTGGGATGGAGGTAATGTTGTAAAGTTTAGCAACTGGGTCATTAAAATAATTTAGGTTAGAAATATGATTCCAAGATAAATTATCGTCTTTAATCGCTTTCATCCAAGCTTCTTTCGGGTTTGTTTGTCTTCCATTTCCATCTAAAGAAACACCAACAATCTCTAAACCTTTAGCATGATATTTATTGTAAATCCTAACTACATTAGGATTTTCTCTTCTACATGGTCCGCACCAAGCTGCCCAAAAATCGATTATGGTTGCTTTACCTTTAATTCCATCTAAGGAAATTGTTTTTCCATCTGGTGTTGGTCCGCTAAATTTCGGTGCAACGTTCCCAACTTCTAATGAAGCCAAACGCTTGCTTTCTTCAACTCTAGTCTGGTGAATAGAATCAACGATTTTTCCAAGATAGGAGTTTTTGATTTCGGCGCTGATATTATTATGTGCAGTTTCTAAATCGGTTATCGGGTATTGTTTATTGCTGTACAAATCTTGAAGCAAGATCAAGGAAAAATAATTGTCAGGATGTTTTTCAATAAATTCTAAAGGATATGTTAGCTGTTTCTTATTTGCCGATTGAAGTTCCATGGCCATAGAATTTAATTTGGCCGTATCATTTTCTCTAAGCGCAGTTCGATATTCATTATTTAATCTTACGCCATTGCTCATAAAATCTCGAGTTTCTTGTGCGTAGCTAAATAACGCATCGTTGGCTTTAGTTCCTTTTACTTCAGAATTTGTGATGTCATCTTTGTCGATTCTCACGTCTATAACGGCATTTTCAAGAATGATGGGAACACTTCCGTTTACACTATTTACATGAAGCGTAAGTCTTTCAGGTGAATCTACCGTACCTTCAAAAGTGAATTTTTCACCCATTACAATCGCGGTATCCAAATCCATAAATCTATCTCTTTGGTCTGCAGACTTTAGGTAGACCCTCACGCCATTATAGACGCCAGGAGCAGATCCATTTATGACATAAGAATCTCTATTTTCGACATTTTCAGTTTCATTCTTGCAAGAAATAAATACAATACAGATTAAAAGCAGACTTACTAAATTCTTCATAATACCTTAATTTTTGTTTCACAAATATAAAAAGGATTGTAAGATTATCGTGTTAAGGCTTCCTTATCATTTTGAAATCCACCTAATTGACCTTATCGACTTTTTTCGCATATTTTTGCACAAACATTTTCATGCTAAACAAGGACACAATTATTGCCGTAGCAACAGCTTCTGGAAATGGAGCGATTGCCGTAATCAGGATTTCTGGTCCAGATGCAATCACTTTGGTTTCTCAATACTTCTCTGCTCTTTCTGGCTTAAATATGAAAAATGCCCAGAGCCACACGGTGCATTTAGGAAATATTAAAGTTGAAAATCGGGTTCTTGATCAGGCTTTGGTTACGGTGTTTAAAAATCCAAAATCGTATACGGGTGAAGATGTGGTTGAAATTTCTTGCCATGGAAGTCATTATATTCAACAGCAAATTTTGAATCTTTTCTTAAGCAATGGCTGCCGAATGGCGAAAGCTGGTGAATTTACCCTTAGAGCGTTCTTAAATGGAAAAATGGATCTGAGCCAGGCGGAAGCTGTGGCCGATTTAATAGCAAGTGATAATGCGGCTTCTCACCAAATCGCCATGCAGCAGATGAGGGGAGGATTTTCTTCTGAAATTTCAAAATTACGGCAAGAACTTTTAAACTTCGCTTCATTGATTGAGCTAGAACTCGATTTTGCCGAGGAAGATATAGCATTTGCAGATAGAAAGGAATTTTCAGCTCTAATTGAAAGAATCATTATGGTCCTAAAGGGATTGATTGATTCTTTTGCAGTCGGTAATGTTCTAAAAAATGGAATTCCGGTGGCGATTATTGGCGAGCCAAATGTGGGGAAATCAACACTATTAAACGCCTTGTTAAATGAAGAACGCGCCATTGTCTCAGAGGTCGCAGGAACAACAAGGGATTCTATTGAAGATGAAATCTCCATCGGAGGGATTGGTTTCAGGTTTATCGATACTGCAGGAATAAGAGAAACCGAAGACATTGTTGAGTCCATTGGGATAAAGAAAACCTTTGAAAAGATTGGGCAAGCACAGCTGGTTCTTTTTGTAATTAGCAGCAAGAGTTTAAAAGAAGGTAATTTCGATACTAAAAAACTTATATCTGAAGTATCCAAGATTCACGAAAAATTTCCCGATAAAAAATTATTGATTGTTGCCAATAAAGCCGACCAGCTTTCTGAAGATGAAAGAATTAAATTGAAAACTGCTTTAAATTCAATCGGCAATGCAGAAAACTTATTCCTTTCTGCCAAAACTAAAGAAGGATTGGAAGAATTAAAAAATCGCCTTGGGGATTTTGTAAATACCGGTGCACTTCGAAATAATAATACTATCGTAACTAACAGTCGCCATTTTGATGCATTGCAAAAAGCATTACAAGAAATTTACGAAGTCCGTTCTGGATTGGACGAAAACAAATCTGGTGATCTTCTCGCAATCGATATCCGGCAGGCACTCTTTCATTTTGGCGAAATAACCGGGGAAATCAGCAATGATGAGTTGCTAGGCAACATATTTGCTAATTTCTGTATCGGGAAATAATATTGGTTTCCTTTGATGTTATTTTATGTTCTTTTCGTTGACTGTCAATTAATTAAGTAAAATAATTCTTTCTCTCTATTTCCTTATTTATTATATTTGGTACTACACATGTACTACGTTATTAAATTATGTAGTACAAACGTACGACATTATGAAAATATCTCTAATTGAAAGGAAATTGCCTAGTGGCAAAATTAGCTTGATAATTGATTACTATAAGGGTTCGGAAATTTCATCGGAAGGAAAGAGAAAACATATACGAGACCGTGAAAATCTAAAATTGTATTTATTTAGTGAACCTAAAAATGCTGTTGAAAGAAAAGAGAATAAACAGACAATGGTATTAGCCAAAAAAATACTGTCGATTAGGGAAGCAGAATATTACCAAGGTAAGTTTGATTTAAAAAATACAGCAAAAGGCAAAAGACGATTTTTGGATTTCTTTAGTGAGAAAGTGGAAGAGAGGTCTGAAAGTGCTAAAAACTATGGCAACTGGACTGCCGCATTCATTCATTTGCAGCGTTGTATTTCGGCGAATACTATGTTTGACGAAATTGATGAAAATTTTGTGAACCGCGTACGTAAATATTTTGACAAGAAAGCGCATACTAAGAGTGCTTTACCGTTATCCCTCAACTCTAAATATTCATACTTCAATAAATTTAAGGCCTCCTTAAGAGCCGCTTTTGATGAAGGTTATTTGGCACTTAACTATGCCACAAAAGTGAAGTCTTTTGAACAAGCAGAAAGCCAAAGAGAGTATCTTACTTTCCAAGAGTTACAAATTTTGGTTAATACTGAATGCAAATATGAAGTCTTAAAACGTGCTTTTTTATTCTCATGTCTATCGGGTTTAAGATGGTCAGATATCAGTGCGATGAGTTGGTCTGAAGTGCGAGATGAGGATAACACGAGCCGTGTCAACTTTAGACAAAAGAAAACTGATGGAGTAGAATATCTTTATATCTCGAACCAAGCACGTGAACTGTTAGGCGAACGACACTCATCAGATGATAGGGTATTTACTGGTCTAAAATATTCAGCAGTTTACAACAATGAAATAGTTCGTTGGTGCAATCGGGCAGGAATTTCGAAGCACATAACTTTTCATAGTGCAAGACATACCAACGCAGTTTTGTTATTGGAGAATGGCGCAGATATTTATACGGTTTCCAAACGATTAGGACATAGAGAGATAAGAACTACTCAAATTTATGCTAAAATTATTGATACTAAAATGAAGGAAGCGGCAAACTGTATTCCTGTCTTAAATTTCTCAATCAATTAGAATTTCTGCGTTTTAAAATCCTGAAAAAGATAAAATATTCATTTATTATTGTTAATAACTCAAAATATATCTCAAAATCATCATTATTTGGCAATTTGATTTAGTTTAATTTGATGCTTAATATATCCTAAAAAAATTTCTGGTAAATAATTCCATTCTAAATGATTCTAAATGAATTAATACGCTGTTTACCAAATCTTTGTGTATAACTTACTTCGATTCTTTTTCCTTTCATTAGCCTCTTTTTATATTTTTATTTCCATAGTCCCATAAGGGAAAACAAAAGCGCTTTTGTTCATTTTAATCATTAAAATAATTAGAAATGGACAATTCATTGATATTAGAACGATTCAATCGTTTAGAAAAAATGTTAGCAGGTCAAAAAGAAGTCTTGACCTTTAACGAAGCCTGTGATTATACCGGCATATCCCGAAGTTATCTTTACAAACTGACATCTTCAGGAAAAATTCCACATTCTAAACCAAACGGCAAGATGCTTTTTTTTGAGAAGAGAAAACTTGTAGAATGGTTACTTCAGAACAAACGTAAGTCGCAAGATGAGATTGAGGCAGAAGCCGTGGCTTACACCATGAACAAAAAACCACGTTAGACAGACTTCCCGAAAATCTTATGAAACAAACACCATATATACGTGTGGGAACTTCCTATTATAAAAATGTCAAGGCACCCACTATTGCAGGACACTTTAACGAGATTTTAGTTCATTGGAATATGGAAACCATTAAGCACGACCACGGCAAAAACCATATATGTAAAATTCCTAAATATGATGGTTTTACCTGTATGCCCAGCCATTTGAACTTTCAGCAGGAATTTCTAGGGTTCTACAATGTGTATTCGCCATTGGGGAAATTGCCGAAAGAGGGCGATGTTTCTCTTTCCCTAAAATTTGTAAGGCATATTTTTGGAAACCACTTTGAACTGGGCCTGGATTATTTGCAACTTCTCTATACGAAACCCATCCAGATTCTTCCAATTTTATGTCTGATATCCAAAGAACGTTCAACAGGGAAAAGTACATTTTTAAAATGGTTGAAGGAAATCTTTGACAACAACCTGACCTATCTAACCAATGATAGTTTTGGAAGCCAGTTCAACGCAGATTGGGCAAACAAACTTTTGATTTGTGTCGACGAGGTACTGTTCAACAAGGAAGAGCTCACAGAACGCATTAAATACTTAAGCACGACCAATATCCATAAGCTGGAAGCCAAGGGGAAGGACAAGCACGAGGTTGAATTCTTCGGAAAATTTATCCTATGCAGCAACAATGAAGAAAGCTTTATAAAGATTGATGCTAATGAAACCCGATTTTGGGTCACAAAAGTTCCAGTATTGGAAGAAGAGGATATCCGCTTTTTGGAAAACCTCATTACTGAAATCCCTGCATTTATGCATTTTTTGGCGAACCGGAAACTGGCTTCCAAACATTTGACCAGAATGTGGTTCACGCCACAGCAAATCAAAACCAAGGCTCTGACAAAACTGGTACAGAACAACCGTAATCGGGTTGAAAAGGAACTTGCAAGCATTTTATTGAGTGTCATTGAAAAGTTTGATTTGCAATCCGTTGACCTCTGTCCCATGGATGGGCTTTTGGCCCTCAACAAGACCAGGGTCAAAACTGACCTTACACAATTGAGAAGATTATTGAAGCGCGATTGGAAATTAAGCAATCAGGACAATTCCAATAGTTACCAAAAATTTGTGATCTGGACCGATGGAGAAATCAACTTGATTGATGCCAAGGGACGCTATTTTACTGTCGAAAAAACTTTCCTGACCCAAAATTTTGATGAATCGATGACAGACTGACGAAACTACTGTATTTACTGATGTTAAAGCCGTCATCATTTATTCATCATTTTGTCATCAAAAATAATACTGATGACAGACAAGAGAGATATATAACCAAAATTGATGAAACGATGATAAATTGATGACTTTGTTAGACCAATGATATTAGGGCTTTCAAAGGAAAATCATCAAATCATCAAAAAAATACTAAAATGACATTGGCTTATGAAAAGAAAAATAAATTGTGAAACAGCCAGAGATTTTCCCATCGAAAAAGCGCTGGCAAAACTCGGGCACTTTCCCGAAAAGACAGCGGAAAAAGAAGCTTGGTTTATGAGTCCTTTCAGGTCAGAAACCCAAGCCTCTTTTAAGGTTTCCAAAACAAAAAACCGATGGTACGACCATGGCGAAGGTGTAGGAGGAAACGTGATAGATTTGGTCTGTAAGATTTTGAAATGTCCAGTTGAAGAAGCTTTGGAGTTCCTGAAGGAAAGTGTACCAATAAATCCCATAACGAAAAACGAGTTTTTAAATGAGAAAGATTTAGGTATTGTTGTCACAGGCGTTAAGAAGATTACACATCCTGCATTGACCCAATATCTTAAAAGTAGATGTATTCCATTGCAAATTGCTCATACCTATTGTAAGGAAGTCTGGTACACTTATAAAAACGCCAATTTTTTTGCAATTGGTTTAAGGAACGACAAAGGTGGCTGGGAACTGCGAAACAAGATTTTTAAAAATAGTTGCAGCCCAAAATCTTACACACATATCAAAAGAAAAAAGAGTCAATTAATCATCTTGGAAGGGATGTTCGATTTATTATCCTCGGCAATTATGAATGAACCTTTAATGAACATTTCAGATGTAATGGTTTTGAATTCGATTTCATTTATAAAAAATATTGAGATACAAATTCCAAATTATGAATCTGTTCATCTCTTTTTGGATTGTGATAATGCCGGACGAAATGCCACACGGTATTTAAAAACAAAATACAGTCATGTTATTGATAAAAGTAGCCTCTATAAAAATCATAAAGACTTAAACGAATTTTTGTGCTATGAGAGAAAAGAATTTCATTAAACCGGATGATGAAAAAAAGCAATATCTAAAGATTCCTACCGAATTGCTCAAACATTCTGACAGTCTGGATTTAGATTTGGAAGCGGATTCAACTGAAAAAAAAATTATTCTGGGTAGGAATTCAAGATGTGTGTCTGTGGACACATTCTTGTTTGCTCCCGAAGGTCGCAAAGAAAAAAAAGGAGTGTTTAAGGGGAAAAATGCTCTCGTTAAATTTAGATGTTCAGTCTACGAAAAGAAACTTCTAAACGTCAAAGCGTCGAGTTGCGGAATGACATTAAGTGAGTACATACGTCGTACCATATTTGAAAAGGAAATCACGGAGCGATTTACAGATGATCATATCCAGCTCTATAAAATGCTGCTTAAATATCATAATAATTTTAAGTCCATTGGGAACATGTATAGAAATCGAAATCCAAAATTGACCGAAGCAGTTTATGAATTGGCGAATGAAATAAAAGCACACCTTAAAAAGTTTCAGGAATGATAGGGAAGGGCAAGAGCATATCGCACACCAAGGCATCCATGTCGTACGGATGGAATCAGGAGAAAAATGCAGAAGTCGTACTTAAGGAATTTCTGCATGGGGATTCCGCTGCGGAGATTACCCAAGAATTCAAGATGCTCCAGGACCAAAACTATCATTGCACTAAGAACACCTTGTCATTCGTCATCAGTCCCACAATCAAAGACGGGAAGAAATTGGATAATATGAAATTGCAGGACATAACAAAACAGTTCATTCTTGAAATGAAACTTGGAGAACGACAAGCCATTGCTTTTGTGCATCAGGACAAAGAACATAAACACATCCATTTATATGTCAACAGAATTGATTTTAGAGGTGTTGCTTATAACGATAGCTTTATAGGTAAGAGAAGCCAGTTGGCAGCAAAGAAAGTAGCTGAACGAATGGAATTGACCACCGTAAAACAGGTTCAATTTGAAAAGGAATTCAATCTGAGGGACATTCGAACAGAAATTAAGCGGCGTCATGATTTGAGCATGACACAGTTCAAGCCTAAAGCATTTGATGCTTACATAAAAGCTATGGAAACAAATGGTGTCAAAGTGGTTCCGACGATAAATAAGCAAAACAACTTGCAGGGATTCCGTTTCAAATTTGATGGTCATAACCTAAAAGGCAGTGAAATTCATCGCAATATGTCAATTGGAAATATAGGCAAACAAATGGGAGGACTTGGAGATGCGAAGATTCTGAAAGGAAACACGGTCGGAGTGAAGCTGGCAGGAAAAGTAGTGAGCCTAACACCTAACTTAACTTTAAAACTAACCAAGTTCATTATCAAAAAAGTAATACAACAAGGACTCTCTTATTAAAAATATCGATTATGACAAAACTGGAGGAACTTACAGCTCTATTAGTCAATGAACTTACAGATTTTAAAAATGACGTTGAGAAATTAGAGAAAATCAATGGACAACTAAATGACACAAAAATCAAGATGGATTTAGCGGAATATAAAACGATTATCGAATCACATCAGCAGCAGATGACATCTTGTATCAAGGCGATGGAGAATTTTGAAATCCGTTTTGAAAATAAGATAAAACAGGCTAAAATTTATCCAACTTGGGCTGTGGTGTTTTTTATTGTGAGTCTGATATTCGGGATTGGTGGAGTGATATATGTGATTATGTTTTCTCATTGGATTTAATACGAATTTTTAGTGTACTAAATAAACATTCAATTATCATAATTCACGGTAACATCATCAATGTCTTTTGCATAACAGTTGCATCCCTATTTTTGTATATTTGTCAAACTATATGAAAATATTCGTTTCCATATCGATGTCGTTTCTATTCCTTTTTCAAGGAATCGCTGCCAATATGGAAGTTTGCGAGCAGATTGAAGAAATATCACATTTTATTGCTCATTATCAAGACCATAAACAAAACGAAGGATATTCTTTTTTTGAATATGTTTATGAAGATTATATAAATGATGATGGAAAACCTGACAACCATCATCAAGAGTCCGACCATGAAGATGCCCCCTTACATACTAGCCATCAATGTTGTCAACATTTTGTATTCTTCGCACCATTTCAGCCAACATTATTGAATGATGGTTCTTCTGAAGAACAAAATCAATATAATTCTTATACATTCAACATCAATTCCAGATATCTGGAATCTCTTTTCCAACCTCCAAGGGTTTAATGAATACCTGCAAAGGCAGGTAGCTTATAAATTATTGCTGACCATTCCAATTGTGGTCAACACACTATTATTTATAATTCATTAATACTTTTCTATGCTCAATAACATTATTAGGTATTCCATAACCCATAAGTTGGTTATCGGTTTACTTACTTTCGGCTTAATTATCACAGGTATATATTCATTGCGCCAGCTTCCAGTGGATGCGGTTCCAGATATTACCAATAATCAAGTGCAGGTCATTACGACCTCCCCAACACTTGCTGCGCAAGAGGTGGAACGTTTAATTACCTTTCCCATTGAACTCACCATGGCCACCATTCCACAAATCGATGAAATCCGTTCATTTTCACGTTTCGGATTATCGGTTGTTACTATTGTTTTCGAGGAAAATGTTGATGTGTACTGGGCAAGACAACAGGTAAACGAACGTCTTGCAGATGCACAAGCCCAAATTCCAGAAGGCATCGGCAAACCAGGGATTGCACCATTGACTACAGGACTTGGAGAAATTTACCAATATGTGATTACCACCAAACCTGGATATGAAGACAAATATACGGCCACAGAATTAAAAACAATTCAAGATTGGGTCATTAAACGCCAACTTTTGGGGACGAAAGGGGTTGCAGACGTTAGCAGTTTTGGGGGCTATTTAAAGCAATACGAAATCGCAGTTCGTCCAGAACGATTGAATGGAATGGGTGTTTCCATTTCCGACCTGTTCGAAGCACTCGAAAATAATAATCAAAATACAGGTGGTGCTTACATTGAAAAGAACGACAAGGCATTATTTATTAGAAGCGAAGGTCTCGTTGGCTCTATTGAGGATATCAACAATATACTTGTCAAGCAGACAGAGAGCGGAATCCCTATTTTGATAAGCGATGTTGCAACTGTACAAACAGGAAAAGCAATCCGTTATGGAGCAACCACCCGAAATGGCGAAGGCGAAGTGGTCAGTGCGATTGTAATGATGTTGAAAGGCGCAAATTCCGCCAAAGTAATAAATGATGTAAAAGATAGAATTGAAACCATCAGCAAAACCTTGCCCGAAGGTGTGGTTATCGAACCCTTTCTAGATAGAACAAAATTGGTAGACAACGCCATTGGGACAGTGACCACCAATCTTGTGGAAGGAGCACTCATTGTAATTTTTATTTTACTATTGTTATTGGGCAATTGGCGTGCTGGTTTGATTACCGCTTCCGTTATTCCATTGGCATTGTTATTTGCGTTTAGTATGATGCATTTGTTCGGTGTTTCTGCAAACCTGATGAGCTTGGGTGCTATCGATTTCGGATTGATTGTAGATGGTGCAGTTATTATTGTGGAAGCGACCTTATTTCATTTGGGTGCTTTAAAACTTTCCAGAAAACTGACCCAAGCTGAAATGGATGAAGAAGTCTATCAATCTGCCAGTAAAATCAGAAATTCAGCAGCTTTTGGCGAAATCATCATCCTAATAGTGTATCTACCAATTTTAGCTTTGGTAGGCACGGAAGGAAAAATGTTTGGACCAATGGCGCAAACGGTGAGTTTCGCCATCTTGGGTGCGTTTCTATTATCGTTGACATACATTCCTATGATGTCGGCACTCGTCTTGAGTAAGAAAACGGAGCATAAACGGAATATTTCCGACAAGATAATGGACTTCTTTTACCGTATTTACGAGCCTATAATTCATTGGGCGATGCGGACAAGAGTGTTAGTGGTTGGTGCTACCATTGCGTTTTTTGTTATCGCGTTTTTGGTGTTTCAAAGTTTGGGTGGCGAATTTATCCCAACGCTTGAAGAAGGAGATTTTGCAGTGGAAACAAGGGTGATTACGGGAAGTTCACTTTCAAATACGATTAAAGCGACTACCAAAGCTGAAAAAATTCTATTGGATAATTTTCCAGAGGTGGAGCAGGTAGTGTCAAAAATTGGTTCAGGCGAAATTCCAACAGACCCGATGCCGATTGAAGCTGCCGATTTGATGATTATTCTTAAAGATAAATCAGAATGGGTTTCTGCTTCCAACAGGGAAGAATTGGCAAACAAAATGGCAGAAGCTCTTGAAGTGATTCCCGGTGTGACTTTCGGTTTTCAACAACCCATCCAAATGCGTTTTAATGAACTGATGACTGGTGTTCGTCAAGATGTCGCCATCAAGATTTATGGCGAAGATTTAAACCAACTTTCTACCTATGCAAGCCAGATCGGGAAATTGGCAGGAACGGTTGAAGGTGCGGTGGATGTGTATGTTGAAGAAGTTACAGGCGTACCACAAATAGTCATCAACTATAATCGTGGGCAGCTTGCAAAATATGGATTGGATATAAAATCGGTAAACAACACGATTCAAGCGGCATTTGCTGGGGCTTCAACAGGCTTGGTGTATGAAGGCGAAAAACAATTTGATTTGGTAGTTCGTTTGGAATCAAATAATCGAACAGACCTCCATGATGTACAGAATCTATACCTAAATGGCTCCAATGGCCAACAGATTCCATTGCAACAGGTCGCCACAGTTTCTATAAAAGATGGACCGTATCAAATTCAACGTGATGATACAAGACGACGTATTATTGTCGCTTTTAATGTTCGTAATCGTGATGTGGAAAGTGTTGTGGATGAAATAAGCACTAAAATCGATTCGCAAATCAATCTGGCTCCAGGCTATAATATTTCTTATGGAGGACAATTTGAAAATCTCGTGGAAGCTCGCGAGCGTTTGGCAATTGCAGTGCCCTTGGCATTATTGCTCATATTTATTTTGCTTTATTTTACTTTTGGTTCAATCAAGCAGGGTGTATTAATTTTTACAGCTATTCCTTTATCGGCAATCGGTGGAGTATTTTCCCTGTGGCTTCGTGATATGCCGTTCAGTATTTCCGCAGGAGTTGGGTTTATTGCATTATTTGGAGTAGCAGTATTAAATGGGATTGTGTTGATTGCGGAATTTAACCGACTTAAAAAAGACGGAATTTCAGATGTTTTCCAACGTATTTACCAAGGTACAAGAACCCGCTTACGTCCTGTAATTTTGACGGCTTCCGTAGCCTCTTTAGGATTTTTGCCAATGGCAATTTCTCAAACTTCAGGTGCAGAAGTGCAGCGACCTCTGGCAACGGTTGTAATTGGTGGTTTGATTACTGCAACCTTTTTGACGCTCGTGGTATTACCAATTCTCTATTATTATTCAGAAAAAAATTAAAGATGAAACCTAATAAAACAGCACTTGTTGTGTTGATGGCATTTCTCGGAAGTGTCTATTCGATAAACGCACAGACAACTTCAGAAGTCAAAGTCTATCAAAATATTGATGAAGTGATTGAAACAGCATTAAAGAACAATCCGAACATCAAAGTGTCGCGTTTGCAGACGGAACAACAACAGGCTTTGAAAGGCAGTAGTTTCGATTTACCAAAGACCGATTTTGATTTGGAATATGGCCAAACCAATAGCATTGCAGATAATGACACTCGTTTTAGCGTAAGCCAAAAGTTTGCGTTCCCGACACTTTATAGTAGCCAAAATAAATTGGCCAACACCCAAATACAGGCAAGTGAACTGAACGAAGCTGTTTTGAAAAATGAATTGATTGCCCAAGTAAAATCCACCTATTACCAACTGTGGTATCTCAAAAGCAAACAAAGGGTACTACAAAAGCAAGACAGCATTTATGAACGATTTGCCTATGCCGCCAACTTACGTTACAAAACAGGAGAAAGCAATGCATTAGAGCAAGCGACTGCAAATGTAGAGTTGGCTGATATACAAATTATGATTTTGGAAAACGCTTCTGCCCTTAAAAATCATCAACTCCAATTGCAGAATTTGATAAATTCGGATAGTTTGGTAGATATCAATGTAGAAAATTTGGAAGTAAAAACTGCAATGTTACCTGGGATTAAGGATTCGACGGCAATTGCAAACAATCCAACACTCGCCTTTTACCAAAAGCAAATAGAACTTGCCGAAAATGAAAAATCTGTGGCTGTTTCCAAAATGTTACCTGATATCACATTGGGTTATTTCAACCAATCCTTTATAGGCAATGGAGAAGCCGCAAACGGAACACCAACGGTTTTCGATTCTGGAGATAGGTTCACAGGCGTACAACTCGGTTTGACTATTCCCATCTGGTTCAAGCCACATACGGCAAAAATAAAAGCAGCAAAAATCCAAAAAATGGAGAATGAAGCACAATTGGAAGCCGTAAAAAACAAAACCCAAACCCACCTCGAAACTTTATGGGAAACGCTTCAAACAGAGCAAATCAATCTGGAATCGTACAGAAACAATGCTTTACCACAAGCGGAATTACTGTTGAAAAATTCGCAACGAGGCTTTCAGGAAGGAGAAGTTGGATATATTGAATACATCCAAGGACTGAACAGGGCATTGACCATTCAAGTGAAATACTTGGATTTTGTAAACAAGTACAACCAAACACTAATTCAAATTGAACAACTCATCGCAAATAATCAATAAAATGAAGAACATACACATAATAATAGTCTTTGTCGTCACTTTAATGGTAACAGGCTGCAAGGATAAAGCACAACCAATGGTTGAAGATGACCACCAAGGGGAAGAAAATCAAATTGAATTGACAGATGCCCAAATGGCACAGACCAACATTGTCATCGGTAAAGTTGAAAAACGAAAAATAGGTCACGAAATCACGGTCAATGGGATGATTGATGTGCCACCACAAGGTAATATTTCAGTGACAGTTCCTTATGGCGGATTTTTAAAATATACCGAAATGCTTCCGGGTAGTCGAATCAAAAAAGGTCAGGTCATTGCAAGGGTTGAAAATCCAGAGTTTATAGAGTTCCAAAGAGAGTATCTGGAGGCTTTGGCAAATAATGATTATTTAAAAGCAGATTTTGAACGCCAACAAACCTTGAATGATGAAAATGTCACGTCATCTAAAGTATTTCAAAAAGCAAAAAGTATGTATTTGACCAATCAGGCCATAATTAAATCACTTGAAAGCAAGCTACGTTTAATAGGCATCAATCCGTCAAGTGTGAAAAATGGGTCTATTTCAACGATTGTGAATGTGTATTCGCCCATTAACGGTGTGGTTCGGGAAGTTTACATAAACACAGGTAAATATTTCAATCCGCAGGATGTCCTTATGGATATTACAGATGCAACAGATTTACACGTGGAGCTTAAAGTTTACGAAGACGATATTCACTTACTTCGCAATGGACAACGGATCCGTTTTAGATTGGCAAACACACCTGAAGAATGGATGGAAGCCGAAGTATTCCTTATTGCCAATAACGTTCGTGATGATAGGTCCATTACGATTCACGGTCATTTACAAGACAAAAATGAAGAGTTGTTGCCAGGTATGTTTGTGAACGCAGCCATTGAAGTGGAAGCGCAAGAGCAATATGCGATTCCAGAAGAAGCCATTGTAAGATTTGAAGCGAAACAGTACATTTTTAAATCTCTTGGAAAACGAAAAGAAGGCGAAAACACAATGAACGATTTTGAAATGCTCGAAATCACCAAAGGAAATGAGGAAGAAGGTTTTGTAGCATTTGATTTTGTAAATGGAACACCAGATATTACTTCTATGGAAATTGTTTTAAAGGATGCCTTTACACTTTTGGCAAAAGCAAAAAATAGTGAAGAAGAAGGAGGAGGACACGGACATTAATTATATAAGATGGAAATAATAGAAAAATTTTTAGAGGACAAAAAGGTTCGCCCAACGGCAATGCGCATGCTAATATACAAGTATATGGCACAAAAGGAAATAGCGGTCGCCCTGACCGATATAGAAAATGCTTTCACAAAAGCAGACAGGACTACCTTGTACAGAACCCTTAAAACTTTTGAGGAAAATAGTATCGTGCATCAAATTGATGACGGCACGGGAATTTCAAAATATGCCCTTTGCGCAGAAGGTTGCAATTGTGAGATAGAACAGGATTTGCACCTTCATTTTCACTGCTCAAACTGCAACGAAACGGTGTGTTTAACGGAGCACAAAATCCCTCATATCAATCTTCCAGAAGGTTACTTGGCAGAGGATGTGAATTTGGTAGTAAAAGGAATATGCGAAAAATGTAATGGCGAATAAATGCACTTCCATTGCATCATATAATTTAAGAACTTGCACTTATGCGAAAGAAAAAAATAAACCTTCGGGATTTAGACCCAAAAGAACAACAAAGAGAAGATTCGGATTCGGACGGCCACAATCACAGCAATCCTGAAAAACTGGGTAATTTCAGAAAATATTTACCTGCAATTTTCAGTTTTGTAATGCTCATTGCCGGGATTGCCTTTGATTATTTTGAAACCTTTCCACAATTTTCTGGCTGGATTCGCATCGTATGGTATTTGGTGGCATATCTTCCAGTAGGTTTTCCTGTAATAAAAGAAGGCTGGAACAGCATTAAAAATGGCGATTTCTTTACTGAATTTCTTTTGATGTCCCTTGCTACCATCGGAGCATTCGCCATTGGCGAATATCCCGAAGGTGTTGCAGTAATGCTATTTTATGCCGTGGGAGAACTGTTCCAGAATGCAGCAGTCAATCGAGCTAAAAGCAATATCAAAGCCTTGCTCGATGTACGACCAAATGAAGCTTTGGTGTATCGAAATAACGATTACATATCCGTAAGTCCAGAAACGGTTGCAATTGGCGAGAAAGTGCAAGTTCGTGTAGGCGAAAAAATTCCGCTCGATGGCGTATTGCTATCGGAAAAAGGCTCATTCAATACAGCAGCTTTAACGGGCGAAAGCAACCCCGATACCATTGCAAAAGGCGAAAAGGTTTTTGCAGGAAGTATCAATCTGGATGGCGTTATTGAAATTGAGACCACCAAAGAATTCAAGGACAGTTCCATTGCCCGAATTCTCGATATGGTGCAGAATGCAACAGCTCGTAAATCAAAAACAGAATTGTTCATTAGAAAATTTGCAAGAATCTATACACCTATTGTGGTATTCTTGGCGATTGGATTGACGTTTTTGCCCTACTTTTTTGTAGATGATTACGTGTTTAGGGATTGGCTATATAGAGCATTGATATTCCTTGTGATTTCTTGCCCTTGTGCATTGGTTATTTCTGTTCCTTTGGGTTATTTTGGCGGATTGGGTGCAGCATCCCGAAACGGTATTCTGTTCAAGGGCGCATCTTTTCTCGATGCAATGACCAAAGTGAACACGGTCGTAATGGACAAAACCGGAACGGTTACCAAAGGGGTTTTCAAAATCAAGGAAATCAATTCCATCACATTCGAGGAAGCTGAGTTTATGAAATACCTGATGGCGATAGAAGAGCAATCTACCCATCCTATTGCAAAAGCGATTCTCGAATACAAAGCAGACGGTTCGGATTATGAAGCAACTAATGTTTCAGAGGTTGCCGGAAAAGGATTGAAAGGAACAGTCAACGGGAAGACGGTGTTGGTAGGCAACAAAGCTTTGATGACTTCAAACAACATAGAAGTTCCTTCGGAAACGGATGGTATTGTAGAATCAATCGTTATGGTATCTATTGATGGGAAATTTGCTGGCTATGTAACCATTGCAGATGAACTAAAGGATGATGCCCACCAAGCCATTAAACAAATTCGGGATGCAGGAATTTCCAAGATTATCATGCTATCAGGCGACAAGGACTCTATTACGCAACAAGTTGCAAAAGAGTTAAATATTGATTGGGCAAAAGGTGGATTACTACCTGAAGACAAGCTAAACGAAGTTGAAGAACTGAAGAAACAACCTGATACAAAAGTAGCATTTATTGGTGATGGCATCAATGATGCACCAGTTTTGGCAGCAAGTGGTGTAGGTATTGCGATGGGTGGTTTAGGAAGCGATGTCGCAATCGAAACTGCTGATGTTATCATACAGACAGATCAACCGAGTAAGATTGCAAGAGCGATTTAAATTGGTCGTTCAACTCGAAGTATCGTATGGCAAAATATTGGTTTGGCCTTCGGTGTAAAAGTAATAGTACTCATTCTGGGTGCAGGCGGTCTGGCAACAATGTGGGAAGCTGTCTTTGCCGATGTAGGCGTGGCGTTGCTAGCCATATTCAATGCGGTTAGGTTGCAGAAGATGAAGTGGAAATAAAATCCATTCAGCACATCCCTCTACATTCCGAAAAAAGCGTCATTACAGGCTAAGAGCTTCTCTACATAAATCTTGGACACAATCCCCAATTTCAGCTTTCCATTGCGTTAACTCTTCCCAGTCCCGATAGCTATCGGGACCGGGAAGGAACACTACATTTCCAAGCCAAAATTGAGAATTAAGTCCGCTTGCTTAAGATAGCAATTTTTCAACTCTATATTTCATATATTGGAGCAGTAGGAGGGATTAGAATTGAAAATTAAATTGTAAATTCAATGGGCAATAATTTTTGGTTTTACATTAATGAAATTGAAATCTAATTTACTCTTGTTGTCTTTTTGTTGATTAATTAAACTCTATTTGTATCACATCTGTACTACACGTCTCGCCTTAATCCCTGTGAATAGAAGGGTATGATATATTGTATCGGGAAGTAATCAATACAAAACAAAGATTTACTAAAAAGCATTATTATGGCCTCGATATAATGTCATATCAAATGGAATGGATTACAATGAGCGGTAACCTTGATCTGGATGCTTTCTAAAAAGAGATGCTCCTATTGAGCAGGGGCAGATACTAAATTGTTTTTTTGGCTATATTTAAATAGGTCAAAGAGCAGACTACCAAGATTTATAAGAATAATCCATTATTACCGTTAATGTCAATTTATCGAATAATTTTATGAAATCTTGTTTACTAGAAATGTTAATGTCATTTTTGCCCATTAACCCTAAATCTAGTGAATATGAAGTCTACGAAATTTTTTCCTGTCATTTGCCTGCTCGCTATAGCCCTGGCATTCTCGTCATGTAGTGATGATGATATTGACCCAACTGCCAAAATAAGTATAAATGAAGGGCCCGAACCTGGAGATATCGGAGGGGATTTTACCGGGAATGGAGGCAGCACAACAGATACATTTCAATGGCCCAATCAAAGTCCAACCGCTGACTATAATGCGGATATTACCGCTTCAAGTACGGGCACTTTCCAAATGATAATTAAAGATAACGACGGGATCGTGGTTCTAGACAGAAGTCTTACAGGGAACCAAGACGTCGATTCTTTTTCTGGTGTTACCTCTAGCGGAGCCCCTGGCACGTGGTCGGTAACTATTTCAGTTCAAAATTTTATTGGAGATGGAAGCTTCTCTATTAGCGAGGGTAACTAATTATAGCGCTCGATATTAATTTTAAAGTCATTCCGTTTTCAATGTCATTTTGATTGATGCTGTTCTTTAAGTCTCACTTTACCGATTGTTTTGGTAAGATCTTGTTTTCAAGAAATAATATTGATAATATTGGCTTATAACCCTAAATTTAGTAAACATGAAGTCTAAGAAATTCTTTTCTGTCATTACCCCAATGGCTATTACTATAAAATACAATATAAAATCAGTACATCGATTACTATGCTGTGGTCTTTTATTGTTAGGCCTCATCATATTTGTAAGCTGTTCCAAAGATGATGTCTCTACACAGAAAATAGGAAGTCTGGCAGTCAGTGCAAAGACTAATATAAACAACTCTACAAGCCGCATTTCTAGCAATAGGATGAACAGCAGCGATGTTGTTATCACAGATTTTCGCTTGAACCTTATTGAGTTTGAACTGGAAATTGATTATGAAGGTTCCAACGACGAGGACGATGATGAAGACGATATTGACAATGATAATGAAGAAGTCGATAATGACGAAGATGACAATGACCAGGATTGGGATGATGATGGAGATTACGATTATGAAGATGAAATAGAATTAGAAGGCCCCTTTGAGTTGGACCTAATGTCAGGTGAAATAACATTTATCGATATCGATATGCCAACTGGTGTGTTCGAGGAATTAGAGTTTGAATTTGCCCCTAGCACTGACATTACAAGTGACCTGTTTGGAAAATCAATACTGATGCAGGGTACTATCAATGGTACACCCTTTATCTTTTGGCATAATTTTGAAGATGAGGTGGAGGTAGATTTTGAAGATAATACGATGAACATTATGGTTTCTAACACTCCGCAGGGAGTTGTTATTCTATTCGATCTCGACTCTATACTGTACGGAACTAACAGTGTAGATTTAAGTGGAGCCTTAGATGGCAATAATGATGGCATAATCGAAATTAGCCCTAATGATATGGATGGCAATAATGAGTTAGCAGAGGCAATGAGGATTGCAATTAAAGAGCATATCGATTTATTGGATGATTAATCCGTTATGCTTTTATTTATAGAGCCGCCGAAAATGACATTTGATAATAACATCCCATTTTAGGTTTTAGACCTTGAATAGGATGTTTCTTTAAGAGTAATTTTCCTACCTACTTTATTTAATAGCTTAAGAAATAATAATTATAAGCTTTCTGCACCTAATTTGATATACTTGACAGGTTTGGTAATTTACAGTTGTATTTAATACTATCTGTACCTTATTCATACTTAACAACCTTTAAGCCCTTTTAAATACTACAGTATTACTTTTTGCATCGGGAAGTAACTCCTTTTCTTTTTCTTGTTATCTGACTGTTTTTCTTTAATTTATAGATTTTTATCATCCTTTATTTGTTACTTATTTGCTCTATTTTCATTAAATTTGTTGCATATCTGTTGCCTTTAATACGAATTTGTTGCCCAAATCCGTTGGCAAAGAGATGAACGAAATGATGCACGATATTGCCCTACGTTGCGCCATTACGCTATATAAAGCACCATTTATGTGCAGTAATTTATATATTCCAAAAACCTGTCAACATAGCGGTAAGACCTTTACTGCTAGTACAACCGTCACTAATTATTTCGAAGATACCTGTAGTTCTGGTAAAACAGAATCAACAGAAGCTGAATCAAGAATGCATTCAAATTTCTTGGTATTGGATTTTTGATTGACTTTTTTCTGAATTTTTGCGCTTCTTTTTCTAAAAATATATGCCATAATCAGCAGTATGCAGGTAAATGAAATTAAGAGCTCCTCCATGGAAAGTAGTCTTGGAAGAAAGCTGGTTATCTTATACTTTCGGTAATAAAGTTCCGCAAATCCTTATTTGAACCATAGATAACAAGAATGTCATTCTCGTTCAGAACCGTATCGGATGATGCCACGCCTTGTACTCTATCTTCCTTTCGTATTTTGCCCACTATGCTTTTAACTTCGGTCTTTTTGATAGTGGTAAGAGCTAATAGGCTATATTTAGATCGTAGTTCTATTTCCAAAATCGTTTTACCAATGAACTTTTTCGGGATTTCAATTTCAATGATGCTATAGTCGTCACTTAATTCGTAGGAGTCCACAACATTGATAAAGCATAATTTTTTTGCCCAGCGTTCCGCAGTTTCTTCTTCGGGATGCACAATCTCATCCACCCCAATAGCCAATAGTACCTTTTCGTGCAGAGGATCAATTGCTCTACTGAT
Source organism: Flavobacteriaceae bacterium MAR_2010_188 (assembly GCA_900104375.1). NCBI lineage: Bacteria > Pseudomonadati > Bacteroidota > Flavobacteriia > Flavobacteriales > Flavobacteriaceae > Flavobacteriaceae bacterium MAR_2010_188. The sequence continues at coordinate 514,366 of LT629302.1, forward strand.
CAGACGCTTCACTTGAAAATTTTTGAACAAGGCCGTCGTCATGATATTGGCGCCTTGGTTTTCGCCTATCGCTACGATAACAATATCGGTATCATTTAGCGGCAAACCACCTACCGCCAGTTCATCTGATGCATTCATACAGATGGTATGCGATATTTTTTCTTTTAACAACTCCACTTTAGTCATACTGCTATCTATTCCGATGACTTCATTTCCTTGGGCAGTCAATTTTTCCGCTAATGAAGATCCAAAACTTCCTAGACCCACAATGATGTATTTCATGTTTATGGTGTTTAATTGATTGTAATTTCTTCGCTCGGGTAGCGATAATTATTATATTTTATTTTTTTAAAGATTGCTACAAGGATGGATAGCATACTCACCCTTCCGACAAACATAATCGCCACAACTATGAGTTTGCTTGCAGTGCTCAAAGTTCCTGTGATACCTAAACTCAAACCGACGGTACTATAGGCAGAAAAACACTCAAAAGATATGTTCAGCAAGCCCTTTTCCGGATCAAAAATTGTAATCAGAATAATTCCGCACCCAATGACGATTAACGATAAGACAATGGTGGCAAACGCTCTTTTTACAGAAATATCTGCTATTTCCCTTCTAAAAACCTCGATACGCTGTTTTCCTTTGGCCAAACTTAAAATGTTGAGAGTAGCAATGGCAAAGGTACTGGTTTTAATACCACCTCCCGTAGATGCAGGTGATGCCCCAATCCACATCAATAAAAAAGTAATCATCACTGTCGGAAATGCCAACGCGTTCATATCTACTGAGTTAAAACCCGCCGTTCTAGGAGTTGTGGCACCAAAAAGGGCCGTGACTATCTTTCCGTATACCGAATGCTCCGCCAAGGTGTTGTGATATTCTAATATAAGGAACATTACAAAACCGATGGCAGTAAGCAAAAATGTGGTTATAAGAGTGATACGGCTATTGATGTTGAGAATCCAAGGTTTGTGGGCATTGGCTTTAGAATTAAAACGGAAAAAGTTAAGAAATTTATGTTTGAGGTAGTTGATAAGATTCACCACAATAGGAAAACCTAAACCACCTAATACAAAGGTGGCCATGATCACCAATTGCAGGTTATAATTGAATCGAAATCCTGTATCATAAATACCAGCTGATAAGGTGGAAAATCCGGCATTGCAAAAGGCAGAAATGGCATGAAACAACGAAAAGAAAATTCGGTCGGCAAAAGCAGGGAGCACCTCGCTGTCTAGAGAAATGAAGATAAAAAGGGCCGCTGTCAATTCTACCGTTACGGTAATTATAATGATGTACTTTAAAGTCTTAAAAACATCTCCTATTTTTTGAGAGTTCGTCATTTCGCTCAATGTCAATTGGTTTTCGTACGTACTGCCTCCTTTAAAAAAATAACTGAAATAACTCGCAAAGGTCAATATCCCCAATCCACCCACTTGTATGAGAAACATAATAATGAACTGTCCAAAAATGGTAAAATAAGTACTTGTATCTACCACAATTAGGCCAGTGACGCATACAGCACTCGTAGAGGTAAACAGCGCATCAACATAAGAGATGCCATCGTAGGTTGCTTTGGGCAGCATCAGCAAAAAAGAGCCAAGCAGCACAAGGGTCATGAAGCTTAAAATAAATAATTGTGCAGGGTTGAAATAGGTTCGGTAAAGGTTTAACTTGAGTTCCGAAAATTCACGTATAAACGTCAAAATGACGGCCAAAACTACCCAAAGCGGGTTTTCTAAAATCAAGTCTGTTTGAAATGCTTCTCCTACAAACAAGTACATATAAAAAATGTACAGGGTGTAGACCACAGAAACCACATCAAAGAGCGCCGTTTTGAGTTTAAAAAGAATCGGCCTTTCATAATATCTTGCAAACGTCGAGAGTAGGCCTAAAGTAATGACCACAAAATAAAACGCATCAATGAGTTGCTGAATGTATATGGCCTTCGAAAAACCATAATCAAAAATAAAAGCACATATACCTAGTACACTGGCAAAAAATGCAACTTTATATAATTTACTCAACTCAAAATTCATATTTAAAAAACAAAAATCTCTCTACATATTTAATGCCCAAAGGGGCGATAGGCGCTAATAAATACAAGCATTCCAAGTTTTCTGGAAACAGTTTATGATCCTATCTACCACTGAAGGCCAAAAGCAAGGGCCAACCATTTTACATCAAAATTTGAAGATACAAAAGTGCCCAGGGCTGGAATGGCCTCATGGGCTATAACTGAATATGCTGAAAAAATCAAACCAATATAACCAATGATCAGTTCCATAAGAAGTGAATAAGAATACAGCAAATGTAATTGTAATTCGATTTAAAAAAATTTTTATGAATTTCTTAGCACATAAAAGTTTTACATTTGTCTAATAATTTGTTCAAAATGCTTGGCTTTAAGTATTTTATCTGCAGCCTGTTTTTAGGGCTATACTTCGGCTCTCCACCATCTGTTAATGGAGTTCTCACAAGTATTGATAGCCAGACAGAGATTATTTCTATCACAAGCGACAACCATCATCAAGCCCTGTTCGTTGATAGACATCTCGAAACACATCAGGCCAATTGGTCTTTTAAAACATTTAAAACACCGTTCATCCCTATTAACGATAAGGTATCGCTACCTACGGCCGAAACCTACGATTATAAACTGCTTTATTTAGGGATTGGCAAAACCATTCCTTTAAAATTAACATCAAGTAAGCTCATCTTTCCATTTCATTCATTCCTGTAGTTTTTATTTTCCGTTATAGGAGCCAAAAAACCGAAACCTCCCGGTTGGTTGTTTTTGAAGACACATTAAATTTTAAAAATCGAAAAATCCTGTGATTAAAAAACCAATTGCACTACACTGGCAAATCCTAATAGGAATGTTTGCTGGGGTTGTGTTCGCCTTCAGTCTTTCCAAATTCGACTGGGGACCAGATTTAATAAGGGACTGGATAAAACCCTTTGGGAACATTTTTATTAATGCCTTGAAAATGATTGCTGTTCCCCTAATTTTGGCTTCTTTAATAAAGGGGGTTTCAGATTTAAAGGATATCTCCAGCCTATCTAAAATGGGCTTACGCACCGTCGTTACTTTTATAGTCACCACAGTAATAGCTGTTTCCATAGGCTTGACTCTCGTAAATCTTTTTAAACCAGGCCTAGCTATATCTGAAGAAACTCGGTCAGAGCTATTAAAAAGTTATCAGGAGGATGCCGATTCAAAAATTGAAATGGCCTATAACCAGCAAGATGTGGGACCGCTACAGGCTCTGGAAGATCTGGTTCCATCAAATATTTTCGCCGCTGCAGGAGATAACATGAACATGCTGCAAATAATATTTTTTGCGCTTTTATTTGGGATAGGGCTTATATTGATTCCCGAAGCTAGGGCGAAGCCGGTCAAGGATTTTTTCGATGGATTTAACGAGGTAATACTTAAAATTATAGACCTCATAATGCTCACCGCGCCTTATGGGGTATTTTCTCTTTTGGCCGCTTTGATAGTGGAATCACCTAGTATGGATCTTTTCTCGGCGTTGGCTCTTTATTCGATAACCGTTTTGATCGGGCTTACCTGTATGATGGGAGTTTATGCTGTCATAGTTTGGTTTAGCACCGGCAAATCTGCTGCTTTCTTTTTTAAAGGAATCGCACCTGCCCAATTATTGGCCTTTTCTACCAGTTCAAGTGCTGCAACACTGCCCTTGACAATGGAAAGGGTTGAAGACCATTTAAAGGTACCCAAGGAAGTATCCAGTTTTGTGTTGCCTATAGGAGCCACCATAAATATGGACGGTACCAGCCTGTACCAGGCAGTGGCAGCAGTTTTCATTGCCCAAGCCTTTGGTATGGATCTCTCGCTAGGAGTCCAGTTGGGCATTATCGTCACCGCTACCCTTGCCTCTATTGGATCTGCTGCTGTTCCTGGTGCCGGTATGGTGATGTTGGTTATCGTTCTAGCGCAAGCAGGTATTCCAGAGGCCGGTCTTGCATTGATTTTCGCTGTTGATCGGCCTTTGGACATGTGTAGGACAACGGTTAATGTTACGGGCGATGCCGCTGTTTCCATGATGGTAGCCAAATCTATTAAAGAGGTCAAAACTGAAGAAATGGAAAACGAACCTGTGGTTGCTGTTACCTTAAACAAAAATAAACAGGAAAAAACCATTAAATTTTAAGTTTATCATTATCCCGGTAGTTACATATGAACGACATAATAAATTTTCGCTTTAAGAAATGAGTGTAAAAAATGAAGCTTGGGGAAGCCGAATAGGCCTTATCCTCGCTATGGCAGGAAATTCGGTAGGACTGGGGAACTTTCTAAGGTTTCCTGTGCAGGCCGTTCAAAACGGAGGGGGAACTTTTATTATTCCCTACCTGATTTGTTTTCTTTTAATGGGAATCCCCTTGTTGTGGATTGAATGGTCTATGGGCCGCTTTGGGGGCCGTAGAGGTCATCATTCTACCCCCTTCATCCTAGGTTCTATGAGCTCCGGTTCATTATGGAAATATGTAGGGGTTTTCGGTATTTTTACCAATATTGCGGTAGCGGCATATTATTGTTATATCGAGTCGTGGACCCTGTCTTACGCCTTTCACAGCATCAGGGGAACCTTTTCAGGACTGACACAAACTGAAGTGGCGCAATATTTTACCAATTACGTTGATATGGCCACATCTTTTTTCGGTGTACCCAATGAAGCCATACTTTTCTTTATCATCTGTATCCTCATCAATACCTTCATTCTTAGCAAGGGACTTGCAGGAATAGAACGGGTAGCAAAAATAGGGATGCCTTTACTTATATTATTTGGCGTTTTTCTGGCTGTACGCGGCCTAACCCTTGGAACTTCTGCCTCATCAGAGGAATTTCCGTTGGCTAACGCCTGGGACGGACTCAATTATCTTTGGACTCCGCAATATGATTCATTGCTCAGACCGGGAATATGGCTTGCTGCTGCAGGGCAAATATTTTTTACGCTATCGGTAGGTATGGGAACTATCCATTGTTACGCAGCCTATATTGACAGTAAGGACGATATTGCCTTAAACGCAACTACAGCAGGATTTACCAATGAATTTGTAGAAGTAGTGCTGGGTAGCCTTATTGTTGTCCCGATAGCTGCAGGATATTTTGGGCTGGACTGGGTAAAGGAAAACATTGGATTTGGAATGGCTTTTCAATCCATGCCATTTCTTTTTAATCAATGGGGCACTGTTTTGGCTGCACTGGCTGGCGTTTTTTGGTTCGGACTTTTATTTTTTGCCGGGATAACGTCATCCCTCGCTATGGGAACCCCCTGGATCGGATTTATGCGGGATGAGTTCGGATGGAACAGGATAAAAGGTGCTATGTCATTCGGTTTTCTGACGCTATGTTTAGGACTACCCTGTGTTGTGTTTTACCAATTTGGTTTTTTCGACCAATATGACTATTGGGCGGGAACAGTTTCCTTGGTTATTTTTGCCCTTGCTGAAACTATTCTTTTCGCCTGGATATTCGGAATCGATCTGGGATGGAAGGAAATCAATGACGGCGCCGATATTACGATACCTGGAATTTTTAAATGGGTAATAAAATACATAACACCTTTTCTACTCCTATTTGTATTTACCGGAGCGCTACTTACACCTGCAGAAAACAATTGGGTAGAGGCGTTTCATCAGCTATTTAATGGTGAAGGTTGGCCTCTTGACAACGGCTCTTTGATCAATCAACTTAATAATTCGGGACTCAAAGAAAAACTGGCTGTCGCTAAAGGAGCTGAACACATTGAACTAATTACTAATCAAATCTTTTTTGCCAATATGGCCAGAACGATTCTGCTCTTGTTGTTTTTAAGTATTAGCTTTTTAGTTTATTTGGCATATAGAAAAAGAAAAAACAAACTTTAATCATGAATACTGAACCATTACTTATTATGCTTTTCGTACAGCTGGCGGTAACCTCGATAATGCTGTATTGTTTTTGGAAAGTATTGAAAAAACCGGGAAATAAGAAATAGCTTTCCTGACTGGCTTTTTTGCCTACTGTGGATGTTGTGAAAATAACTTGAAACATCGAGCAAAGGGTGTTAAATAGGAATGAACCAAAAAACGGATGGAAGTAAAACGCTTCAATCTAATCCCAAATTTTTTTTATGAAAAAGTTGTCTTAAATTCAGTATCGAGAAATAACTTTATTTAAAGAATGAATTCGAATTTAAGAGCATCCATTTTAAGTGTATTTTTTGTATCCTTTCTCTTCATTGGATGCAAAAATGACCAAAAGGAACCAACTGACAAACCTCAAGAAGTAGCACAATCCACCACTGCTGAAAGATGGTCTGAAGAAAAAGCAAATAATTGGTATAAAACGCAACCTTGGTTAAGAGGCGCAAATTTTAATCCAAGCACCGCCATTAACCAATTAGAATTTTGGCAAGAAGCAACATTTGACCCAGAAGCAATTGATAAAGAATTGGGCTGGGCACAAGCTATTGGTCTTAACTGTATGCGGGTTTATCTTCACCATGTTGCCTGGGAAGTCGATAAAGTTGGCTTCAAAGAACGAATCGATACTTATTTATCGATTGCCTACAAACATAATATCAAAACAATCTTTGTGTTTTTTGATGATTGTTGGAATCCAACCTACCAATCGGGGAAACAGCCAGAACCTAAACCAGGTGTACATAATTCTGGGTGGGTGAGAGACCCGGGTGATTTACTTAACAAATCTGATGATTTATATCCTGTTCTTGAAGCCTACGTTAAAGATGTTCTAGAAACCTTCAAAAATGACGATAGAATCATTCTTTGGGATTTATACAATGAGCCAGGGAATTCTGGATATGATAATAAATCCTTACCGCTCTTGAAAGAAGTTTTTGCTTGGGCGAGAAGTGTAGATCCACAACAACCTTTATCATCTGGTGTATGGAAAAAAAGTTTAGAGACTCTTAATAAATTTCAAGTTGAAAATTCTGATATCATTACTTATCATAATTACAATGATGAGGTAGAACATCAATCTACAATCGATTCGCTTAAAACCTACAATCGACCATTGATTTGTACTGAATATATGGCTCGCAAAAACAATAGCCGATTTAGTAATATTATGCCAATTTTAAAAGAACAGAAGATAGGCGCCATAAACTGGGGTCTCGTTGCAGGAAAGTCCAATACAAAGTACGCTTGGGACAGTCCGATTCCGGATGGTTCTGAACCTGAGCTATGGTTTCATGAGATTTTTAGGAAAGATGGCACGCCCTATAAAGAAGATGAAGTAGAACTTATAAAGAAATTGACCGATAATAATTAACTAAGCTTAGAAATTTAATCTTTTATATAACCATATAAAAATCCTCCTATCAGTGACGATAAGAGGATTTTTGGTTTTAATATTTTCAACTTTAAATTTCTTGATTAACCGGATTAACTTCCCCAAAAATTCATCAACGCTTTTGCGGTAGGTCCGGCTGATAAAGGATTTTGACCAGTAATCAATAATCCATCTTCTTCAACATGAGAAATAAATGGAACTACTCCGCTGTGGTAATCTGCACCTAATTCTTTTAATCGGTCTTGAAGAGTGTAAGGGATATTGTTAGACCTCATTGCTAATTTTTCTTCAGCATTAGAAAATCCGGTCACTCGTTTACCGGATAATATTGAAGGATTTAATTCTGCAGCCTTAATCAATGCGGCAGGTCCATGACATACTGCCGCCACTGGCTTCCCGCTTTTAATAAAATCAAGAATTAATTGTCCACTTTTTTCGTTAAAAGCCAGATCAAAAATCGGTCCGTGTCCTCCTGGAAAAAATACCGCGTCGTAGTCTGAAGCTGAAATCGTATCTAATTTTTGAGTGTTTGATAAAGCCGCTTGGGCTTCAGGGTCATCTTTAAACCTTCGGTTAGAACCAGTTATGTTCTCGGTCAATTCGCTCATTTCGTCAATTGGAGGTTTGCCCCCTTTAGGACTTGCGAGCGTAACGATGTGTCCTTCATCCAGAAATTCGTAATAAGGGTCGGTAAATTCTCCAATCCATAGTCCGGTCTTGCTATCGGTATTTAATAATTCTTGGTGCGATGTAATTATAAAAAGTATTTTTTTCATGATGTTATGTTGGTTTTCATCAAAAGTAAGATGAGATATAATTTGAAGGCATCAGTATCCATTTTAATATTAGTCCGTTTAGATAAAATTCTGGGTGATTCGTTATAGGTTGAATATAATTATCAAAAATTACAGATAATAATTAGCGAGAATCTAGCCAATTTAAGGTGGTTGATTAATTTTACACCCATGAGTACACTTGTACAGATAATGGTTTTGCCGCATCAGCAAGAAGACAAAGAGTTGCTGCTTAAAATGGCGCTTGATAAATCACGCATCAAAAAGAAGGATGTTCGTGATTGGAGAATCCGCAAAAGATCTATAGACGCCAGAAGAGCCCCGGTAAAACTGAATCTTCAGATAGAGATTTGGCAAGGAAATGAGAAAAGGGAAGAAATACAGCCTTTTCTGCCTCAAGCAGTTTCAGATTCAAAAAGAATAGCAATCATAGGAATGGGTCCAGCAGGCATGTATGCTGCACTGCGTGCAATTGAGGGCGGAATTAAACCCATAATTTTTGAAAGAGGTAAAGAGGTGCGCGCCAGAAGAAGGGATTTGGCGAAAATCACCAAGGAGCAAACTGTGAATCCAGAATCTAATTATTGCTTTGGTGAAGGTGGGGCCGGAACATTTTCTGACGGCAAACTCTATACCCGTTCCAAAAAAAGAGGCAACGTTCTTAAAGCGATGGAGTGGTTGGTGAATTTTGGAGCAGATGAAGATATTTTGGTAGATGCGCATCCACATATCGGTACCAACAAGCTTCCGAAGATAATCAGCAATATGCGCGAGGCGATTATAGAAGCTGGAGGTGAAGTTCATTTTGATTCAAAATTGACTGATATTAAAGTTGAAAGCAATCAGATTAAACAAATACAGATCAACAACGAATCGTGGTTTCAATTTGAAAATGTTGTACTGGCAACCGGACATTCTGCAAGGGATATTTACTATCTCCTTCATTCTAAAAATATAAATATCGAGGCAAAACCATTTGCGATAGGGGTGAGGGTAGAGCACCAACAAGGACTCATTGATAAAATTCAATATCATGGAGACGATGATAATCCTTATTTGCCTCCAGCTTCTTATAGTTTGGTGGAGCAAGTAGATAATATGGGGGTTTATTCGTTCTGTATGTGTCCTGGTGGAGTAATTGCGCCTTGTGCGACGGAACCAGATGAGGTTGTAACCAACGGCTGGAGTCCGAGCAAGAGAAATAATCCTTATTCTAATTCGGGAATTGTGGTAAGCGTAGAACCCAAAGATTTACCGAACTATAAAGTTGATGATCCTTTTGTCAGTCTTAATTTTCAAAAGGCGGTAGAAAAATCCTGTTGGGAAGCAGCAGGAAAAACTCAAAAAGTTCCCGCCCAACGACTCATCGACTTTGTTGAAGGAAGAGTGTCTAAGGACTTTCCTAAAACCTCGTATCATCCCGGAATTGTAAGTGTTGATTTAACCAATGTTTTGCCTGAACTGTTATCCAAAAGACTGAAAAAAGCTTTTGTTGAATTTGGTAAAAAGATGAAAGGTTATTATACCAATGAAGCGGTTATTCACGCACCAGAATCCAGGACTTCTTCAACCATTTTAATACCCAGAGACAATGAAACTTTATCTCACCCCGATGTAACAGGTCTGTATCCTTGTGGTGAAGGTGCTGGTTACGCAGGAGGAATTATTTCTGCGGCCATAGACGGTATTAACTGCGTTGATGCTATTTTGAAAAAATACACTGACGAAAAATTGAATTTAAGCTGAAATCATTATTGAGGTAAACCCGCAAAATCAGTCTGATGGGGCTCTTAGACTGTAATCCGTAGATTTTATTTATAATACATATTTAGAGAAAATATCTTCTAATGCTTTTTCGGGATTACTATCTACTCCTGAATGAGTAAGTGAACTTTGAATCATAGTACTTCTACAAGCGGTGAGCCACCCAAAGCGATCCGATAAATCTAATAGGCCGATTTTACCGCTGGATGCATCTCCTTGGCAAATAAGCTTCCAGGCATGTAGATAGTTTTCTAATACTTCCTTCTTTATTTCGCAGCTAAAGGCCTTCAGCTTAGCTTCATCAATTAGATATCTTATGTCTAGAAACTTTTTTCTTTTGCAAAAAAGAATCACTCCGATATTAAAGAACTCTTCTCGTTCAACTTTTGGCACAAGCCTTACAATTGTATATTTAAAGGTGAATTTATCTTGCATCTTCAGCTTCTTTAACCAATAAGTCTAGTTTAGAAATCTTGGTAGTTATAAATTCAATATAGGCAGACCTCATTTCGCTAGCACTCAATTTTTCGGTGTCGCTCTCTAACCATTCTTCTGGAATAGCAGATATAATATCGAGAATGGTATCCTTAGTTAGCAACTCTTTAATTATATCGGCGGCTTCAGCTAATTTTTCTGCCTTTTTCAATAAAACATGATTTTTTATGAGAGGGAAAGTTCTTGATAAATGGTCTTTCCAAGTTTCCCAATTATGGTGAAAATAAAAGCTTGCACCATTATCTATAATCCATAATTCTTTGTTCCAATATAAAAGGTTTGTATTCTTATCGGTTCGGTCTATATTACTGATTAAACTATCGAGCATCACAATCTTAGAAGCAGTCACCGCATCGACTTGGGTAACTAATGGGTCATAGGTAATTGCAGACGATAAAAAGTGAAGTCCAAGATTTAGACCTACACTAAATTTAAGCAAGTCCTGAATTTCTTCGTCTGGTTCTGTTTTGCTAAATGATTCATCCAGATTCATAAAGACTAATTCGGGAACTTTAAGACCAATGGCTCGAGCAAGTTCACCTCCGATAAATTCCGCAATTAGAGCCATTTTACCTTGTCCGGCACCTCTAAATTTAAGCACGTAAAGAAATCCATCATCCGCTTTAACAATGGCTGGCAGTGAACCACCTTCTCGCAAAGGCTGCAAGTACTGAACAACATCTACGGTCCTAATGTCGATTTCTTTCATAAATACAAGAATGATAACAAATATAAATCTTGTATCACGGATGAATGTATTTATTTGAAGAAAGCTGGGATATTAAATAAGATTGAGTAGATGATTGAGTTTGAAGTTTGGGGTTATATGAGGTTTAGGTGTTTGCACTCCAAGAAAATCTATTCCGATAAAGTTTAACCACCTACCTTTACTTCTTCTATTCTGGTAGAAGTGAATTCTTTGTAATCGCGTTTCTCTTTGGTGCTTATCATCGTTAATCTAACTAGACCATTCGGTACAATGGATTCTATAACGGTTAACTTTTTGTATTCATACACCTATGAAAATGATGATGAGTAAAAAAAATGAAACTAATTAATAAATAGACTAATTTTCATAATTTGATTTTTAGATTTTTTTTTGAGACTTAACTTTAAAATATTTTGTCATAAAATTAATCTGATTTCTAAATAGTTAAAATATTTTAATCCAAATTTCCTTAAATTTCAGAACCTTTTAAATGGACTAAAAGGCATACGTATTCAGGCAAAATTCTATATATTGTCTAATGCATTTAATTGAGAGCCATTTTTTAAGATGAAATTTCAAAAGACAATCAAACTTATATTCTGTCTGATTGTAGTACAAACCGCTTCAGCACAGTTTACACCTCCTTTTAAGAATTATAATTTATCCAACCTTAACGCCGGTAATCAAAATTGGGACGTATCCCGTAGTGATGAGGGTGAACTTTATTTTGCCAATCATAAGGGGCTCTTAGAATATGATGGATTAAGATGGAAACTCTTACAGATTCCCAATAAAACCACCTTACGTTCGGTTTTAGCGCATAAGAATCGTGTATACATTGGATCTTATGAAGAATTTGGTTTCTGGGAAAGAGATTCCAAAGGCATACTAAAGTACTTTTCTCTGAGCGAAGGAATGTCGGATAAAATATCTTCGGATGAGGAAATCTGGCAAATCATAGCTTTCAGTGATAAAATTGTATTCAGGTCATTTAGGAATCTCTATATCTATGATTCAAGCGGAAAAATTGTAAAGAAAACACCGAATTCCGTAGTTATTTCCTGTAGTGTGGTCAATAACAGATTACTTGTTGCCACTTTAACCCATGGCATATACGAGTTAACCGATTCAGACTATATTGAATACTACAATTCCCCTGAACTCAATGGCATCAAGATTATCTCGATTATCGAGAAGAACGATCAACTTTATCTTACTACAGCACTAAATGGCTCCTTCTATCTTTCAGAAAAGCTTACACCCGATAAGTCCGAAATTAATGAGCTCATTAAACAGCATCAGCTAAACGATTTTTCCACTCTAGAAAATGGAAACATGATTTTTGGGACCATTAAAAATGGAGTTTATGTAACTGACCCGAAAGGTAAAGTCCTCTATAATATCAATAAAGAAAACGGGCTGGCAAACAATACCATATTGAGTCAATTTTTAGATGTTGATAATCGATTATGGCTGGGTCTAGATAACGGTATTTCTTCCATAGATCTAGAGAATAAGGTTAGCTTCTACAATGATGTATCAGGTCGGCTCGGTGCAGTTTATGATGTAATCAAATATCAAAACACCTTTTATATTGGCAGTAATACCGGTTTGTTTTATTTGGACACAAACGGAGAATTGCAATTTATAGAAGGCTCTCAAGGGCAAGTATGGAGTTTAGATGAATTAGATGATCAGCTCCTTTGCGGTCATAATAATGGGACATTTTTAGTAAAGAACAAATCCTTAGAACCTATAAGTAATTATACTGGTGGTTGGACCATCAAAAAAGTTGTTGACTCTCCAGATAGATATGTCCAAGGAACCTACGCTGGGCTAATCGGTTTTAAGAACGACGGAGATAATTGGCAGTCCAAATATTTAGGTAAAACTACGATGCCTTTAAAACACATAGCGTTAGAAGACGATCAAACAATCTGGGCTGCACATACCTATAAAGGAATTTATAAAATTAAAATTGAAGATTCTTGGGATAGTATTAAATCGATATCAGATTATGGGAACACGGGTATAGGGAGCGATTATAATGTTAGGGTTTATAAACTTAAGAATGCCATATGTTTTAAAACCAATGAAGGTTGGAAAAAATATGAACCTCTCTTAGATAGTATAGTTTCGCATGATTATCTTAATAAAACATTGGGGAAAGACTCTTACATTATTTCAGAGGAGTTTGACGAAAATTTTGTGCTTAAGACATCTGACGATGCCATCTCCTTTAGAAACTTTAATAAACAGGAATACTTTATAATTGGCAGTGATTTCTTCGATGACCGACTTATAGTAGGATACGAGAATGTTTCTTCAATCGGGGATTCCTTATACGCTCTAAATCTTAACGACGGTTTTGCGCTGATAGATAAAAATCTAAAGATTGAAAACAGCCTAAGTGTACCCATACTTCAGAATATTCAGATTAATCGAGAATATTTGAAGCTTGGTTCTCAAGAGGAAATAAACTTACACTTTAATGATAATTTAAGGTTAGTACTTAACTCTCCAAAATCCTTTAATTACTTTCTTGAATATCTCTTGTCAGAAAGTGACGATTCTAAATGGACAAAGGTTGAAGGAAATGAGATTTATCTAACAAATCTATCTGCTGGACAGAATAACCTTAAGGTCCGTAGCAACAACCAACTTGGTAAGTATTCTGAAGCCAAATCAATACTTCTTACAGTTTCCCCGCCATGGTACCAAGATACTGCGGGCTACCTTCTTTATTTGTTAGTGGCAATAATGTTAGTCCTGCTCTTCTATTTTCTGCATAAACGCAAAATTGAAAAGGAGCAAGGGTTACTTAAAACTGCTCTAGAAGAAGAGCAGAAAGAAATATTGAATCAGAAAACCTTAGAAAATGAAAAAAGGATTGTAAACTTGAAGAATGAAGCTTTAAAGAATGAAGTTCAACTAAAGAGTAAGCAATTGGCTAATACTGCAATGGCATTGGTAAGAAAAAATGAAACCCTCTTGGAAATTAAACAGGATTTGGTAGAAAATAAGAAAGGATTCGATAATTTCTATTCTTATAAAAAATTGATCAAAAGGGTAGATAATTCAATATCACATAAAGATGAATGGGAAATCTTTGAGAATAATTTTAATCAAGTTCACGAAGAGTTTTTTGAAGAGATTAAATTGAAACATCCTAACTTAAACCATAAGGATCTTAAAGTTTGTGCCTACATCAAAATGAACTTATCGTCCAAAGAAATAGCACCGCTTATGAATATTTCGGTAAGAGGTGTTGAAACTTACAGATATCGCTTAAAAAAGAAGTTAGATTTAGAAAATGACATTTCTATGTCCGATTATTTGATAAATTTCGAATAAATACTCTACGATTTTACATATTCCTCGTTTTAAACTACGTCAATACTACGTCAGACTGTTAATTTTTGTCTTAATAAATCATCATTATTGTAGTTTTATCATACGTCAATCAGCTTTTCTTTCTGCCCCTATTCCTGTGACGTAATCAAAAAGTAAATGAATTCTTAATCTTTCGTTAAGATCATTTTATCTTGTATTCAACTAACAATTAATAAAGTCAAATTAATATGAGAGCAGTAATTAATACATTAATCCTTTTTCTGTTTACATTATTCTCGTTCGCTCAGACCCGCACGGTTACCGGTACTGTTACAGGGGCGGAAGATAATATTCCAATACCGGGAGTAAATGTTATTGTACAAGGAACCAGCCGGGGAGTCACCACCGATTTTGATGGTAATTACTCCATTGATGTGGCTTCAGGAGAGGTATTGGAGTTCAGCTATTTGGGATACATAACTCAGGCTGTTACCATCGCTTCACAATCGAATGTTGATATATCATTTGCTGCGGATGTCCAAAGTCTCGATGAAGTTGTAGTTATTGGTTATGGAACCGCAACCAAAAGAGATTTAACGGGATCTATCGTGAAGATAGATGGAGATGTAGTGGCAGATAAGCCCGCCACTAACCCAGTTGCTTCCCTACAAGGTCGGGTCTCTGGACTTTCTGTGGTAAACTCTGGAAGAATAGGCCAAGAGCCAGATATTAGAATTCGTGGTACCAGTAGTAGGTATAATACCAAACCTTTATTTGTGGTAGATGGTATTTTTGCCGATGATATTAGTTATGTAAACCCAAATGATATCGAATCCATTGAAGTATTGAAGGATGCATCCTCATTGGCCATCTTTGGTGTAAGGGGTGCAAATGGTGTTATTATAGTAACTACTAAAAAAGCAAAAGCAGGAAGGCTTACCGTAAATTTCAACACGAGTTTAGGCTACAAAACAATGACTGGTGCTCCAGACTTGGCGAACGCCTCATTATTCACTGAACTTTATAATGAGAGATTATCTAATGAAGGTCTAGCGCCATTTGTATATTACGACCTTTATACCGCTGATACTGATTGGGTCGACCAGATTGCCAATCAAGCTGCTTTTCTTCAAACTGATAACTTAAGCATCCAAAGCGCTGGAGAAAAAAATAAAATCTCTTTCGGATTAGGCTACAGAACTGAAGAGGGTTTGGTTAAAAATGAAAACCTTACTCGAGTTACGATGAACGTGAATGATGAGTTTAAAGTTAACGATGCTATCAAGATTGGAATCAACGCTAATGGTTATAAGGACAAGCTTCCAAACCAAGGGGGTTTTGGATCTGCACTCAACGCTACTCCAATCGTTTCACCGAGACACAGAGATTCACGACCAGAGTATGACGGTTTATATAATCAGTTGCCAATTGAGATTGGTGGTGCACAAATAGCCAATCCTCTGTTGGTAGCTAATGTTTTAAAAAACAAGAATATTTCTGAGCGTTATCGTTTTGTTGGAAGTGTATTCGGTGAAATAAAATTTTTCAATGATTTTACCTTCCGGGCAAATTACTATGGCGACTATGATACCAACAGAGGAAGATCTTATACCCCTATTGTAAATATTTATACAGCGGAATCCGATGAGATTGTTAGTTTCAATGGTAACCAAATCACCAGGGTTAATCAGAGCACCGGAACTACAATTAATTTTCAACAAGAATATTTACTTTCTTATGATAAAAACTTTGGAAACCATGATGTGCAGGCGACCTTGGGTTACACTACTACAGAAACTAAGTTTGAAGGTTTATCTGGTAGTGTTCAACATGATCCGAGTGTCGGTATAATTCCTAATGACCCAAGATATTGGTATGTGGGTGTTTTTCCTTATGGAGATCCTTCTTCTAAAACATCATCCTCATCTCAATTTAGTAGAGCCACTACTTCTGTTCTGGGAAGGGTCTTATATAATTATAATGGAACCTACCTTTTAAACGCCTCATATCGTTTGGATGCAACTTCACAACTTGCTCCTAACAATAGAGAACAGGATTTTTGGTCCTTAGGTGCGGGATGGGTTATTACTAACGAGAGTTTCTTAGAGAATTCTGAAACACTCAATTTATTGAAAATCAAAGGATCAATAGGACAGTTAGGAAATCAGTTTGTACCGGTAAACTATCCATTTTATCCAGGTGTTGACCAAGGTGCAACCGCATTATTCGGAGAAAACGTGATTCCTGGATATCTTCAACGATTTGAGGAAAATCCTAATCTACAATGGGAAACGGTAAGACTATGGGAAGTGGGGGTAGAAAGCGGATGGTTTAACAATCGTTTATCTCTTAACGCCAATTATTATAATCGTATGACGGAGAACTTGCTTGTATTTGTCAATATAGGGACAGCCCAGTTCTTTGATAATTCTGGTGAAATAGAAAACAAGGGATTTGAATTTGAAGGAAGTTGGTCTGATGGAAGTGATTCTGGAGATTTTAATTATTCCATAGGTGGTAACCTAACCACTATAACTAATGAGGTGCTTTCAACGCGTGAAAATGCTGCGATTTTTGCCGGTGGAGAGAACAGGTCGAGAACGATTTCGGGAGAACCTATAGGTCATTTCTACGGTTACGTGGTAGATGGTATTTATCAGACTAATGCTGATATTGCAGAAAATGTCCCTAGTACCTTAGGAAATTATGGACTAGGTGACTTTAAATATCGCGACGTTAATAATGACGGGCAGATTACGCCAGATGATAGAACCGTTATCGGTAACCCAACTCCAGATTTTACTTACGGTTTTTATACAAACGTAGATTATAAGAACTTCTATTTAAATATGGATTTTCAAGGTGTTTATGGCAACGAGATCTACCGTGATTGGGGAAATGGAAACTCTTTTGCACAATTTAACTATCGTGCCGACCGAGCGGACAGATGGACGCAGGCTGGAAGCTCTAACTGGGAGCCAAGATTATTTGACGCCTCACAATACAATAGGTTTCCATCTACTTATATGATCGAGGACGGAAGTTATTTCAGGATTAGAAATGTGCAGCTAGGTTATAAATTTAATCCTGAGAGTTTTCAGCAAATAGGTATACAACAAATTAAGTTATTTGTAAACGTTCAAAATTTATATACCTATAAGAGCAATTCCGGATTTACTCCTGAGGCTGGGGGATCTCCTATATCATTTGGAGTTGACGATGGCGGTTATCCCGTACCCATAATTTCTACCGTAGGTTTGGTTATAACATTTTAAAAAAAAAAATGAAAAATATGAAGATTTTAAAAAGAATATCCATTTTATCCGTGATGGGTCTAGCCCTGCTAATATCATGTGATGATAGTTTTTTAGATCGGCTTCCAGAAGGGGAGGTAGCAAATACAGATGAATTAGGTGTTGGTGGACAGGAGACCGCGGTTTTTGGACTTTATTCACAACTGCGACGATCTGCTGTTGGGCAATGGCAACGATATTGGTTTGGGAGTATAAGATCTGACGATGCTGCAAAAGGTAGTACACCCGGTGACGGTGCTGCGGATGGCACGGCTTTTAATGACTTCGATTACGTCGCAACTAACCTATTAAGTACTTCTTGGTGGAATGCCCATTACGAAATTATTTTTGCAAGTAACGAAATAATCAATATTATCGAAGAGACTGGAACAACTGACGAAGGAAGTCTAATAAACGCCGCAGAAGCAAAAGTAATGAGAGGTTGGATGTATTTCGAGTTAAGAAGAGACTATGGTGAAGTCCCAATAATTACGGCTACTATCGATAATCCAGAAGATGCAATTGCTCCTAAAGCAACTGTCGCCGATATAGACGCATTAATTGAATCAGACCTTACTTTTGCTGCACAATATCTTCCTCTTACTTGGCCTAACTTCCCAGGAAGAGCTACTTCTGGTTTTGCAAATTCGATGTTGGCCAAGTTGTATTTATATCAAGAAAATTGGCAAAAATCCTATGATAAATCAATGGAGGTAATTAATTCTGGTGTGTATATGCTTGATCCAGATTTAGTGAATCTATTTGAAATTGGAGGAGATAATGGAGTCGAATCGATATTCGAGATTCAACAATTAGTTACGGATAATGAGAACTTTGCTGACAATTATTTTCTTTCTCAGGGTGTTAGAGGTGCAGGTGTATGGGATTTAGGATGGGGTTTTAATGTTCCTACCCAACAGCTAGTAGATGCATTTGAAGCTGGTGATAAAAGAAAAAATAATACAATACTCTATTCGGGTCAAGATGATAATGGTTTTGGCAGTGGCACATTGCCAGCGGTACCACCATTACCCCAACCTTATTGGAATAAAAAAGCCTATACAAAGCAGGCAGTCAGAAATGAGTTTAACATGAATTTCAATCGATGGGAGAATATTAAAATAGTCCGATACGCCGATATTATACTTATGGCGGCAGAAGCAGCCAACGAATTAGGTATGACTTCCGAAGCTGTAGATTTAGTTAATCAAGTAAGAAGTCGAGCAGGTTTAGGCTTGATATCAGTTACTGATCAAGCCTCGGTAAGAGCTGCAATCAAGCAGGAAAGACGGGTAGAACTGGCAATGGAAGAATACAGATTCTATGATTTAGTGAGATGGGGAGACGCTGTATCTGTTTTAGGTAGTCTTGGCTATGAAGCTAAGAACGCACTATATCCTATTCCGCAAGAGGCGATTGACCAAGCAGGAGGAGTATTGGTACAGAATCCAAATTATTAATTTAAAAATTGTTATGCATAATGAAAAATTTTAAAATTTTAAAATCAATCCCATTTATACTGACCTTATTAATCTTGGTATTTAGTGGATGCCAAGATATGGAAGAGCCGCCATTTAGTGATTATCCATTAGATGGTCCGGTTATTACGGTCATAACTCCAAGTCCCAGTGGTACAACTACCATACAGTCAAATACTGAAACTGGATCAATAACTTTTGCTTTTAAGGTTGAAGATGATATTGCAATTGCAAATATTTCTGTAATGGTGGATGGTTCCGAAATATCAAACATGAGTAATTTTGATGATGCAACCACCGTAGAAGTCGATGATTTAGTGTATGATAATCTAACTAACGGAGAACATACTTTCACTATAAAGGCCACAGATTCCGATGGAAATGTTCAAACTGTATCTATTCCATTTTTAAAAATACAATCAGATCCTTACTTAGGACTAGACGGTGAGATTTTTTATATGCCGTTTGAAGAATCCTATACCGATATTGTATCTTTTACTGAGGCAACGGTAATTGGAAATCCAACATTCACTGAAGATGCAGCCGTAGGTGCCAGCGCTTATAAAGGAGCAGAAGGTTCTTATCTTACTTTCCCAACTGCGGGCTTGCTAGGTGAAGAATTTAGTGCCTCATTTTGGTATAATCTTAATGCTGATCCTGATAGAGCTGGAATTTTAGTTGTTGGTCCTGAAGATGTGAATAATGGAAGTTATCCAGATGTTCAAAACAATCGTACTAGTGGATTTAGATTCTTTCGTGAAGCAGGTGGTGATGGACAAATCTTTAAATTAAATGTTGGTAATGGCACAGGAGATAACTGGTTCGACGGTGGGGCAGATGCTTCATTAGCGGCCGATTCTGGTTGGGCTCATATGGCTTTCACTATTTCTGCAGACCACGTTGCTGTTTACATAAATGGTCAGGTTGTTAAAGAAGGAGACTTCGGAGGAATTAGCTGGGAAGGTACCGATTTGTTATCAATTATGTCTGGCGCCCCAAGATTTACCGAATGGGGACATATGTCTGACCAAAGTTCTATGGACGATCTAAGACTTTTTGATAAAGCTCTTACCGCTGAGGAAGTTTCGGATATTATGTCAATGAGAAGCATGTCTTTTAACATGCAATTCGATGGAAACTATACCGATACTGTTAGTGGTATTTCAGCCTCTGTAGTAGGAAATCCAGGATTTGTAGATGGGGTAGAGGGCCAAGCGTACGATGGTACTCCAGGTGCTTATCTAACTTTCCCCACTGAAGGATTACTTTCAGACCAATTCAGTGCGACTATGTGGTACAATCTCAATGCAGAACCAGACCGCGCAGGAATTTTGGTAGTAGGACCAGAAGATACGGCCAACGCAGCCTACCCGGACGTACAAAATAAACGTACAAGTGGATTCAGGTTTTTCCGTGAGGCAAATGGAACTAACCAAATATTTAAGTTGAATGTTGGAACTGGGGATGGTGAAAGTTGGTTTGACGGTGGTGCAGCGGCCAGTATACCTTCTACTTCAACTGAGTGGGTCCATTTAGCATTTACCATTTCTGAAACCAGGGTTGTTGTTTACATTAATGGAGAAATTGTAAGTGAAGGGGATTTTAATGGAATCAGCTGGGAAGGAAGTGATCTTCTTTCTATAATGTCTGGCGGTCCAAGATTTTCAGAATGGGGCCATGGATCAGATTCTAGTGAACTAGATGATTTAACGTTTTACAATGTTGTTCTTACTCAAGAACAAATTCAAGATATGCTTCAATAAAAAGAAAACTCTATCTAAGAGAATCCTTATTGGAGTATGGCTTTTTGAGTAGCCTGTTTTAAATTTTAGCTGCATCTCGCAGGGATGCAGCTAAAATAATTTATACCTTTTTTTATGACAATTAGACTCTACATAACTACAGCAATCCTTGCTTGTTTACTATCCTATGGATGTAAATCAGGTCAAGAGGACGAAATTCAACCTAAAGTAGAAAAGGTTGATAACAACGAAACCTTTGCACTGACAGAAAATGACAAAGTTCTGTTGGATACTTTACAATTTCAAACCTTTAATTATTTCTGGGAAGGTGCCGAGCCAAACTCCGGAATGGCAAGGGAAAGGCTTCATATGGACGACGTCTATCCTACTTCTCCAAAGAATACAGTTACTATTGGCGGAAGCGGGTTTGGTCTTATGGCAATCCTTGTAGGTGTGGAGCATGGTTTTATAACACGGGAACAAGCGGTTGATAGATATATTCAAATTGTAGATTTCATTAAAAAAGCAG
This sequence comes from Flavobacteriaceae bacterium MAR_2010_188, assembly GCA_900104375.1. Taxonomy (NCBI): domain Bacteria; kingdom Pseudomonadati; phylum Bacteroidota; class Flavobacteriia; order Flavobacteriales; family Flavobacteriaceae; species Flavobacteriaceae bacterium MAR_2010_188. Next base: position 535,833 of record LT629302.1, read on the forward strand.
ACCGCTATCACGGAGCATGGCCACATTGGTTAAACGGCGAAACTGGTAAAATTGTGCCATTCAGCAAAAAGGATACCGGCGGCGATTTGGTAGAGTCCGCTTTTTTGGTACAAGGGCTTTTGACGGTGTACGAATATTTTAAGGATGGAAACAACAAGGAGAAAAATTTAGCTGCCGATATTGATAAGCTTTGGAAGGAAGTAGAGTGGGATTGGTATACCAAGAACGGAGAAAATGTTCTATACTGGCATTGGTCCCCAACCGATAATTGGGATATGAACTTCGCAGTCGGTGGATATAACGAATGTCTTATTATGTATGTTCTTGCTGCTGCTTCTCCAACACACCCAATCTCTAAGGATGTTTATGAAAAAGGATGGGCGAGAAGTGGCGAAATCGTCTCTAAAGATTCTCTTTACGGGATGCCGTTAGTGCTGGACTATTTTGAGCACGACACTGCCGCGATTGGTCCGTTATTCTGGGCGCATTATTCTTATTTAGGACTTAATCCTAATGGCCTTACCGACCAATATGCAGATTATTCTGAGTTGACCAAAAATCATGCGAAAATCCATTATTCATATGCTGTCGATAATCCTGAAAACTTTAAGGGCTACGGCGATTCGTTGTGGGGGTTAACTTCGAGTTATTCTATTAATGGATATGCCGGACATAGACCTGGGGCCGATTTGGGCGTAATTTCTCCCACTGCGGCACTCTCTTCGTTTCCGTATACTCCAGAAGAGAGTATGAAAATGATTACCTATCTCTATCAAGAACAGGATAGCCTAATTGGGAAATATGGTCCATACGATGCGTTTAGCCTTCAAGATAATTGGTCTACGCCGAGATATCTTGCAATTGATCAAGGACCAATTCCAGTTATGATAGAAAATTATAGAACTGGTCTTTTTTGGAAGCTGTTCATGAAAAATGAAGACGTTAAGAAAGGCTTGAATAAACTGGGTTTTACAACTACATTTAATTCAAATTAATATGAAAAAAACATCTTTATATATACTCTCTTTTTTATTCCTCATCGCAACTTCTTGCTCTAACGACAGTAGTCCCACAAATGATAATCCTACCGATCCAGATGGCGAAAACCCAACTGAGGACGACACTCCGCCACCAGTAACTACAATCAGTGATGTGGAATTATTGGATTTAACCCAAAAGGAAACCTTCAAATATTTTTGGGATTACGCCAATGCTAACTCCGGCGCAGCTAGAGAAAGATATCATCCTAATGACCCTAATCTCAACCAGAACGTTGTAACGACGGGAGGCAGTGGTTTTGGACTTATGGCGATCCTCGTAGGGATAGAAAGGGGATTTGTTAGTAGACAACAGGCGGTAACCCGGCTTCAGAAAATTTTGAACTTTTTTGAGAATGCTGATAGATTTCATGGTGCTTGGCCTCATTGGATTGATGGTGGCAATGGATCTGTTTTACCATTTAGTACCGAAGATAATGGAGGCGATTTGGTAGAAACTGCCTTTTTAGCTCAAGGTCTAATCTGTATAAAAGAATATTTTAAAGATGGGTCAGATGAAGAAAAAGTCCTTTCCGCTCAAGCTGATAGCTTATGGAAAGGTGTAGAATGGAATTGGTACACTCAAAATAAAGATGGGTTATATTGGCATTGGAGCCCTAATTATGGATTCAGCATAAATTTAGAGCTCGTAGGCTATAATGAAACTCTAATCTCGTATGTGTTAGCTGCTTCTTCTCCCAATTTTCCAATTACCAAAAGTGTTTATATCGGAGGATGGGCGAGCAATGGTACTATTGTTTCTGGCAACTCTAAATATGGTTATCCTCTAATTTTAAGGCATGCAGGATCCCCAGAATACGGCGGACCACTATTTTTTTCCCACTATTCCTTTCTGGGATTGAATCCTACTAATCTTAGGGATGATTATGGACACTTTGGAAATGTGGTAAAAAATCATACCAACATCAATTATGAATATTGCGTAGATAATCCAAATAATTTTAGGGATTACGGACCGGATTGCTGGGGACTTACCGCTAGTTATTCTAGAAATGCTGACGGTTCTCTTGGATATATGGCGCATGAACCAGCAAACGACATTGGCGTGATTTCTCCGACTGCAGCAATTAGTTCGATACCCTACACTCCAGAAAAATCATTGGCTGCGATGCATTATTTCTATGAGCATAAAGATAAATTACTGGGGCCAGCTGGTTTTTACGATGCCTTTTCTCCAAGATTCAGTTTTTGGGTGGCAGAAGCATATTTGGCAATAGACCAAGGTCCACAGATTATTATGATTGAAAATTATCGCTCTGGATTGCTTTGGAATCTATTTATGCAGAATGAAGATGTTAAGAAAGGTTTAGACTTACTTGATTTTAATTATTAAAAATGAAAATAATTAAGATTTTATTATTCGCATTTCTATTTTCCGCAATTAACCTCAGCTTTGGTCAAAACGATAATTTATATCAAAAAGAGATTTTTATTAAGAACGGAGATTCTTTAAGATATAGAATTATGTACCCGGAAGACTTTTCGAAAGATAAGGTTTACCCCATGGTACTCTTTTTACACGGTGCTGGAGAAAGAGGAAATGATAATGAATCGCAGCTAATACATGGCAGTGAATTGTTCGCTTCCCTTGAGGCTAGAGATTCTTTTCCAGCAATCGTGATTTTTCCTCAATGCCCGAATGAAGGTTATTGGGCTAACGTTAAGGTGGACAGGACCACACATCCTCTCACTATCGAATTTCCAGAGGACAAACCTGCCACCAAGTCCATGTCTTTAGTAATGTCTTTAGTGAAGGAATATCAAAAGGAAAATTACATAAACAGTGAAAGAATATATTTAGGTGGACTATCGATGGGCGGTATGGGAACATTCGAAATTTTGGAAAGAATGCCAGACACCTTCGCAAGCGCATTTGCCATTTGCGGTGGGGATAATGTCGATGCTATTTCTGCATATTCGGATAAAACACCATTATGGATTTTCCATGGTGCAAAAGACGATGTTGTGGACCCACAACTTTCAGTTGATATCGTTGGAGAGCTCCTAAAATTAGGCGCGAATCCAAATTTCAACCTTTATGCAAACGATAATCATAATAGCTGGGATTCTGCCTTTGCAGAGCCAGGTTTACTAAAGTGGTTATTTTCAAAATCAAAATCGGAATAAAAAAATATACCCATGGTTAAACGTTTAGCTTTTTCAGTCTTTACCATTTCTTCCTTTCTATGTTTTTCTTTTATGTCTACCGACCCAAAGGAAAAAACAACCGATAATCCTGATTATTCCAGGCAAGTAGATTCAATATTGAATCTTATGACCTTGAATGAAAAACTCGGTCAGCTTAATCTGCCATCTTCGGGAGATATTACTACCGGACAGGCAAAAAGTTCAGATATCGCAAAGAAGATTGAAGAAGGCAAGGTCGGTGGTCTTTTCAACATAAAATCAGTCGAAAAAATTAGGGACGTCCAGAAAGTAGCTATGGAAAAAAGTAGGTTAAAGATTCCTTTGCTTTTTGGTATGGATGTTATCCACGGATACGAAACGACTTTCCCGATTCCTTTGGGGCTTTCTAGTTCTTGGGATATGGATTTAATCAAAAAAACTGCGCAAATGTCAGCCAAAGAAGCTAGTGCCGACGGCATAAACTGGACTTTCTCTCCGATGGTAGATATTTCTAGAGATGCTCGTTGGGGACGTATTTCCGAAGGTTCTGGTGAAGACCCATTTTTAGGCTCTAAAATAGCTGAAGCCATGGTAACAGGCTATCAAGGGGACGATTTAACCTCCAATAACACGATCCTTTCGTGTGTCAAGCATTTTGCTTTATACGGAGCTTCAGAAGCTGGTAGAGATTACAATACAGTAGATATGAGCCGTATTAAAATGTACAATGACTATCTGCCGCCTTATAAGGCTGCTGTAGATGCCGGTGTAGCCTCAGTTATGGCTTCTTTCAATGAAATCGATGGAGTACCTGCGACTGGTAATAAGTGGCTACTCACTGACTTGCTGAGAGATCAGTGGAAGTTCGATGGATTCGTAGTGAGCGATTATACGGGAATCAATGAAATGATTGCCCATGGAGTTGGCGATATTCAAACCGTTTCGGCAATGGCATTAAATGCCGGAGTAGATATGGATATGGTAGGAGAAGGTCTTCTTACTACTCTTAGTAAATCCTTAGATGAAGGAAAAATTACCATGGCACAGATTGATGAAGCAGTGAAGCGAATTTTAACTTCAAAGTATGAACTTGGGCTTTTTGATGACCCTTATAAATACTGCGACAGCGACCGAGCGAAATCTGAAATTTTCACAGAAAGCAATAGAGAATTTGCGACAAAAGTTTCAACTGAATCTATGGTATTGTTGAAGAATGAAAATCAAACTCTTCCACTTAAAAAAACTGGTAAGATCGCATTAATAGGTCCGTTGGGAGATACACCGGTGAACATGGCAGGTACTTGGAGTGTTGCAACAGTTCAAGACAGGTCTATTTCTGTTTTGGCGGGACTTAAGAAATATCTAGGCAATTCTGCCCAAGTTACCTACGCCAAAGGAAGTAATGTTGATTATGATTTAGAATTTGAAAAGAGAGCGACACTGTTTGGAAAAGAAATCCCCAGATCAAATAAAAATGATGATCAGTTAAGGAATGAAGCTATCGAATTAGCTAGAAATTCTGATATTATTATTGCAGCCATGGGAGAAACCGCCGAAATGAGTGGAGAGAGCAGTAGCCGAACTAATTTAAACATACCCGAAGCACAAAAGGAACTATTAAACGAGCTCCTTAAAACCGGAAAGCCAGTGGTTTTAGTTCTTTTCGCAGGCCGTCCTTTAGTTTTGGTAGATGAAAATGAAACGGTGCCAGCAATTTTAAACGTTTGGTTTCCCGGAAGTGAAGCTGGTACTGCGATAGCCCAAGTTCTTTTTGGTGATGTTAATCCATCCGGAAAGCTTACCGCCACCTTTCCTCGTAATGTAGGACAGATTCCAATTTATTATAATCATAAAAATACTGGTCGCCCATTAGGAAACAGTGAGGGCAATTTTGAAAAATTTAGATCTAATTATTTAGACGTCAGAAATGAGCCATTATTTCCATTTGGTTACGGACTCAGTTATACCAAATTTACGTATAGCAATCTTATTTTAAGTTCTAAAGAAATGAGCATGGACGGAACAATTGAGGTTAATGTAGATGTGAGCAATACCGGGAATTTTGATGGAAAAGAAGTCGTTCAGCTTTATATTCGTGATGTCGTGGGCTCTGTAACCAGGCCTGTAAGGGAACTTAAGGGATTTCAAAAGGTTGAAATCAAAAAAGGCGAAACTAAAAAAATCACTTTTAAATTGAGTGTTGACGATCTTAAATTTTACAACTATAATCTCGATTTTATTGCTGAACCTGGAGAGTTTCAGGTTTTTGTTGGCACTGACTCTAATGCAAAATCTATGGTTGAGTTCAATTTGAAGGAATAAATTAGATTAGACTAATTCAGCCTTAGTTATCTAGTTTCAAGCTAATTCATGGATAATGTCAAATTCAATTTTTTAAAAATTCTTGATTATGATCTGATTTTTGATTTATCTTGAAATCTTTCAAATTAAAAGAATCTTAACATGAAACTCAATCTTCATATATTTCTTTCCTTCTTAACTTTTGGCCTCAATGCCCAAAATATAGAAACCGTTACCTATGCTATAAAAGGTAATGACACTTTGGGCCTAGATGTTTATTTGCCTAAGAATATTAAAGCAAACGAAAAACTCCCCACACTTTTATGGATCCACGGCGGAGGATTTTCTGGTGGCTCTAGAGGAGGTGGTGATTTAGTGAAAATGGCAGAACAATTTAACTCTCAAGGTTACGCAGTAGTATCGATATCGTATAGACTATTGAGAAAAGGCACCAAAACCCAATTCAGCTGTGAATGCAGCAGAGAAGAAAAGATTGAAACTTTTAAACAAGGCGTGATCGATTATATGGATGCTGCAAAATATCTAATGCAGAATGCTGAAAAATATCATATTGATAGAGAAAGGATCATCGCTGGAGGTAGCAGTGCTGGTGCTGAAGTTGTTTTGGACGCCGTTTATATGCGAGAATATTTTATAGATAATCTTGATGACTATTCTGGGGTAAAATTTGCGGGTCTATTTTCATTAGCCGGTGCTATGGTGAATGCAGATTACATAACTGCTGAAAACGCAGTGCCAACTGTAATGTTCCACGGGACTGAAGACAATCTGGTTCCGTTTGCTACAGCGCCACATCATTATTGCAAACCGAGTGATAAGGGTTATTTGTTTTTAGACGGATCTTCCACCATCGCCAAGAGATTAAAGGATTTAAAAATGTCCTACTATTTTAATGTAGTTGAAGGGGGTATGCATGAAATTTCTGGGATACCGATTAATAATCTTGATCAAATCCTGGCCTTCTTTGATCGAACAGTCAAGGAAGATAATATAATTCAGACTAAAGTCATTAAAACTAAATAGAATGAAATTTCTGCTCTGTTTAATTGTTGTGTTATCTGTTTTTTCCTGTAAGGAAGAAACTTCCAATAATAACGAGCCTGAAAAATCATCACCTCCTAATATTCTTTTCATAATGGCTGATGACCACGCCTTTCAAGCAATCAGTGCTTATGGTCATCCTATTAGTAAGCTAGCACCAACCCCAAATATTGATAGGATTGCAATTAATGGTGCAATCTTCAATAAAAACTTTTGTACAAATTCTATTTGTGGGCCAAGCAGAGCAGTAATACTCACTGGTAAGCACAGCCATATCAATGGTTTTAGAATGAACGGGGATAAGTTCAACGGAGATCAGCAGACTTTCCCAAAAATTTTACAACAAGGGGGTTACAATACTGCGATGATTGGGAAATGGCATTTATATGGTGAACCTCAAGGGTTTGATTATTGGAGCATCCTTAATGATCAGGGTAATTATTATAATCCAGATTTTATAACCTTAAATGAATCGGCTCAAAAGATTGATTCAACGAGAATTGAAGGATATTCTACCGATATTATTACCGAAAAGGGCATCGATTTTTTAAAAAGCGTCAAGGATACGGGCAAACCATTTCTGTTGATGCTTCAACATAAAGCTCCTCACAGAAACTGGATGCCAGCACTTAGACATTTAAATAAATATGATTCAATAGAATTTCCCTTACCCGACTCATATTTTACAGATCATACGGGTTCACAATCTTCAAAAGATCAGCTGCAGACTATTTATAAAGATATGTACGAAGGTCATGACTTAAAAATGTCCGTTAAGAAAGGTAGTACAGAATTGGCGCATAATCCATGGAAGACCGACTTTGAAAGAATGACTAAGGAACAAAGAGCAATTTGGGACAGCGCATATTTGCCCAAAAACGATGCTTTTTATGATTTAAACTTGCATGGTGAGGAGTTGGCAAAATGGAAAGGTCAACGTTATCTGCATGAATATCTTTCAACCATCGCAGCAGTAGACGAGGGTGTTGGGAAAGTTCTTGATTATCTCGATGAAAATGGATTAACCGATAATACAATCGTAGTGTATACCTCTGACCAAGGATTCTTTTTGGGCGAAAAAGGTTGGTTCGATAAACGGTATATGTACGAAGAGTCTCTTAGAATGCCTTTGTTGATAATGTATCCGCCTAAAATTAAAAAAGGGAAGGTCATCGAAGCGCTAACCCAAAATTTAGATTTTGCAGAAACTTTTTTAGATTACGCAGGTCTGCCAATTCCAAAAGATATGCAAGGAAAATCTTTGCGTCCCTTACTAGAAGGAAAAGTTAATGATCAGGATTTTAGAAATGCCATATACTACCATTACTACGATTACCCAGCATTTCATATGGTTAAGAAAATGTACGGCGTCCGTACTGATCGGTATAAGTTGATTCATGTTTATGATGATATTGATCAATGGGAACTCTATGATTTGAAGAGCGATCCCCAAGAATTGACTAATCTTTATGATTCTGCAAGTTATGGAGACATTCAGGCGAAATTAAAGGTGACTTTAGATTCACTTCAAAAAGAATATAAGGTGACGGATAAAGAATTCGAACAAGCCGATACAGAAAAGGTTAAGAACGCCTATAAGCAATTTGAAAAATTAAGAGGGAAGCCGATAGAATGAGGAAAATGAATTTAGGGTTGATAAATTCAACGTTTTTCAATCCTAACTTCTAAAGAAATTTCTAAACAAAGGTGGTGAGAGCTTTTTCTATAATTTTTAATTTGAAGTTTAAAATCTTATATTTTTAACAAAAGAAATTCAACAAGATGAAAAATATATCAATCTTATTGATGTTGATAACCTTTGCTACGACTGCACAAGAATTATCGGTCATGACCTATAACATTAAACTAGACTATCCGATTGAAGGCGAAAACAGTTGGACCAACAGGAAGCCTATGTTTATTGGTCAACTCAATTTTTACGAACCTGATATTTTTGGAGTTCAAGAGGCAATGCCAAATCAGATGAAAGAAATGGATAGCCTTTTACCTAATTATGGTTTTGTTGGAGTGGGGAGGGATGATGGACAGGACCTCGGGGAATATTCGGCTATTTTCTACAAAAAGAACAAATTTAAAGTATTGGTTTCTTCCACTTTTTGGTTATCAGAAACACCAGATAAGGTTTCTATGGGCTGGGATGCCGCCTGCAATCGGGTCTGTACTTATGTCAAGTTTGAAGATTTGCAAAACCATTCAACCTTTTACGTATTTAATACCCATTTTGATCATATTGGGGTAGAAGCAAGAAAGAACAGTTCGAAACTGATAATTAAAAAAATAAACGAAATCAATGTTGAAAACCTGCCAGTAATCCTTACCGGCGATTTTAATTTGGAAGAAGATTCAGAAAGTATTAAATATATAAAATCCCAATTGAAAGATTCTAAGGAGATTTCCAAAGCAGAACCTTTTGGACCAATTGGGACTTTTAATAATTTTGAATTCGACAAACCCGTAAGCCGGCGCCTCGATTATATTTTTGTAAATTCTAGAGTGACCGTGCAAAAATATGCAGTGCTCAGCGATTCCAAGGATTTACACTATCCTTCAGATCATCTGCCAGTCTTGGTAATGTTAAAGTTGGACTAGTTTTGAATAATGAGTAATAAGTTAAGGGTTAAGAGTTAAGAGTTAAGAGTTAAGAGTTAAGAGTTGTGAGTTAAGAGTTAAGAGTTGTGAGTTAAGAGTTATGAGTTGAGAGTTAAGAGTTAAGAGTTAAGAGTTAAGAGTTGTGAGTTAAGAGTTATGAGATAAGAGTTATGAGTTTTGAATTAAGAGTTTTTATATAAAACCAAAAACCAAAAACCAACAACCATATCCTAATCTACATTCCTTTCTACATATTTAATAATTAAGGAAGCGATATCCTTACCGGTTGCAGCTTCAATCCCCTCTAAGCCAGGAGAAGAGTTCACCTCTAATATTAATGGGCCTCTAGCAGACTGCAAAAGGTCGACCCCTGCAATACCTAATCCCATTGCCTTAGCGGCTTTAATGACAGCAGTTTCTTCAGCATCGGATAATTCGATTAAACTAGCAGAACCCCCGCGGTGCAAATTGGATCTAAACTCCCCTTCTTTACCTTGTCTTTTCATTGCACCTACAACATGGCCATCTATAACGAAAGCCCTAATATCAGCACCTTTAGCTTCCTTAATAAATTCTTGAACGATTACTCTTGCTTGCAATCCATTAAAAGCTTCAAGAATAGATTCCGCCGAATTCTGATTGTCAGCTAAAACCACACCTAGCCCTTGAGTTCCTTCCAAAAGCTTAATCACTACAGGCGCTCCTCCTGCTTTATCAATAATAGCACTCACATTTCTAGAATAATTGCTGAAAACTGTTTTAGGCAAACCCAATCCGGCACGAGATAAAACCTGAAGACTTCTTAGTTTATCCCTAGATCTAACTAAAGCCTGAGATTCTACTGCTGTAAATACTTTCATCATTTCAAATTGACGAACTACCGCAGTACCATAGAATGTTATTGATGCGCCAATCCTAGGGATTACACCATCTACTTGTTCTACTTCCTTGCCTTGGTAAATTAATCCCGGTTTTCTTTTTTCGATGATAAGATCACATTTAGAGTGATCAATAATCTGCATTTCATGACCCTTCTTCTTACCTGCTTCAATCAATCGTTTTGTCGAATAGAGATGAGGATTTTGCGATAGAACTACAATTTTCATATTGAAAGTTTAATTGGATATTTATATAAATTGAGGATGATACTTCGCAAATTGCGAAAGGGCAAAAGATAATATTTATTTAAGAACAAATAATCGTCAATACATTTTATGGTTATCTCATTCACTTTTTTTATTTAATACAAAGAACGGCTTTAGAAATAATATTTCGTTCAGAGTTTTTTACCTTTAAATAAAAACCGGAAATGAACTGGATGTTCGAGGATTTTAAAAGTGACTTAGAGGATTTAAATCCAATGCTGAGAAAAAAGGCTATCGAAATAGCCAACCAGCTTATGGAAACAGGGGAGTTTGATCAAGAGAAGGCGCTCAGGGAAGGGATAATTAGGGCAGAACAATGGTTTTTTAATCTGGAGGGATAAAGGAATTGTAAAGATCCATTAAATTATAAACAGCATGGAAGATTTTAGCACTGTTTTGGAATTCGAGCTTTTGAGAGTTGGAGATTATGTTATAAGCGTATCCACTATAATGCTCATATTTTTGATTCTGCTAATTACTAAATTGGTTTTATATGGCTTAAAACGAACATTATTCAGTAAGCGGCGATTAAGGAAAATAAGTGCCGGCAACTCTTATGCCTTATTTCAAATTGTTAAATACGTAATCTGGGTTATTGCCATTGGTCTGGTACTGGAGGCCTTGGGGGTAAAAATAACGGTATTGATTGCAGGTTCTGCCGCGCTCCTAGTGGGAATAGGTTTAGGCCTACAGCAGACCTTTAATGATATAATTTCTGGCATTATCCTACTTTCAGAACGCTCTATTAGGGTAGATGATGTTTTGGAAATTGATAGCGGCGTTGTAAAGATACAACACATTGGATTAAGGACCTCTAAGGGCCTTAATACAGATGATATTTCCATCATTATTCCTAATTCCTTAATTACCACAAATAAAGTCATCAATTGGAGTCATCAATCAGAAAAAATACGTTTTAAGGTAGAAGTGGGTACCTCCTACGACTGCGATATTGACCTTGTGCTTAAGATATTGGAAGAAAGTGCATTTGAACATCCAGAGAATATCGACAGAGAGGCGACAGAGGCCAGATTGGTGAATTTCGGTAATTCTTCCCTTGATTTTCAAGTCCTTTTTTTTAGTCGTAATATTTTTAGGATCAGTAAGGTAAAAAGTGACATACGGAGGATAATCTATAAAAAATTCAAGGAGAATAACATTACTATTCCCTTCCCTCAAATGGATCTACATCTAAGGTCGAATGACACAAGTGAGCCGAGAGTTTAAAATGGATACCCGATCCAGAACCAATTATGAAATTTCATCGGCCTAGTGACCTTCTACCTTTATCTGTAACATCGAATTTCAATTAAGGAAGAAGAAACCTTATTTCTCCGACAATTGTAACGTTCCTTTCTGATAATTCCATATTTTAGTGAGCGTATTCACTTAATTAACTAACTAACTATGATTGCAATACTTTCCTTTGTCGGTTTTACATTACTTGTGGCCGTAATTGCCTATTTCGCTACACGCAGTACAGATGAATCTACATCCGATGGATATTTCTTAGGTGGAAGAAGCCTAACTGCAGGAGTTATTGCCGGTTCATTATTATTAACTAACTTATCTACAGAGCAAATTGTTGGTTTAAATGGAAGTGCTTTTGCTAACGGTCTATCCGTGATGGCATGGGAAACCTTGGCCGCAATTGCCATTGTTGTTACCGCAATTTTTCTTTTACCAAGATATCTTAAAGGTGGGCTAACTACGGTGCCTCAGTTTTTAGCAGAACGTTACGATATTACTACTAAAACCATAACCTCTGCCTTGTTTTTAACCGGTTACGTGGTGGTGTTGTTGCCAATAATCCTATATTCTGGCTCAGTGGCTTTGAGCGGAATGTTTAATGTTCCCGAATTATTGGATGTTTCAAATGAATCTGCCATCACTATCTGTGTCTGGGGAATTGGAATTATAGGTTCTATTTATGCAGTTTTTGGTGGACTTAAGGCGGTTGCCGTATCAGATACAATCAATGCCATCGGACTTTTAATTGGTGGAATATTGATTCCGGTTTTTGGTCTTTTGATTATTGGCGACGGGAATCTTTTTGACGGACTTTCGACCTTGATGGATACCAATCCAGAGAAATTCCAGTCCATGGGAAGCGAAACTAGCCCAGTTCCTTTTCATACCTTATTTACGGGAATGATGTTAGTGCAATTATTCTATTGGGGTACTAACCAACAGATTATTCAACGTGCATTGGCAGCCAAGAACCTAAAGGAAGGGCAGAAGGGGCTTATGTTAGCTTCATTTATAAAGATATTAGGTCCGTTAATCGTAGTGCTTCCAGGTATAATTGCTTACCATATGTTTGAAGGCAATTTAGACAACGTCGATTTAGCTTACCCATCCTTGGTTAATAGGGTTCTTCCGGGTTATCTGTTAGGCTTTTTTGCTGCAGTAATTTTCGGTGCAATTCTAAGTTCCTTTAACAGTGTGCTTAACAGTTCTGTAACCTTGTTCGGGATCGATATTTACAAACAGCACATCAATAAAAATGCGGATGAAAGAACAATTGTTCGTTATGGTAAGACCTTCGGAATTGTCTTAGCGTTTGCAGCGATGTTCATCGCTCCGCTAATTGCAGATGCAGGTAGTTTGTTCGATTATCTTCAAGAAGTTAATGGTATTTATAGTATTCCTATTTTAACCATAATTGTTGTAGGCTACACCACTAAATATGTTCCGGCTATCGCGGCGAAAGTTGGGGTAATTTCTGGATCTTTACTTTACATTATAAGTCAGTTTGGGTTACAACCTTATTTTAAAGCGCAAGCAGTTAGCGAAGCTACTGCCAATGGCGTAACGGATAGTGTAGAATTGGCTGCAATAGAAGCCGCGGCATATCCGCATTTCCTAGATGTTATGGCTATATTATTTGTTTTGAACGTACTAATTATGTTGGCAATCGGTAAGTGGAAACCAAGAGCAACACCTTACGTTCAAGAATATACCAAACAAGTAGATATTGAACCTTGGAAGCATGTAAAATCTGTTGGAATCGCAATTATAGTGGTTGTTATAGGAATCTATATCTACTTTGCTTAATTGCTTAAGAAAACACATATTCTATAGTCTACTGTTTCTAGGCCTTCTTAAGTAGTATGTAAAATTAAGATACCACTTTATATGTCACTATAGCGGCAGCAAAAATAGAATCGATAAATGTCAAAATCTAATCAAGTAATATCAATAAATCAATCAATCTGGAAAGCTAGAATTATATTTTTATTTTGATATTGAATTATTAAATACTCCCATTGAAGTGATTTAAACTTTTAACATTCGCTAAAAAATTGCACCTTTTCGTCCATATCTTGTCTTTCTTTCTCTCCGTAGCGATGCTATGCAAATAAAGAAAGCCTTCAACTGGCCAAAAAATTTACTAATTTTCGCCTAAATGTTAAAAGTTTAAACCACTTCCTTTAGAATGCTGTCCATTAAAAATTATTTCTATTTAAATATGAAGTTTTTATGGGAAGTAATTATGGTGGAACGCTTGATTAAGCTTTTATCAACTAAACATTTCAGAATAATTATTAAAACTTATACCATTAGTCCATGAATATAAAAGCTAAAAACAAGAATCTGTTTTATTTAATAATCGTTTTAATCTCAATGGCCAATTTGTCATTTTCCCAAACTCCCATATCCTCAGAATCCCAATCGAAGGATTCAATTGATATCAAAGTAGAAAGTTTACTTTCTAAAATGACTTTGGAAGAGAAAATTGGGCAGATGAATCAATACAATGGATTTTGGGATGTTACCGGCCCTGTTCCAAATGACGGCGATGCAGCGGCTAAATACGATAATTTAAGGAAAGGCCTTGTGGGTTCAATGCTGAACGTTCAGGGGGTTGAAAATGTAAGAGCAGTTCAGAAAATTGGGGTAGAGGAAACTAGACTTGGTATTCCATTAATAATAGGCTTTGACGTTATCCATGGATATAAAACAATAAGTCCCATACCCTTGGCAGAATCGGCCAGCTGGGATTTAGAAGCTATTAGAAGGTCCTCCGAAATAGCGGCTTTAGAAGCATCTGCGGCAGGCATCAACTGGACGTTTGCACCAATGGTTGACATCTCAAGAGATGCAAGATGGGGTAGAGTGATGGAAGGCGCAGGTGAAGATCCATATTTGGGTTCATTGATCGCCAAAGCTAGAATTAGAGGTTTTCAAGGTGACGATTTAAGTTCGCCTTCTACTATTGCTGCGTGTGCAAAACACTTTGCTGGATATGGTTTTTCTGAATCTGGCAAAGATTATAATACTGTAGATGTAGGAACTTCTACACTATATAATATCATCTTTCCGCCATTTAGAGCTTCGGTTGAGGCAGACGTTAAAACGTTCATGAATTCCTTTAATGAATTAAATGGAATCCCTGCTACAGGAAATGCTTATTTACAAAGGGACATTCTTAAAGAGAAATGGAACTATAAGGGTTTTGTAGTTTCAGATTGGGGTTCAATAGGAGAAATGATTGCCCATGGTTACGCTCGAGACGCTTCACAAGCTTCAGAATTGGCTGCTCTTGCGGGCTCGGATATGGATATGGAATCTAATATGTACGTTAATCATTTAGCCCGATTAGTTAAAGACGGTAAAGTTGAAGAATCATTGATAACGGATTCTGCTAGAAGGATTCTTAGGGTGAAATATGAATTAGGTCTTTTTGATGACCCTTATAGATATTGTGATGAAGCTCGTGAAAGGGAAGTGATCGGCAATAAGTCCTATGATGCCGATATGATAGATATCGCTAAGAAATCCATTGTTCTCTTAAAGAATGAAAACAATCTTTTACCGCTTAAGAAGACCGCTCAAAAAATTGCGGTAATCGGCGCGCTTGCTAAGGATAAAACCAGTCCTCTAGGAAGTTGGAGACTTGCGGCTGATGAAGATTCGGCTGTTTCATTATGGGAAGGATTGACCAATTATGGAAGTGATAATGAATTATTGTATAGTAAAGGACCAGATTTAGCAACTTCTGATGCTCAATTTATCTATGAGCTTGGAATTAATACGACTGATACTACAGAAATTGCAGCAGCTGTAACTATGGCTAAAGATGCCGATGTGGTACTAATGGTTTTGGGTGAACATGGTTTACAAACGGGTGAAGCTAGGAGCAGAACTTCTTTAGACCTTCCTGGCGTTCAGCAACAACTTTTGGAAGCCGTTTTTAAGGTGAATAAAAATGTGGTTTTGGTGTTATCTAACGGTCGACCATTAGCGATTAACTGGGCTCAAGAAAATATTCCTGCAATTTTAGAAGTTTGGCATTTAGGCTCACAAAGTGGAAATGCCATTGCACAAGTGTTATATGGAGATTATAATCCAAGCGGAAAGCTACCGATGACCTTTCCGAAGAGCGTAGGACAAATTCCTATCTACTATAATTATAAAAACACAGGCCGGCCTACCAATCCCGGTCAGAATTTAGTGTTTTGGTCACATTATTCAGATGAATCTAACGAGCCGCTATATCCTTTTGGTTATGGATTAAGCTATACAAATTTTGAATATTCAAACTTGCAAATTTCAGAGCAAAACGGTAATGAAATTACGGTTACGGTGGATTTACAAAATACTGGAGAGGTCTCAGGGAAAGAAATCGCCCAACTTTATATCCGCGATTTATTTGCGAGTGTAACTAGACCGGTTAAAGAGCTTAAAGGTTTTGAACTTGTTAACCTTCAGCCTAATGAAAAGAGAACCTTAGAGTTTAAATTAACCGAAAAAGAACTCGGATTTTATAATAATCGTGGGGATTTTGTCATTGAGCCAGGCAAATTCCAATTATTTTTAGGAGGAAGCTCCAAAGCTAGTTTACAAACCGAATTCGAATTAAAATGAAAAAAATCTATCTTTCCTTAATCATCTTATTTTCATTGACAACTAGTTGTCAAAGTCAAGGTGAATTGCTTTGGGAAGAGAATTTTGACGGTTCTAAATTAAACGAGAGTAATTGGAATTATGAGTTGGGAGACGGTTGCCCAAATCTATGTGGCTGGGGAAATAATGAACGTCAGATATATACTAAAGAAAGTGCTGCCCTAAAAGACGGTAATCTTATTATCACCGCAACAAAGGATTCATCAACATACCATTCTTCAAAAATAAATACCAAGGACAAATTTGAATTTCAATACGGAACAATAGAAGTCCGCGCCAAACTGGCGACCGGTAAAGGTATTTGGCCGGCAATTTGGATGCTTGGTGCAGATATCGAGGAAGTGGGATGGCCTAAAACTGGCGAAATCGATATCATGGAATATGTTGGAAAGAATCCACATCAAATCCATACCACCTTACACACACAGGATAGTCATGGGCAATCCAAGAATACAAATATTATCACCGACGAGACTATAGAAGATGGATTTCATATCTACAAAGCTGATTGGACGTCAGATTCTATAAAATTCTATATCGATAGTAAAATGGTTTATGATTTTTCACCTGAAGAGAAAAATGAAAATACTTGGCCTTTCAACAAGCCTTTTTATATCATTTTAAATTTGGCGGTCGGCGGAAATTTCGGAGGTCCCGAAGTAGATGATTATATTTTTCCACAAGAGTTCATTGTCGATTATGTAAAAGTTTACTCAATTATTAATTAACATAGATACGACTTATCCCTCACGTACCTAATTGAACATTAAAACTTCTAACATTCAGATTCAATCTGTGTCTTTAATGGACGTCTTAGGAAAGAATGTGATGAACCTAAAGGTAAATTCAACAACAGTTTCAATTCCTTCAAATTCTTTAACTAATGGGCTTTATTTCGCAAAAGTTAAAACTGAAAATGGAAATGCTTTTCTTAAATTGATAAAGAACTAAACCACATTTATACCTTATAAAAAAGGTAAGCGTTAGCTTGCCTTTTTTTTGTTCCTAAATCTTTTCAACTTTAAAGATTTTTTAGACATTATGTACCCCAGATTATTTGCCTAATTTTATATTCTATTAATTGTAAAATTAAGTGATAAAAAGAGGCAAGGTTACAACTATCGTAGTTTCAAGGATTGAGGGTTTTGATGATTCTGTTTTAAACGATAAGGAAATGGCGACTGCCATAAATTCTCGTCACATCAGGGTTATTAGAGAAATTGGTCAAGATTCCGGAGCAGAAATCTATGAAGATCAGTTAGGAGTTGTTATAGCCCTTTTTGAAAACCCCGCCGATGCCATAGATTTTGCAGTAAACATTCAACAACGGTTTTTAAAACCTCCTTCAATTTCTGTAAAAGTTGTAGTGAATCAGGGTAGGGTAAGGATTTTAAAAAATGCTCCAAAAGGAAAGTCGATTGATCTTACCGCTAAAATTGCGGACAAATCAAAATCGGGAAGTGTTCTTATTACTTCAAAAGTAAACCGTTTAATCAGGGATAACACAGATATTCATGCTGATTTCCTAGAAATCTATGAAATTGAAGGATTTGCAGAGGACGCGCAATTATTTGCTATTACCGATGAGGAACTGGTGGTGCCAGAACCAGACGAGATTAAAGCCGAAATAAAGGATATTGATACAACCACGAAGGTCAAGAAAAAGTCTAACGTTACTCATATCTTCATTTCACTAACCACTTTAATCGTGGCTTCTGCTTTTTTTGCATATTTAAATGTGTTGGCTAGCGAACCGGTTATAGATGATTATTCCATTGTAATTCTACCTTTTGATGATCTTGGAAATACCGACGAATCCAAATTAACCAGTGAGGCAATCACCAAGGACTTATTGCATAATCTTTCACTTTTAGAGGATCTGTATGTTATTTCTAGTTTTACAACCATGCAATATACCGGACTGACAAAGGATAATAAAGAAGTTGCCAAAGAACTGGGAGTAGCTTTTATTTTAAGAGGAAAGAGTCATAGGTTCGGAGATAAAATAAGGATTTCGGCAGATTTAATTGAGGTTCAGTCAGGAAAGGTTATTTGGCAAAACACCTATAATGATGATTATAAAAGTATAATGGTAATTGAGGCAGAGATTTCAAAAGAAATTGTTGATGCCTTAAGGTTGAAATTGAGCTTTGATGATATGCAAAATGTCGTTGGCGTCCCAACTTCTAATATTGAAGCTTACGATTGGTTTGTAAAAGGTAGACATGAAGCTGATAAAGGAACCGCTCTAGGTAATAAAAATAGTATTGAAGAGTACAGTAAGGCTATAAGATTAGATACTGCTTATGCTGAAGCGTTTGCGGAGATTGCGAGATCTACGGTTAATAAAGTAAAGTTTAATGAATCTGCTGTAGAGGATGTTGAGAAATTAGCTTTGCTCTATTTAGAAAGGGCAGAGAACATCAATGATCAGTTAGCCCATATTTTTACGGTTAGAGGCACCATTTATAATCTTCAAGACGACCTTGAAAAAGCGCAGACTTCGCTCACTAAAGCTTTAGAACTAGCGCCGAATGATGTAGCAACGAGATTAGAATTGGCAGAATACTACCGTAAATCCAATCAGCCCAAAAAGCAAATGCTTCAAAATAAATTGGCCTATCAATTAGATCCCCTAAACTTTGAAACTGCTAATGCATATGTTTCGGCATTGATATTAAACAGAGAGTATGATGTAGCTTCTAAATTATTGGCCAACATAAACAAATTACTAACCGAAGTCGATCCCGTTGAGATGGATAGGCAGACTACGAAGCTTTATCTGGTACAAAGAAATTATAACGAAGCATTGTTGCCACTTATTAGAATTTCGGCAATAGATAGTACCAATCTTGGTTCTCTAGGTTACGCCTATGCAAAAATAGGGGACACCCTAAAGGCATACGCCACAATAGAAACTATGCATAAAATGCCCGATTACGATTATAAACACTACAGCATTGCAAAAGTTTACAATGCCTTAAAGATGAAGGATAGCGTTTATAAATATTTAGATTCTACTGAGCTGCAGCCTAAATTGGTGAAGGATAGCATTTATCACTTTTTTGATAATCTAAAGGATGAAAGAAGATTTAAGCGCTTAACTTCTCCTAGTTTGAATTCTAATTTGAGGCAAGCATTGTAAAAGTATTAAGATGTTTGTAACATTTAAACTTTCTCAGCGTCAAACAAGTAACCATCAATCAAAGAAACCATGAGAGAAGATAAACAACTGATCGTAATGACCCATTTAAGCCAATTAATAACTTTGGTAACTGGCTTCGGAAGTTTAATCATTCCATTGGTATTATGGCTTACCCAAAAAGATAAGGTATACGAAATGGATGCCCACGGCAAGCAAATCGTGAACTTTCAATTAAGTATTTTAGTATATGCTCTTTTTTGTATTCCGCTAATCCTGTTATTAGGACTCGGAATTTTAGGCCTTTTGGCCATTGCAGTTGTTTCAATAATATTTCCGGTTATAAATGCTATAAAAGCAAGTAATGGTGAAATACCAAAATATCCTTTATCTCTTAAGTTTATTAGTTAGTTAACGCTCTTTTTAAAAGAGAAAATAGAGATAATAGAAAACGCTCACTTTAAAAGTGAGCGTTTTTAATTTTTGAAGCTTTAATTACCAACTTCATTAACTGGTGGTGGGCCTTCCGGAATCATCGGTTCATAAACTTCTGCACCTTTGCGTTCTTTGTATTCTGCCTTCACCTTATTAACCAACTCTGGATTTTCAAATAGGTCGGTCATTGTCATTGCCATTGCTTTGGCGGCATAGACCATTCCTTTGTGACCAATGCTCATTCCGCCACAAGCCACTACCGCCCAAGAATGCCAAGGCGTATCTTTTGGAGCGACTGTTACACCTAAATTAATATTCGCAACATTCCAGCTAACATCACCAACATCGGTTGATCCACCATCAGGGCTTTCCATTGTCTCTTGAAGGGGATAAATTTTTGCATCCATCCCAACTTGTTCTTTACCGGTTGATTCTTGAATTTTTTTACCAAATGCTTCTTCTTCCGGGGTGTATTCAATTGGCCCGAGTATTTCTAAGTTCTTTTGCATAATCTTTCCGCCTTCACGATTAACCAATGTTTCATAGATACCGGAAATTAAACTGACTTTGTAATCAACATCGGCCAAAATTGCGGCGCCTTCTGCCATTTCTTTTAATCTTTCATAAACTGGTACCATACCAGCTCTGTTGCTGTCCCTAACCCTCATCCAAAGTCGAGAGTAATCCGGAACTACATTTACCACTTGTCCACCATCTTGAATATGATAATGCATTCTTACCGTAGGTTTCACATGCTCTCGGTAATAATTAACCCCAGTGGTATATAATTCTAATGCATCAGAAGCGCTTCTTCCATTCCATGGATCTGCAGACGCATGAGCGGCCTGTCCGTAGAATTCAATCTTAAAATCTACTAAGGCAAGTGTACTTTGTACGTCCGCATTAATTTCTGCGGCTGGATGCCAACTTACGTTGACGTCTACATCATCCCACAGACCGGCTCTTACCATCCAAATTTTACCGAAGTATTTTTCTTCGCTTGGAGTGCCGAAGAATTTAACGGTTCCTTTTAATTTTCCGGCTTCAATTTGTTCTTTGATTGCGATTGCTGCTCCTAGGCTAGCCGCGCCAAAAAGATTATGACCACAGCCGTGACCGGCTTCACCTTCCCTCATTGGGTCTTTTGTCGGAGTAGCGTTTTGAGATAAACCGGGTAATGCATCAAATTCCCCTAATATACTAATGACTGGGCTTCCACTTCCGTAGGTTGCTACAAAAGCTGTCGGAATTTCGGCGACACCTCTCTCTACGGTGAAACCTTGTTTCTCGGCATAGTCTGAAAGAACTTTAGAGGATTCAGTTTCTTCAAAAGCTGTTTCGGCAAGTTCCCATATTTTATCGCTGAGTCCAATGAGATTTTGCTCATGTTTTTCTACCGAGGCGATCACGGCTTTTTTGGTTGAATTCATTTTGTTTTGACTAATTGCCGAACAGAAAATCAGCGAAAAGGACAAAAAAGTAAATAGTTGTTTCATAATGGTTATTTTTTGAAAAAGAAAGATACCATCTTTTAATAAAAGATTAAATGTATCTTGATTTCTTTAATTCAAAATCACCTTAAAAAAAATTTTTTTACGAATTTGAAATTTGCAACTATCAAAATTTGTACATTTATAATAGTTATCTGTTCGGTAAATTTCCTCACTTCCGAAATCTATAACCAGTTCCTCACTAGATATTACTGAAATTTTTTAATTAAAGTCTTTACTGTTTTACGGAGAAGTCTTTCAATTTTTCAAACCGATGTTTGATTGATAGTTTTTTTCTTGACAATTAATTCTATAATCAATGAATATAGCATTAAAAAGTACTACGGAATATAACATTCACTATGACCACTATCCTTAAAGGATAGATCGCACATTTCATTTCTAATAATTCAAAACAATCAAGTTCTAAATTCTTTAATCCATGTTACTAAAATTAAAAACCCTCTTAAACTTAAAGTTGATTCTTATAGCAATGATTTCAACTTTTATTATCAGTTGCGAACCAGAAAATATTTCAGATTCTCAGCAACTTAATTCTAAAAACCAGACCGACCTTAAGAAAGCAGATGTTGGTCAACAGTTTTATGGCCCAACCCAACCTATGGGCAACGGTGTAGTAAGGTCTTCGGTTACGCTAACAAAAGATGGTGTGCCAAGTCAGATAGCCTTAGTGTTTTCTGAAAAAGCCCTTAGCAAACTTGGTTCAGAATCATTTGAGTTAATGTTGCCGCTTCATAATAAGGCAAATGATTTAGTGATAGATCATATTGCTCTTGGTTGGAATCCTATGGGGCACGAACCAGATTTTCTTTATGCAATCCCGCATTTCGACATTCACTTTTACTGGATTACCGAAGAGGAACAAATGATGATGACAAATGCAAAAATGGCAGCGGTAATTCCTGCAGATCAATACGTTCCTATGACTTATTTTCCTACTGATGGCTATGTTCCACAAATGGGAAAACATTGGTTAAGTGGTGCGGCAGATGAACTTATACCAGGAAATATTTTTGACAAGACTTATATATTTGGTTCTTATGACGGAGATTTCATATTTCAAGAAGCGATGATTACTAGAGATTATTTCCTTGGAAAAAGTTTTCCTGAAAGTACACCGATTTTTCAACCACAGGATTATGCGATTTCTGGTTACTATCCAACCTCTTACAGTATAACTTACGATTCGGTTAAAAAACTATACACCGTATCGCTAGATAATTTTGTCTGGAACAACTAAAAAAATAAAAGCCTCCGAAAGGAGGCTTTTTTATTTGCATTTTATTTTACATGCTGTAAAAAAATTGTTCGCTTGCTATTTTACCATTTTCAACTTGGTAAACACCTATTTCTTCTAATTTTTGCCGTCCTCTTTTCTTGAAAGTTACATCATAAACCATCTTAGAGGTAAAATGCTTGTCAGCGACAACCGGGTCGCCAATATATTCATCGTGAACTTCTTCCACGCTTTCTAACCATTCCTTATTCTTGTTCCAGACGTTTTGTTTGCCAGTAGTAACTTCATTAGACATGCCTGGCATTTCTCTACTCGAAACGTTGTCCGAATAATATTCATTTATAAAATCAAGGTTTTTACCTTCTTTACACATACTCGCCCATTTCTCGGCTATATCTTTTGTTTCCATGTATTGACTAATTTTGATTTATAAACTAAAGGTAAGTAGCGGTTAGAATTATGAAACTAATAAAAAGTTAATTTACAGCTTCCTTATATACATTTAGAGCACGCTCTCGAGCTTCCTTATGATCAACCATTTTCTCTGGATACTTTTCTGTCCCGAATTCTTTAACCCAATGTTTGATGTATTTATAGTCCTTATCAAATTTTTCAATTTGGGTGGTAGGATTAAAAATCCTAAAGTATGGAGCTGCGTCAACACCACTACCTGCTACCCATTGCCAATTACCGACGTTACTAGACATTTCGTAATCATGAAGCTTTTCAGCAAAATAAGCTTCTCCCCATCGCCAATCGATTAGTAAATGCTTGCACAGAAAACTCCCAGCTAGCATTCTTACCCTATTATGCATAAATCCGCTTTCGTTAAGTTGACGCATCCCCGCATCAACTAATGGATAACCGGTTTTACCCTCACACCACATTTTGAATTCCTTCTCATCATTTCGCCATTTTATCCGGTCATATTTAGACTTGTAGCTATTATTAACCGTCTCTGGAAAATGCCATAGAATCTGCATGAAAAATTCTCTCCAAATCAATTCTTGCCAAAAAATCTCGTTCTTTTCTGAAATCGCTTTTTTCATCATCTTCCTTACACTCACGGTACCAAATCTTAAATGAGGACCTAAATGTGAAGTTGATTCTTGTGCGGGGAAATTTCGAGTCTTTTGATATTCTTGAATAAGGGTAGGAGTGACGGTATAATCTTTGATGGATTGCGAAGAAATTTGGAAGCTCATATCACTTAATGAAACATTCGGTAATCTGGTGTTTTTAATTAAATTCTTGCGGTAGGAATTGGTATAAAAGATTTCCAAATCTTTTTCTTCTGAAAAATTATCCTTCCAAGTCATCATATATGGCGTATAAACCACATATGGATTCCCATCCTTCTTTACAACCTCATCCTTTTCAAAAATAACTTGATCTTTAAAAGTTTTAAATTCAATACTCTCTTTCTCTAAGAAATCGGCTATTTGTTTGTCACGTTCTCTAGCATATGGCTCGTAATCGTGATTGGTGTAAACCGCTTTTATCTGGTAATCCTGGATGAGTCGTTTAAATATTTCTTGCGGTTTCCCATAGTACATGGCAAGACTGCTATCTTCTTCATTTTGAAGAATATTTCTCATCTTTTGAAGTTCATCAAAAATGAAAGTGACCCGCGCATCATCTTCGGGCAATTCATCCAAAATCTCTTTGTCGAATATGAAAATTGGAATTACTACTTCAAAATCCTTTAACGCATTATAGAATCCGACATTGTCATCTAATCTTAAATCTCTTCGGAACCAAAAAATGCAAATTTCTTTACTCATCAAAAAACCGTTTTTAATACTTACCGAATAATTCTTCCAGCTTCTTGGTACGGTAATCAAAAATCTCTTGAAGCTTTGGTTTTACAAGAATGGGATGCACCATTTGTCCTAGAATTCCCATTGGTATTTTATAATCTACAATATCTTCCATTTCAACGCCTCCTTCAATAGCCTTTAAAAAATGCTTATGATGCCATAATGCATAAGGCCCAAAACGTTGCTCATCCACAAAATATTCCTTATCCTTAATATGCGTAATCTCCGTTACCCATTTGGTTTTTATGCCCAGTAAAGGGGTTACGATATATTGAATAATTTGTCCTTCAAACATTTCTCTATCTGCTCCACTCAAGATGTGAAATCCCATATAATCGGGAGTAATGGTTTTTAGATTTTTCGGGTCAGATAAAAAGTCCCATGCTATGTCGAGGCTAATCGGTAGATTTTGTTTTTTGTGTAAATGATAAATTTTCATAGTGCCTTTAAAGAGCTTGAAAGATTTTTGAATTTAAAAATGTAAAACGCTGTAACTAATTAGTTAATAGTGAAATAAGGTTCTTAAAAAAATTGAAGCTTATTCTATATATTGGAGAATCTTTTTACTATTTGGACTTGTTAACGGATAGAAGTAATCTATCAATGAACCATTCTGTCCCAGAAGATATTTTTGAAAGTTCCAAATCACTTCAGAAGTTAATCTTCCATTGATTTCTTTATCGGTCAACCATTTATACATTGGATGCATTTCTCGGCCCTTTACATTAATCTTTTCTGTCAGAAGAAAACTAATGTCATATTTGTCTTTGCATACATCAGAAATCTCCTGGTTAGTTCCTGGTTCCTGATTTAAAAACTGATTACACGGCACCCCAATAACCTGTAGATTCTTAAGATGGTTCATATGCAATTTCTGCAAAGCATGGTATTGTTTTCTTAGGCCACATTGGGTTGCGACATTTACTACTAAAATATGTTTGCCCCTAAAATTATATAAATCTATTTTGTCTCCGTTAATATCGTTTATCTCGATCTCATAAAACGATTGGGTAGGTAATTCACTTTTGAGTGGATTTTGTATTATTACTAGAACTTGTGGTGATTGGTTCATATTTCATCTTTTACTAGATTTTAAAGTTAACAATCCCACAATCCAATTCAAACACTTGTCCTGAAATTTTAGAGGCTTTATCCGAGATTAAAAATGTCGCTAATCCTGCAACATCTGCAGGTTGCAAAATCGTTTTTAGAGGATGTCGTTCTTTGATGCTCTCAATCATCTTATCATTCCTTAAAAGTTTGGAGGCAAGTTCGGTATTGGTAACCGTTGGAGCAATGGCATTAAATCTTATGCTGTTAGCAAATTCGGCGCCTAAAGACTTGGTTAATCCTTCTACGGCAGATTTCGCTGCAGCTACGCTCGCGTGAAAAGGCATCCCTAATTTTGCTGCTACTGTGCTAAAAAGCAGGACGGAGGCAGAATCAGATTTTTTTAAAACATCGATATATTTTTGAATAGCTCTAACTGCTCCAAGCATATTGATTTCAAAATCGTTTTTGAAATCGTCTAGGCTAAGTCGGCTAATTGGTTTTAAGTTGATAGATCCCGGACAATAAATAAGTGTATCTAATTCGTCGATTTCTGGTAATTCATCGTTAACAATATCGCACTGAATATGTTTTAGATTTTCATGTGAAAAATCAGGTTTAGTTCTACTTAGGTTGGTAATGAAATTGGAGGTAACCAATTCCTCAGCTATAGCTTTACCGATTCCTTTGCTACCTCCAATAATCACAATCTTCTTTTTCATAACTCTTTCCTTTTCACATATCTTTTCCCATTACAGGATTGCTATTAATCTATGTTTCATTATCGTCTCGTTAGATGGTAATCATAAGAGCCATCTATTCGACTATCTTTTTCAAACTCTATCTTATGGGACATCATTTTCTGAAAAAATTTCTTGTTCTCTGTATGATTTTTATTTCTTCGAAACCTTATAAACTTGCCTTGAGCATGAATGCTCACATTGGAAGTATTATAAAATGAAAGCTGATAAAAGGGAATCACCCAAGTAAAATTCCTTAGACCCTTATTTATCATCACCAAAATACCGGCGGGTCTAATCTCTATATTGGCATAATTGATGTCCGAAACCCTATTCACTAAATTCTGAAAATCTTGACTCACCTCTTGAATCATTAAACGTTTGGAGCCGATACCACCCATTTTAATCTTTTGAAAAAACGAAATAGGCTTTCCTACCAACTCCAAAATGAGCTCCTTATTTTCCTTACTAAAATATGTTGTATCTAAAAGCAAATCTCCATTTTAATATTTCATAAATATATAAAATGTTTAACGATAATTGATTTTTGTTAAACAAAAATTAACATTAAAAGTTATCTGGATTTGTAATAATCTCTTGGGCTCTTATTTTTATGGCCTCAAGTTTAGAAGCCGGAATGTTATCTAGCAAACTAAACATCATACTCATTCTATGGTTGTCTTTTAGAAATTCTCTTTTGTCATCTAAAAAATTCCAATAAAGAGAATTGAAGGGACAGGCGGTTTTGGTAATTTTCTCCTTGACGTTATAATGGCAGCCATTACAATAGTTGCTCATTTTATTGATGTAAGAACCCGAAGAAACATAAGGTTTGGTCGCTATTTTTCCACCATCCGCAAATTGGCTCATGCCTCTGGTATTTGGTAATTGTACCCATTCTACAGCGTCTACGTAGATCCCCAAATACCACGCGTCAACGTCGTTTGGGTCAGAATTAATCAGAAGTGCAAAATTACCAGTAATCATTAATCTTTGTATATGGTGGGCATAACCATTGTCGAGAGAGTTGTTTATAGCATTTTTTAAGCAATTCATTTTAGTTTCGCCAGACCAAAAAAAGTTAGGTAGGGGAGTTGCGTTTTCTAAAAAGTTATCGGATTTAAAGTCTGGCATCATCATCCAATACATCCCTCGCATATATTCTCGCCATCCAAGAATTTGTCTTACAAAGCCTTCAACTTGTGAAATGTGGATATCATCTCCAAATTGTCTATAATAATTGAGAACAGTTATAATAACATCCTTTGGGGAAATTAGTTTCAAATTTAGAGCAAAGGATAATCGCGAATGAAAAAGATAAACTTCATCTGTATGCAAAGCATCTTGAAAGTCACCAAAATGAACGAGTAGATTTTCGCAAAAAAACTTTAGTTGAACCAGCGCCTGAAGCCTTGTAATAGGATAGGAAAAAGTTTTAGTATCAAAATTTCCCATCGTTTTGATACCAGACATATAAATATCTCCAAGAACGTCATCGACCTTATTGTTGAAATATTTATAGCTAGGAACTTTAGTTTCTCCTTTCCATTTCTTGCGATTGCTCTTATCGTAATTCCACGTACCGCCTTCGGGTTGTTCAGCATGCACCAAAACATCATGCTTTATACGCATATGGCGGTAAAAGCTCTCCATAATAAATTGCTTTTTTCCTTGGAAAAAATCCTTCACTTCGTCACGTTCGGTATAGAAATGTTCGGAACTGTTTGTTTTGGTTGAAATTTTTAACTCTTGGCTGAATTTTTCTAACTGCTTATCCAATCTATATTCGTCTGGTTGAATAAATTCAAAATGTGAAATCTTATGTCTTTCGATTAAATCTTGAAGATTATTAATAAGAGATTGGGTGTTGTTTTTGGAAGTAATCTTATAATAGATAATGTTGTGACCGGATGCTTTTAAGTCTGAAGAAAATAGTCTCATCGCGGCAAAAAAGCCAATCACTTTCTGGATGTGATGGACAACGTAATCGGTTTCTTGACGCATCTCGAACATACAATACAGCATGTTCTCGTCTACTTTTTTAAACCAAGAATGTTTACTATTTAACTGGTCGCCAAGAATTAATCGAAGTGTTTTTGGCATCTCGCATTATTCCTTTACAAGTTCATTGATCATTCCCTTAAAGATAAACCCATGAAATGGTAAAACACTATACCAGTAAAGTCTTCCGGCTAAACCCCTTGGTCTAAAAGTTGCTGTCTGTTTAAGGATATTATCTTCAATTTTAAATTCGAGCCAAGCTTCACCTGGTAATCTCATTTCAGCATAAAGGAGTAATTTTTTTTGCTTCTTATCAGAAAAAATAACGCGCCAAAAGTCCAATGAATCACCTGCATCTAACTGTGATGGATGCGTGCGTCCGCGTCTTAATCCTATACCGCCAACAAGTTTATCTAAATATCCCCTGATTTTCCAAAGTGAATTACCATAATACCAGCCATTGGATCCACCAATAGACCATATTTTATTTACCGTTTTGTCTAAATCAATAACTTTACGCTCCTTATAATCCTTAAAGCAGCCGTATTTAGGTACATTTATATATTTATGAAGGTCATTTTTAAGTCTACCGCTGCTAACGAAAGAATCCTTCCAGCTAGAAACAATACTGTTTTGTTCAATTTTCTCAAAGGCCAGAGTGACCGCTTCTTCGTAGGTTAGAGGGTCAATATCCAAAATCTTATTGATGTCACTTTTTCTACCAACAATTTGTACACCCATACTATCAACCAAATTCGAGGCTAATTTATAGGAAGTGGAAGTGACAAAATATAACCAATAAGAAGACAATTTTGGCGTCATTATTGGGACCGTAAGGATATATCTTTTTAATCCACGAATCTCTGCAAACCTTAAAAGCATTTGCTTGTAGGTGAGGATTTCCGGACCAAATATGTCGTAACTCCTATTATAAAGTTCTTGTTTTCCTTTAGCCTTATTGAGAAAACTCAGAACGTCTCTTACGGCGAGAGGTTGCGTTCTGGTATTAAGCCATTTAGGCGCAATCATCACCGGCAATTTTTCGACCAGATCGCGGATGATTTCAAAAGAAGAAGAACCAGAACCTACGATGATTCCTGCTTTAAATATGGTTAAGGCATATTTATCCGATTTCAATGCATCTTCAACATTTTTACGGGATTTAAGATGTTTAGAAAGATGCTCATCGTTGGATATTCCGCTTAAATAAATAACCTGCTTAACCTCGGTTGTTTCAAAGTAGTTCTTAAAATTTAAGGCACAATTTTTTTCAAGTTCAAAGAAGTCTTTAGAAGTATTGGACATAGAATGAATCAAATAATACGCAACATCAATGTCTTTTGGAATGCTTTCTAAAGTTTCCGGATCCAAGAAATCGGCCTGAACATAACTTACTGATTCTTCATCTTGGTAGGCGGTATCGATTCTCATTAAATCCCTAACCGTACAAACGATGTGGTGCCCTTCGTTGATTAATAGAGGAATCAATCTTTTACCAATATATCCGGTGGCTCCGGTTACTAGGATTTTCAAGCTTTTTGAGATTTTGGTCGTTGGTAGGCAAGGCGTTCAATTAAACCTGTTTCAATATAGCCATCCAATCCATTTATAGATACGATATTGGCTTTGGCCAAATCTACAAATCCATCTTTCTGCAAAATTTCATCTTTAATATATAAACCATGAATACTGCCAACAATTAGCATCACGTCGTTTTGTCTTATATGATAAGAGTCTTCATAATGCATCGCCAATTGCACCGAACAGCCCTTTACAAATGGAGCAAGGAAATTATCCTTGTATTCCTCTTCGAGACCAGTGACTTCAAATTCTGAAATTTCGTCGTCATATTTAGCCGAAGTATGATGGGCTTGCTCTATAATATCTTGATGGATGTGATTTATGGTATAGCAACCGGTAGCATTAATATTGTCGAAAGTGTGTCTAGGAACTTCGGTCGGGCGCAGAAAAAATCCTAATAATGGAGGGTTTGATCCAAGATGAGTAACCGAACTGAAAATCGCCAAATTAGAATTTCCGTTTTTGGAAGTTGTACCGATTAGGTTAGCAGACTTAAAGCCTGAGCAGCTGTTTATTAAATTAATCCGATAGAGGAAATCTAAATCTTCGATATCTTTATAACTAAAAAAAGCCATTATATGTTAAGGTAATTATTGATTTTTATATTTGTTGCTTTTAAATCGAACATGAGATTATAAAGTCCAAAAAACGTTCGGTTGATGTAAATAAAATGTTTGGAACCGCGATTGGCGTTCATTTTTCTTAACTCGGTACTGTTTGAATATTTCTCTGCCATTTCTCGAATCTTGTCGAAAAAGCTTGGGTCTGCAAAATCAAAGGTTTCGGTTTGAAATGGTTTTGTAAACAATTCTAACATCTCACTAAAGATTTCTGTAAAAAATTCTACTTCTTCTGGCGTATCATCCGCCCTTAGGATCTCTAATTTCGTGAGCGTATTTTTAAAGTTATTTTGGTCTTTGGAGTATTTTTTTTCGGTCATTTCAAAATAGGGCACGTAAAAAGAATCCGGTATCTCTTTCATACAACCAAAATCCAAAGCGATTAGCTTATTGTCTTCTGATATTAAGAAATTACCAGGATGTGGATCGGCGTGTACCTTTCTTAATTTATGAATTTGAAACATATAGAAATCCCATAAAGCCTGACCTAAGATGGTGGCAGTTTCAGGAGCGAGAGTAGCAGTGTTTAATTCGGAAAGATGTTTGCCGAACATATAATCCATCGTAATGATTCTTTCATTTGAAAGATTTTCATAATACTTGGGAAATTGAAGATTGGGAATATTAGAACATGCTTTTACGACCGCCATACTCTGGGCCAACTCCAAATAGTAATCTGTCTCTTCAATTAATTTATTCTCTACTTCCTTAAAATATTTATCCGAATCTCCGCCTTTTAAATTAAACATGCTCATCGCAATTGGCTTAACCAATGCTAAATCTGAGGATATACTTTGAGCAACGCCTGGATATTGAATTTTTACGGCCAGTTTTTTACCATCCTTTTCTGCAATATGCACTTGACCTATACTTGCAGCATTTACAGAAGTAGCATTAAAATAATCGAAAATCTCGTTAGGATGTTTGCCGAAATATTTTTTAAATGTTTTTATAACGAGAGGAGGGGAGAGTGGTGGCACTGAGAATTGGGCGAGAGAAAATTTTTCGACGTATGCTTGTGGCATGATGCTCTTTTCCATACTCAGCATCTGAGCTACCTTTAGTGCGCTGCCCTTTAACTGCTTAAGACTGTCGTAAATGTCGTCAGCATTATTTTGGTTAAGTCTGTCCTTAGCACCAATCTCATCGGTCATCAAACGGTCTCCGTAATACTTTAAGTAATTTACGCCAACTTTTGCGCCGGTAGAAACAAGTTTGGTTGCACGTTGGATTTTTGAAACAGGAATCTTATCAATTGTTTTCATAAAAGGGAATTACATTCTAATTTTTTCTTTCCAGATAAACTTTCCGAAATCAATC
The DNA here is from genome assembly GCA_900104375.1 of Flavobacteriaceae bacterium MAR_2010_188. Classification (NCBI taxonomy): domain Bacteria; kingdom Pseudomonadati; phylum Bacteroidota; class Flavobacteriia; order Flavobacteriales; family Flavobacteriaceae; species Flavobacteriaceae bacterium MAR_2010_188. The sequence continues at coordinate 567,503 of LT629302.1, forward strand.
AGACTTTTTACAGGAGCAACGTCCAAGAAGTCGAACGTAGTGTTGATGGATTTTTCGATAAAAATATCAGTCTTTTCAAAATTTGGTGATTCATCATCCATCCAAAATTTGATGGTCAAAAGCAGTTGAATCCAAGCTGACTCCGACATTGATTTATCCTGAAATTTATCGAGATTGGCATTTTGAAGTTCAATCTTTTCGATATTCAAGGAATTAATAAACAACTTAAATTCCTTTTTCATTCCGTTTAAGGCATCAGTTGTATAAAGCTTTTTCCCTTTGTCTTTCTTAAGAGCTTGCATCACATAACTTCTATTAGCGGTTAGGTTTTCAAAAAAGGTATAATAGAAACTGAGCAACTTAGTTCTCGCGTCGTATTTAAGATAATCTTCACTAGTGGTTAAGACGGCCATGGTACAAACAAACATACTATTGAATATATCTTTTTCAACTGCATCAAAAGAACCATAAAAAGTATAAAATTCGGCTTCCTCAAAGTGATTCTCTTTAGCGAAAGAATAAACGGTGGGAGGTTGCTGGCCGTGGACAAGGACATAATCCATAAAGTTCTTGATTATGAATTGTTTAGTAATTGATTTTTTATCTTCCATAATGTAGAATTTTGTATAAAGGTACAATTGTTTAACCTTTTAAAACTTAAATTAAACAAAATTTAACGTAGGCGCTGAAAGCCCTATTATATATAGCGTTACAGTTTTTATTTAAGCTTTTATTAACAGTGATTTGTAGTACAAATAAGTATTTTTACATTCACTAAAAACAATAACATCAAACTATAATTAACATGAAGAAAATTTTATTATTTACGGCCATAGTTGCTATGAGCTTTACAGGAATTGCTCAAATCAACACGCCAGCTGCCAGCCCAACGGCAGAAATGGAGCAAAAGGTAGGTCTAACGGATGTAACCATTAAATATTCTAGACCTAGTATGAAGGGTAGAACGGTAATGGGCAATTTAGTTCCTTACGATAAAATCTGGAGAACAGGCGCTAACCAAAACACCATGATTACTTTTGGAGACGATGTGATGATTGGCGGCTCAACTGTGAAAGCTGGGACTTACGCGATTTTTACCAAACCAGGTCAAACTAAATGGGATGTATACTTCTATACTGACACTGAAAATTGGGGCGCACCAGCAGAATGGGATGAATCTAAAGTTGCTGCTAAAGTAACCGCGGATGTAACAAAGCTTCCTATGAATGTTGAAACCTTCACTATTTCATTAGACAATTTAACTAATGATTCAGCTATTCTAGGTATGATGTGGGAGAATGCATATGTACCAGTAAAAATTACTACAATGACCGATAAAATGGTTACTTCTTCAATAGAAAAAGTCATGAATGGTCCATCGGCAGGAGATTATTATGCTGCTGCGGTTTATTACATGGATGCAAATAAAGACATCGCAAAAGCTGAAAAGTGGATGGACAAAGCAATGGAAATGACTCCGGAGCCAGCGTTTTATCAACTGAGACAACAATCTCTTATTTATGCTAAAGCTGGAAAAAAAGATAAGGCAATTGAAACAGCTAAGAAATCTTTAGCCGCTTCTAAAGCTGCGAACAACATGGATTACGTTAAAATGAATGAAGACTCTCTTAAAGAATGGGGAGCAATGTAATCTAGTGAAAAACTAAAATTTCAAGCGCAACGAAAGTTGCGCTTTTTTTATACCATTTTCGCTATTAGTTCCTTATACAATTTTGCTGCTAGGTATGCCGTAAGGTTGTTGACGTCGTTGTTGGGATTAAATTCTACTATATCCGCTCCAATAACGTTCGCTTTCAACTTTTGGATTATGGATATTACTTCTCTTGGAGTTAATCCACCTGATTCTAAATGCGAAACTCCTGGTGCAAAAGCAGGATCAAATGCATCCAAATCGAGAGAAATATATAAGGGTGTTGCAAACGGTTCGATTGAGAAGAAATTGGAGGCAGCAGCTGCGCAGATTTCAACATTAAACTTTTCGGCTTGTTCCCTTTGGTGCGGGTTTAAAGTTCTAACCCCTATTTGTACCAATCGATTTACATGGCCGGATTCCATTATCCTAGCAAATGGACATGCATGCGAATACTTATCTCCTTCATACTCATCATAAAGATCCGCATGAGCGTCGAAGTGTAGAATGTCAATTGTCTCGTATTGATTACTAAGCGCCTTAATAAGTGGATAGGTAATGGAATGATCACCACCTAGACTCAGCAATTTCGAGCCTTGCTTCAGGTTTTCTTGTGTGATCTTCTCTATATCAAAATAATCTGTTATATTAAAATCGCCTAAATCCTTAATCTTATCTCTGTCTACCGAGATTCCTTTTTCCGAAAACAAATTCATCGAGCCACTATTCAAGGCCTTTCTTATTAACGGGGGAGCCAGTGCAGGCCCACGTGCGAAGGATGATTTTTCATCCCATAATAGCCCTTGTACTATAATATCATTGGTCCTAGACATTTTTATGTTTTACTTTCTGTATTCATCCAACGGTCCCAGAAAGTGAAGTAAAGACCGAAGTTGGTATTGTATTCCTCATGATGAAAATGATGATGGGTTGCTCCGATAAATCCCTTTCCAAATTTAGAATCTTGAAACCATTGTGGATAAATTTCAATATCCAAATGATTGATGACGCTGCTTATGGTCATAAATACCAAATAAACGCCAAGAATATAAATGTTTATTGGCAATACAATCAAAATCAACGGTAAAATCACCGCTTCTAAAATACTTTCCCATGGATGAAACGAAAAGGACGTCCATGGAGAAGGAGTAAAGCTATCGTGGTGAACTTTGTGTACTTTTCTAAACACCTTTGGTTTATGCATCCAGCGGTGAACCCAGTAGTAATAGGTTTCGTGAATAAAAGCGATGATTATAAAGCTAAGCGGTAAATACCAAAGAGGATATTCAGATAGTTCTAGATAAATGGCGGTATAACCATTTTGCCACATCCAATAGATCAATCCGCCAGCAATAGCAAATATAATTGAAGACCTCATACTCCATATAATCTCTTTTCTAAGCTGATTTTTCTTCCAGCCTCTACCAAGACGCATTGCTTCGAATCTATTTTTACCCCGGACGTAATAGTAATAATAGAAAAGTCCTGCCGCCATAAAGTATCTAAGCAGAATCGCTATAAATACAATAACTAAGGTTATAAATAAAGACCCGGGATTATTTGCGTCTAGCAACATTTGATATTAAAAGTTTTATCAAATTTACGATTTTCGACATAATTGAGATATCGATTATTAACTCTTTGAATTCTGATTTAAACAGAAAACCAACACGTATAGATAATTAGAGTGGTTTATAATCTTCAATATTCCAATCCGATTCTCTCCTTGACCTTATCCATCGTTTCACTCAAGGTTTTGCTATATTCAAAACTCATTTCAGGACTTTCGGTCTTTCCGTCTCTTATAAGCTGATTAAAGTGAGCAATTTCATATGTATAGCCGAAGGCATCGGTAGAGAAATCGTGTATTTCTGTTTTGCCATTTAAGGTAATTTCAACAGAAGTGGGTTCATGGAATCTGGTATTTAATTTTATAGTTCCATTTTCTGCGACAATTTTAGCTGTAGTGGGCGTGTTTTCTAACAACGTACAAGCTAACTTCGCTCTTACATTATCAGGATAAGAAAAAGTCATGTCTACGGAAGAATCTACATTGGTTTCAAAATAAGTTGCGGAAGCTTCGATATCATCAGGTTCACCCAAAATAGAGAGCGCAAAAAATATTGGATAAATTCCTATGTCTAGTAAACTTCCTCCGCCCAGTTCTTTATTAAACAGTCTTCCTTCCGGATCAAAATCGGCTTTGAAGCCAAAGTCGGCTTCAATGGATTCTATATTTCCAAATTTGCCTGTTTTCAATTCATCTATAATAAAATTATAATGAGGTAAAAATCTGGTCCAGAGTGCTTCCATCAAAAGGGTGTCATTGCCTTCTGCGACAGAAACCATGGTATTAACATCCATTGAATTAACGCCCATCGGCTTTTCGCACAGCACTGCTTTCTTATTTTCTAAGCACATTAAGGCATCCTTTAGATGGCAAACATGTGGAGTTGCGATATAAATTGCATCTACATTTGGATCTTCGGAAAGACTCTTGTAGTCGCCGTAAGCGTTATAAAGTTTGAAGTCTTTCGAGAAAGTTTCAGCGTTAGTTAAAGTCCTTGAGGCTACTGCATAAAGCTCGCATCCATCAGTTTTTTGCAGATCTTGGGCAAATTTGTGAGCAATCTTTCCGAGGCCCATGATTCCCCATCGTATAATTCTTTTATTGTTTTTCAAAATTTCAGTGAGTTATTCCTCTACAATCACTGCGTTTTTATCGGCAGGAAAGAGAGGGTTGAGTAAGTGAGCAATGAGCATTACCAAAATACAGCCGATTAAATTTAGCCATAAATAAGGTAATTGAATGATTTCATAACGTGATAATACAAATAAAATAATCACGATTATTTGGGTGAGTATGGCGCCACTAAAAACAGCAGAACCTTTTAAAGACCTAAAGAAAAATGCCAACAGAAAAATTCCTAGAACATTCCCGTAAAAAATAGAACCGATTATATTAACGAGCTCAATTAAATTTTCCGCTAAATAGGCTATACAGGCAATCATGATCGCCATTATCCCCCAAGCGAGAGTGAAGAACTTTGTTGCCCTGACGTAATGTTCTTGCGTTTTATCCTGTGCAAAGTTTCTCTTGTAGATATCTAATGAGGTAGTGGAGGCTAGAGCGTTTAATTCTGAAGCGCTACTCGACATGGCAGCACATAAAATAACCGCCAACAACAGACCTATCAACCCATTTGGTAAGCGGCTTAAGATAAAATGTATAAACACATAATCCTTGTCATTAGATTCCACACTTAGCAACTTATCGTCCGAAGACATTACGATAATCTCTTTGGCAGCATCTCGGTTTGCCTTATCTTTAGCTTGAAGCTCATTAAATTTAGCTACAAAAACAGCGTCATCCTTATTCGTAAACCCTTCAACCAATGTTCTTTTCTCTTGGAAGATTTTCTTTTGTTCAGCTTGAAGATTTTCATATTCATTAGAATATTGAGAATCCATTGCTACCTGATTTGCTTCAGGATTAAAATTTATTGGTGATTCGTTAAATTGATAAAACACAAATACCATAATGCCCACGAGTAATATGAAGAATTGCATCGGTACTTTTAAGAGTCCATTAAAAATCATTCCTAACTTCATCTCACGAACATTCTTACCAGAAAGGTAGCGCTGAACCTGACTTTGGTCTGTCCCGAAATACGATAACATTAAAAATGTTCCCCCGATTATGCCCGTCCAAACGGTATAACGGTTGTTAGGGTCAAAGGAGAAATCAAGAATGTTCATTCGGCCACTTGCTCCGGCAATTTCTAAAGCTTTTGTGAAAGTTATATCGTCTGGCAAATAGCTCATTATAAGGGCAAAAGCGATAATCATTCCACTAAAAATAACCCCCATTTGTTGTTTTTGGGTAATACTTACTGCCTTTGTGCCACCCGAAACGGTGTAAATTATCACTAGAAAACCGATGATTATTATTAACAAATTTAAGTTGACTTTTAATACTACCGACAATATGATGGCCGGTGCATAAATAGTGATGCCTGCAGAAAGTCCTCGCTGAATAAGAAACAAAATTGCGGTAAGACTTCGCGTTTTTAAGTCGAATCGCTTTTCCAAAAATTCGTATGCTGTATAAACTTTAAGTCTGTGATAAAGCGGAATAAAAACGATACATATTATAATCATCGCTATAGGAAGTCCAAAGTAAAATTGAACGAATCCCATCCCATCGTGAAATGCTTGCCCGGGAGTAGAGAGAAAGGTTATGGCACTTGCTTGGGTTGCCATCACCGACAGACCTATAGTATACCATTTAGCGGTGTTGCCACCCCTAACGTAATCTTGAACGTCCTTTCTTCCTCTTGTTTTGTAAGTTCCATAAGCCACTATAGCTAATATGGTAACGGCTAGAACAATCCAGTCAATTAATTCCATAAATCAATATAGTTGCATCAAGATGTAGAATACCAAAATGTAAACAAGGTTTACAATCAATACGATGGAGTAGAGCTTGGACCAGGTTTCTTTATTTGGCTTTTCGATTTTCAAAAAAATTAGTCTTCTATTTGTTTTTGGGAAGATATTTCATTTTTTCCTAAAGAGAGCATATTGGCAAATAATCTATATGCTCCTGAAACCCCGGCAGGAAATTCTCTAAAGAAACTCAGTCCGGTATAGATATAATGACCTTTTCCATAATTCGCGATTAAGAGACTCCCATCTTTTGGCGATTCATCCTTATCGTTCATAGATAAGATTGGAGTAAATTCGGCGCCCCATTTATCCGGAAAATAAAGACCGCGTTCTTGGGTCCAGCCTTCGAAATCCTTTTGGGTAATTTTGTTGGGATAGTTTAAAACTTCATGATTTGGTGCCAAAATCCTAACTTCTGAATTTTCGTCGGTAACACGATCTCTCGACAGTTCGAGCTCATAGGGTGCCAATTGGTCTACATTGGTGTCTCGACTTGTATTATATTGTACAATCATATTCCCCCCATTTTTTACATACTCGAACAGAATATTTTGCTTGTATCTTAACGTCTCTAGAACATTGTATGCCCTTACGCCCATAACCACTGCATCAAATCTTTCTAAGTTACTTTGGGTGATTTCTTCTGGTTTTAAGATGGATACATTGTAACCAATATTCCTCAAGTTCTCTGGTAATACGTCACCAGCGCCTTCAACGTAAGCGATATTATCTCCTCTTTTGGAGATAGCCATTTTCACCAATTTGGTTTCTGACGGAAGTAATACAGTTTGAAATGGAATATGGTCGTAGTCAATGCTCACTAATTGTTTTTCAAAAGTTCTGTTGCCAACGTGAACGATAGGCGATAAGACCGATTCATCCTGACCTTGTGGCGGAATCACCGTAAAGGTGAGAATCTGTTCTTCCCCTTTGTGCTCGATGGCAAATTTCTGCTGAGCAGGGAAGATTTTCCAATTAGCGGGCTGCTTCAATTCAACATACCCCTCAAGATTATCTTTTCCAGATTTTATCGCTATCTGAATCTCTTTTTGATCGTTATCATTAAAAATTATTACTTCTTGAAGAAACCTTGAAGACGCCATCGGTATTACTTCAAAAGGTTTGTAAACTTCTCCTTTTACAGGATCATTGGTTTTATATAAAATATTTCTTTGAAGCGTAATAGGTTCATCTTCAATTTTTAGATTGAAATCTACCGTGAAGGTTCTAGGTGTTTCAGGTTTACCAATTAGTGATGCATCGCTAACCTTATACATTCCCAAGGTACCTTTGTCCGTCAGCCAATATGGTGTCGATGGTTTAACATTACTATCAATTCTAAGAGAATCTTTCATCTCTATAACAATATTGTTTTCTAGTTTGGAATTCTTTACCAACAAGGGCTTGCCGGTTTCTGAGATTGAAACTAATTCGATATCCAAATCACTTCTATTAATGGCTTCTAAATCTAATTTTATCAATTCGTCGTTAGTCGCTTGCTGAGTTCTTGAAACAGCTTCAAGATAAATTCCCGAGCTCTGTGTAATGATTTCCTTGATTTCTTTCAGCTTAACTTCTTTCCAATGCTCGTTTTCCAATTTATTGATCAGCGCATAAGCCTTCATCAATTTTGGCACTGAAGCTGAAGGTTTGGTAAAATCAAATTCAGCTTGTACTTCACCTAGAATTTTACCAATTGGCTCGCCACCTTTTACGCGGTTCCAGCTAGTGTCAATCCCATCAAAAAGATTGTTTTTATCAGACGGTAAATCACCTTTAAGAATTTCTATATATTCCAATTCTTCTCCACGGCTTCCTGTACTTCCAAAACCTTGGGATTTGTGATTTGTTCTACTTAGTGCTGCTATTTCTGGATTGCTGAGACCAGTGGTAGGGAAGAAAACGCCCGTATCAAAAGCTAAAAGTTTGGATTTGTCAGCTTTTTCAAAAGCATCTTGGCTACCGTAAAACCACCATGAGGTATTAAAGAATAGACGTTTTGGCTGCCAAACGTCTGCGCGTTTGAGTTGATTAGGAAAGCTTGATGGATTATTTGCCAAGTCGAATGCTTCCATGCTCAATATGGCAGAACTGGTGTGATGTCCGTGAGTTTCACCAGCAGTTCGGTGGTCAAAGCGGTTAATTATGATGTCTGGTTGAAATTGACGAATCGCCAAAACTACATCGCTTAAAACTTCCTCCTTATTCCAAATTTGAAGTGTTTCATCAGGACTTTTTGAAAACCCAAAGTCATTGGCCCTAGTAAATATTTGTTCTCCTCCATCAGTTCTTCTTGCCGCTAAAAGTTCTTGGGTCCTTATGACTCCTAAGAGCTCCCTTATTTCTGGTCCTATTAAATTTTGCCCTCCATCACCCCTGGTCATAGAAAGATATGCGGTTCTGGCCTTTACCTCGTTAGACATATAAGAAATAAGTCTAGTATTTTCGTCATCAGGATGCGCACCTACGTATAAAACAGAACCAAGAAAATTCAGTTTCTTAATAGATTCAAAAATTTCTGAAGAAGATTGCTTTTTTGGTTGTTGAGCAAAGGTGATGAAAGTTACTAGTATGAAAAGAAAACTAGAGTAAACGATTTTCATAGAAGGCATAGTTGAGACTCAAATATAACAAAGTGTATATGCCTTGGTCGATTTTTTAATTTTTCTTTAACTTATATATCCGATTTCTCACTTAGCCTATCTAAATAATCTCTAAATAACGTTAGGTGTATAACAAGTGAAAAATGGAAAAGTTTATTGCCCTAAGGGAATTTTTGAAATCACAATTTTATGTTTTTGTAATCAACCTCAATCTAATTATCAGCAAAAAAGTATTATCTTACTTTTACCATTAATAGTTAACCAATAATCCGTTGTTGCTAAGTGTAAATTAACTTTATGGAAAATAAAATTAAAAAGATTTTAATTCCTATTTCATTTTCCGAAGGATCGGCGAATTCGCTACGTCAATCATTTTCACTTTTTGAAAATACAGAGTTAATACTACTACACTGCTACCCACCTTACGCATATAATAGAGAGTATGACTTCGGTCAAATAAGTTATGACAAGGGTATCGAAGGCATGTTAGTGGAATTTTACAGAAAACATAGAGCAAAAAAAATAGCCCAAAATATCAAATTAATAGCGCGCGAGGGAAGCGTCTCAGAAACGATTGCCGAGATTAGTGGAGATTATGACCTGGTTGTTATGAGTAAAAGAAAATTACAGGAGACGGGAGGATATTGGTTTAGTGATCGCGTAATCTTCATAGCTTTTTACAGCCACTGCCCAGTATTGCTACTACCACTAAAGGAAAAAAAATTCAACTTTAAAGATTGTCAGAATATATGGCATTTAAAACGAAAAGAAATCGAGACTGAAATTTTGGAAAGAAAGCTGCCCAATATTGAAATTGACCCGAAAAGATTAGAGGTAAAAACTATGGATCAAACTTCCATTACATCCTCGTTTTGGCAAGCATTGCTATCGTTTTCTAAAACTAAAGATAAGGAATGGTCAAGGCAAATTTTAGAAACCAAGGACCTCGAAACAATTGATTTAATTGTTTTGGTGAGCCATCAAAAGGATTCTTTCCAAAATTTTATGAAGGCTGAAATTATCCAGATGATAAATCAATATAATATTCCTTTATTAGTAATCCAAGCCTAGTATATTTCTTTTCAAAATATGGAAATTTAGAACCTAAGGAAAATTAGATATTAAATCAAATCCTCATGGTCTTCCATATAATCTTCAATCGCATCTTTTTCAATCAACGTCACTGCCTTTTGAAGCATTAGATTATTTGGGTAGGTAACGAGGTTGCCATTTGCAATTCTTAAGTGAAGGTGAAAGCCTCGAATATCTTCTATAATCGCCTCAATCGGAAAATCATGATCATGAATCATGATTTTATCCCCAACCTTATATGGAAAGGAAAAGAACATAATAACGCCTGAAGTGATATTGCTAAGAATAGACCATATTGCGAACAGGCCGATACCGACTACCGCAAATATTGAAGAAAAGATAAGTCCGAGTCTGCTAAAATCCGCCCCAAATATGAAGGCTGTAATGACTCCAGCAATAAGAACAATTAGAAATGTAGTGTATCTACAAATTAAGGTAATCCGAGCTTCGTTAATACCGCTGCGCCTTCCTAATTTCCTAATCACGGTGAACGCGCTGAAACGGATTATAAATAAAATAACAATTGTGATTCCGAGATATATAAATTCGGTTTGCAAGTGTTGTAGATTCATTCTATTCAAATTTGAGATTGACACTGCAAATATAACCTACCTAAGTTTATTTAAGCCGAAATTTGACTACTAATCCTGTTCAAGAATCTCTTGTAAAGTTGAATAAAATAGTTCTGTGGGCAGACCCACAACATTCTCATAAGAACCCTCGATTTTGCTTATCCCAATCATACCGATCCATTCTTGTATTCCGTAAGCACCGGCTTTATCAAAAGGTTTAAATTGATCAACGTAATATTCTATTTCATAATTGGTTAAAACTTCAAAATAGACCTTGGTTACAGAATTTTTTATCACTTGAAATTTAGGATTTGTAAAGCAGATGGACGATATCACTTCATGAGTTTTTCCGCTCAATGATGTCAACATCTCTATCGCCTGATTCTGCTCTTTTGGTTTCCCTAACATCTTATTCTGATGCCATACAATGGTATCGCAAGTTAATAGTAGGTCGTTGGCTTTTAATTCTTGAAGAAAAGGTTCGGCTTTAAGTTTTACGAGATAATCAGTTATTTCTGAATGTTTCAAGTCGGGTGGAAATAATTCGTCGACTTCCTTTACGATTTTTGTAAAGGGAATATTCATCTCTTCCAAGAAAAGTTGACGACGCGGAGAGCTGGAGCCGAGAATCAATCGGTGGTTTTTTAATAAATCCCTAAGCACACTAAAGAAGAATATATTTGAAAATCAATAAGGAAAAGATCCCTGTTACCATTATCAATTTCAACATAATACTAATGTGTGAATATTGCTTTTTTCTTTTTGCGTTGAATGACTTAATAGCCGTATAAATTAAGGGAGCAAGGATAAGAATTAGAAAATAGAAAACTGCAATCTGCTGCTTGTACAAGTAAGTTAAGATGTAATAAGTTACCGCCGCGATGGGTAATAAAATCAGTACAAATAATATTTTGGTGCCTTTTGCCTTGCCGGCATACACAGCTAACGTATTTAGTTCTGAAGCCTTATCGCCTTCATAGTCCTGTAAATCCTTAGCAACCTCTCTTGCCAGAGTAAGCAAAAAAGCAAAGAAGGCATAATCGAGCATTATTCTAAAGAAAGTCTGTTGTGTTTGGAAGTTGCTTTCTGTAATAGCAGGGAACAATTCGAATAAACCAACAATTAATATCGTAAAGGCGACAAGGCCAGCAACCAACAGATTACCTACAATTAGCATCTGTTTTAGATAGGTAGCGTACAAATAAAGTAAAATAGAAACTATCACAAAGATGGCAAAGAATCCGCTTTTCCCAACTAGGTGCGATAAGTAAAAGCCAAGGACTACGCCGACAATATTGAATATTATAAAGAGCGTATAGGCGGTTTTTTCGCTGATGGTGTTACCGACAATTACGTCATCGGGCGCATTTATAGTATCTGTGTCCACGTCATTGATGTCATTAATGATATATCCAGCTGAGGCGATGCAGAGCGTGGCCAAAACTAAAAGCGCGAATCCAAACCAATTAAGAGTAATGCCTACATTAAAAGGTTGTAGCAGGGCATATTTCAACATAATTTGAATAGCGATAATCATCAAAAGATTTTTCCAACGAATGAGGGAGAGGATAGGCAGCATTTAAATATTCAGATTTGTTAATAGTTAGTTAAAGTCTAAATATATTGAATCTCAATCGTATTTGGCACTGAAATTACCATCCCATTTGCCGTGGACCTTTAAAACCTGTTCTATTACATCCCTAACGGCTCCTTTTCCACCTAATCGATGGGATATATATTTTGAAATGCTCTTGATTTCTGGAACGGCATCTTGCGGGCAGCACGGCAAACCAACTATTTTCATAATAGGAAAGTCGGGAATGTCGTCTCCCATATAAAGTACATTCTCGGGATTAATCTCATAAAGTTCAGTGTACTCTTCAAACTGCTCAATTTTGTTGTGGGCACCCAGGTAAATATCTGTCACTCCGAGCCCACGCAGCCTAATGCGCACGCCTTCATTGGCTCCTCCGGAAATCACACAGACCTTATAGCCGTTCAACAATGCTGTTTTGATGGCATACCCATCTTTGATATTCATAGTCCTAATTAACTGACCATCTGTAGCAATACTTACAGTACCGTCAGTTAGTACGCCGTCAACGTCGAAAATAAATGTGCTGATGTTATTCAATGATATTTTATAGCTTTTATCTTCCATGGGTTTTCTTTATAGACTTGGTCAATAGTTGGTAAATCTGTTTATGCTCTTTATTTTCTAGTAGCTTTAGATGCTTGGTGATTGTTTTTTTGTCATTCCGGAGCGCCGGACCGGTTTGCGCTTGATAAGGAGACATGTCGTTTAATTTTGATGCCGTCTCCATAATCAAGGGCTTTAATATTTCGAACTCAATGTATTTCTCTTCACAGATTTCATGACCGATGCGGTACAGCTGATTAACAAAATTGTTAACGAATACCGCAGAAAGATGTAAGGTTTGTCGCTGCTCAGTAGAAATTTTATAATACTTGCATCCTAAATGTTGCGCTAATTTTTTTAGAAGCTGATAATCATTTTTATCAATCGCTTCAATACAAAGAGGAATTTCTTCAAAATTAATTTCACTTTCCTTAGAAAAAGTTTGGAGAGGATAAAATACCCCGCGTCTATTTTTTTTGTCTAAATCGTGAACATTTACGGTCCCTGAGGTATGAACAACAAATCGATTTTTAAAAGGAAGTTTTCTAGATATCTTGGCAATGGCGTCGTCGCTGATGCATAAGATGTATAGGTCGGCTTCTTGGAGTTTATTTAAATCGTCTATTATTTCTACTTTACTTTTCCATGGATTAATAACAGAAATATCTCTATTATACCATTGTTTAACAGATACTTCTAAGCTTCTATTTAAAGCTTTAAATAAATGTTTTGCAACCTTGCCGGCGCCTATAAGAACTACGGATATCATCTGGCTAAATTAAATAAGCGCAGCATTTTTTAAAAGTCATCCTCATAAAGTTATATAAATCTTCTTAACTAACATCTTTGGTAAGTTGCCAAAATTTGGTTTCAGATGATATGTATTTTTTAATGAAATTAACAGAATTAATACAAAGCTAACTCCTCTAAATAGCATAAATTTGCAGTCGCTTAATTAGAGTTTCAATATCGCGTTTATGACTTTTCAAAAGAAAGTTTCCAATATTCTTTTTTCTACCAGACTTACCGCTACTTTATTCATTGTTTTTGCCGTGTCTATGGCCGTGGGTACTCTCTTAGATAGGAATATGGATACATCCCCAACTCCTTACACCAGAACGATTATCTATAATGCATGGTGGTTTGAAGCCATTATGGCATTCTTCGTTATTAATTTTGCTGGCAATATTTATCGCTATCAACTTTATAAGAAGAAAATGTGGGCAACGCTGATTCTTCACCTATCCTTTGTTTTTATTTTACTAGGCGCTTTTGTAACGCGCTATTTTGGGTTTGAAGGGCTGTTGCTGGTTAGGGAAGGTGCCACCGAAAATATGATGCTCTCTCGCGAAAACTTCGTAACTGCCTATATTGATGGGGATTATATGGTTAATGGCGAGATGCAGAGGAGAGTGGTTCAAGAAAAAGTTGATTTTTCGGACCGATTGGATAATGATTTTAAGATAACTACAGAATACGATAATAAACCGGTTACCATTGAGCTTCAAAAATTTATGGCTGGGGCCGAAGAAGATATTGTTCCTGACGATAATGGAGAAAGTTATTTAAAGATAGTTGAAGCGTCTGAAGGTCGCTCCCATAACCATTACCTAAAAGATGGTGAAGTTGAAAGCATTCACAACATTCTTATTTCTCTTAACAAGGAAGTGGAGGGCGCAATAAATATTTCTGAAACTCCCGAAGGTTTGATGATTAATTCTCCCTACGAAGGAGATTATATGACCATGGCAACCATGGCAGAAGGAAAATTGGTAAAGGATTCTCTTCAACCTTTAAGATTGCGTTCAAGATACGTAATCGGGAATATGCAAATGGTTTTCCCAAAACCGGTGGTTAAAGGGAATTTTGATATCGTTAAAAAAGCCCAAATCCTAACAGGAGATGAAGAAGGTCTCGTATTTAAGGTCGATGCCAATGGAGACTCTAAAATGGTAAATATTTTAGGGGGACAATACATTAGCAATCCGATGAAGAGTGTTGAGGTAGGAGGACTTACCGTTAGCTTGGGTTATGGCACCAAAGGAGTAGAATTGCCATTTAGTATTAAGTTGAATGATTTTATTGCAGAAAGATATCCTGGTACTGAGAACGGATATTCTTCCTATGAAAGTAAGGTAACGGTCATTGATCCTGAAGAAGGCGATTTCGATTATCGGATTTACATGAACAATATTCTGGACCATAGAGGTTATAGATTTTTTCAATCTAGCTTTGACCCAGATGAGTTGGGGACTAGACTTTCTGTTAATCACGATGCACTTGGCTCTTGGATTACCTATTCCGGATACTTTATGCTCTATTTTGGTCTGCTCGCGATTCTTTTCGACAAGAATACCCGCTTTGCCGATCTTAAACGAAGGTTGATCAAAATCAAAAAGAACAAGTCGAAAATGCTAACGGCATTGTTGTTATTTCTGTCGCTTGCATCATTTTCTCAAAATGGTCAAGTTGGAGTAGAAGAAGAACATTCTCCGGTAGAGCGTCCTTCAAAAGAACAGTTAGATTCTATTATTGCCGAAAACATAACTCCGACCGAACATGCTGACCAGTTTGGAGAATTAGTCATTCAGGATTTAAGTGGAAGAATGATGCCGATGAATACCTATTCATCAGAAGTGCTTAGGAAACTGAGCAAGCAAGACCATTATGAGGACTTTGATGCAAATCAGGTTATGCTTTCCATGCAAGAATCTCCCTTATTTTGGTACAATATTCCGTTGATATATCTCAGTCCGAAAAAAGCAGATTCAATTAGGGCAATGATAGGGATTGGTAAAGATCAGAAATATGCTGCGCTAACGGATTTTTTAAGGGTTGATGGTACTTATAAATTAGGGCCCTACTTGGATGAAGCTTATAAAGCGCAGGTCCCAAATGGTTTTCAAAAGGAATTTATGGAAGCCGACCAACGTGTCAATCTTCTATACAATACGCTAGGTGGAAGGACCATGAAAATCTTCCCGGTTATAGGAGACGAAAACAATAAATGGATCTCTCCTATAGAGTTTGAGGAAGGAGCATCAGAAAAAATCGATGATTCCCTATACGGCAAGTTTATTCAGAATAGCTTTAAATATTATCTGTCCGAACTTTATAAAGCCAAGCAAACAGGAGACTATACTACTGCTCAAAGCCTTTTAGAAGGCTTTAAGCGTAACCAGCAAAAGAATGGTGCGGAAATAATGCTTTCCGAGGAAAAGATCAAGATGGAAATTCTCTATAACAAGTACGATATCTTCAAGAAATTGTTCAGCTGGTATTTGTATGCTGGCGTGCTTTTATTTATCGTGTTGATTGTCCAGATCTTTAAAGAACGAAGTAAGGGGATTAATATCGCCATCACCACATTCAAGGTTGCGATATTGCTACTTTTTATTCTGCACACCACTGGACTCATCATAAGATGGTATATTTCTGGACATGCACCTTGGAGTGACGCCTACGAGTCCATGATATACGTTGCATGGGCCACGATGTTCTTTGGGTTAGCCTTTGGGCGTAGGAGTGATTTAACCATTGCTGCAACTGCCTTCGTAACCGCCATGATTTTAATGGTAGCACATTGGAACTGGATGGATCCCGCAATTGCAAATCTTCAACCGGTATTGGATAGTTATTGGTTAATGATTCACGTAGCAGTAATTGTTGCGAGTTATGGACCATTCACCTTAGGAATGATTTTAGGTTTAACCGCATTATTGTTGATGATTTTTACCACCAAGAACAACAAGTCTAAAATGGATCTTAACATCAAGGAATTGACTGTAATTAACGAAATGTCATTAACCGTCGGATTGGTAATGTTAACCATTGGTAACTTTTTAGGTGGTATGTGGGCCAATGAAAGTTGGGGCCGTTATTGGGGTTGGGACCCAAAGGAGACCTGGGCACTGATTAGTATCATGATTTATGCATTTGTAATACATATGAGATTAGTACCTGGTCTACGTAGCCGTTTTGGGTTTAATCTTGCTTCAATATTAGCTTTTGGAAGTATTATGATGACCTATTTTGGGGTTAATTTTTATCTTTCTGGTCTGCATTCTTACGCGAGCGGTGATCAGATAGTAAGTTTTAAATTTATGGCGATCACTTTAGCGATTATAACTGTTTTGGGTATACTTGCCTATCGAAAGTATAGTCTTCATTTTAAAAAGTGATTATAAATTCTAAAGTTTTCACCTAATATAATTACAGGATTAGTTGTACGATAATTGTTGTTAATCTTTAAATTTATAAAAAATTTTTAAAACCTTTAATATGAATAGATTTTTGAAGATTACATCCCTTTTGTTATGCTTTATGGTGGTTCTCACCTCATGTAACAAGGATGACGACAACAACGCACGACCTACTAATGACGGTAGTTTGGTCGGAACTTGGGAGTTAAAGGAGAATCGAAACACATCCATTCCCAGAACAGTAGAAGCACCGACCGATGAAGAACCAATCATTATCCGCTTTTTAGGTGAAGATTTTCAAGGTTCTACGGATATGAATGATTTCTCTGGGTCTTACTACACTGAGTCTACCACTTTAATCATTTCATCATTTGGAAGCTCTTATATTTCTGACACCGCTTGGGGAAATCAGTTTTTTTTCGCGTTTGAAAGAGCTTATAATGAAAGTGATGAAACCATCCGGTTAGATTATGAGGTATCAGGAGGTACGCTTATTCTACAATACGATACAGATTCTTTTCTGTATTTCGAAAAACAATAATATTACAGTTTAACTTGAAGGAATTGGTTCTTCCGCGGTGGAAGACCGATTTTTTCATTTTTAAAAATTTCTAAATGGGTTTATTTAAAGAGTTTAAGGAGTTTGCCGTAAAGGGCAATATGATGGATATGGCGATTGGTATTATTATCGGTGCAGCCTTTAACAAAGTAATCGATGTTTTGGTTAAGCAGGTTCTAATGCCTCCGCTCTCCATGCTTTCTAACGGAATAAATTTTGAAGACAGAAGATTTGTCCTTAAAGATTCTGTTCTCGATGGTTCTGGAAATGTAGTTTATGAAGAGGTTGCGATTGGCTATGGTGCTTTGATTGAGGCGACCTTAGATTTTTTGATTATCGGATTTACGGTTTTTATCGTGGTAAAATTCATGAACCGATTAAAGAATAGAGCCCAAGATACCAAGGACCCAACGGTTAAGACCCCCAAGGATATTGAGCTATTATCTCAAATTTCAGAATTGATGGAAGAACAGAACGCGCTCTTAAAAACAAAAAATGTGTAACCTTGGTTGTTTGATTATATGGAAGTAAAGCGTACCTCTAGTACCGACCAAGATTTTATTTCTCTAGTAGCTTTCCTAGACCAAGATTTAGCGGATTATGATGGGGACGAGCATTCATTCTACGACCAGTACAACAAGATTACAAACATAAAATACGCATTGGTACTTTATAAAGGCGGACATCCAGTCGGCTGTGGTGCTGTCAAGGAATTCGATAGAGATTCAATGGAAGTCAAGCGAATGTTTGTGCTGAAGGATTTTCGAGGTAACGGGTATTCATCAATTATTCTATCGGAACTTGAAAAATGGGCAGCTGAATTAGGGTATAAACGTACGGTTTTAGAAACTGGAAAGAGACAAATCCCAGCGGTAGAACTTTACAAATCAAAAGGCTATAAACAGATTGAAAATTATGGTCAGTACGCTGGAGTTGAGAATAGTATTTGCTTCGAGAAGTCTATAATTTCATAATTTTACTACTATTAAATTTAAAGTTGACACTATTCAATTTAACATGCCTTTAAGAACATTTAATAATTAACTTTAACCTCAAGAGTATGAATAACAGAAATTTCTTTAAGAATTTAGGAGCTGCAAACGGTTTAATGTTGCTGCTTTGTTTTCTAATTATTATTGTTGCTGAGTATCTCTTTTTAACTGGTAATGAGACCCATGCTTTGTTTATTGGTCTATGGGCGCCGACTTTACTGGGAATAATGATTTATATCAAATTAGTAAGCAATGGAAGCAAATGATATAGTTTTATGGTTTTCGATAGTTGTGGCGATTGCCGTTGCAATTTGGGCCATCTTCGTAATTCGGGCCTATGATAGGTCGGATAAATATTAAGTTGAAAAGATTCTATAGAAACGACTCTACTTCTTTCACTTTTGCTTGCTCTATTTCCAAATAAATTTCCCCGATTCTAACCCTTACCAACCTTAATGTGGGAAATCCTACTGCAGCAGTCATCTTTCTTACTTGCCTAAATTTTCCTTCTGTTACCGTAATCGATGCCCAACTTTTTGGTCCATGTCTTTCGTCTCGTACGTGCCTTTCGGCAATAGGATAGGCTATAGAATCTAACAATCTGGCTTCGCAAGGCTTGGTTGTGTATTTTTCACCTTTCACCCCAATTTCTACTCCTTCTTTAATTTTTAAAATTGCCTCGGCCGTCATAACGCCATCGACCAATACGAAGTATTCCTTTTCAACTTTAGAACTTCTAATGTATTCACTCATTTTTCCATCAGTGGTCAATAGCAAGAGTCCTTCAGAATCTTCATCTAAACGACCTATAGCCATGCTGCCTTCTGGAAAATCATGAAGTTCTCCCAGAAGTTTTTTCTTCGACTTTCGTTTTCCTTCGTAGATAAACTGGCTGAGGAATCCCGGAGGTTTATGGATTATAAAATGTCTATGCAATTAATCCCATCATTTTAATAGAGAACATAACTTAAGTTTATGAAGTCCTAGCAACATTTCATATTGTTTTGGATTGGCGGGCACGGTATGGTCCCAAAAGAACAAAATACGCAACAGTCACCTTCTAAAGGTCTGATTATTTTGTGGCAATTGTCACATTCGTAAAAAAATTGGCAGGAGTCCGTTGGCATTTGTTCCTTAGATTTTTTACCACAATTAGGACAGCTAACGGTTGATTCTAGTATTGTCTCCATTTTTCAATCTATTACTTTATAACCAGTAGAATTAATGGTTTCTGCAATCATTTTCTCATCAGTTTTGCTGTTGTCGAATTTCACAACGGCATTACCTTTTTCGTATGACGCATTTACAGATTTAATTCCAGGCAATTCTTGGATTGCGTGATATATGTGAACCTCACAACTACTGCAAGTCATTCCGCTAATCTTAACTTCCAAGGTTTTTAAATTTTCTGGATTTATAGCGATGTTTTCAGTTTTTGATCCATCATAAAAAATATTTGAGTAAGAAGGAAAGGCGAGCATTAGTCCCGCGAATATGGTAACGATTGTTAGGAAAGTTTTCGATTTTAAAAATGATTTTTTTTCTTCGTCATCTTCGCATTCACAATCCATTTCTTGCTTGGGCTTTAGCTGTTGGTACCATGCAAACATTAATATAACGATGGTCATCCCTATGATATATGGTCGGTACGGCTCTAGCCAACTAAATGATGAAGCAACGCTACCAGCACCTGCAACCAATCCAAGAATTGGAGCAATGCAACAAATTGAAGCCGACACCGCAGTCAATAATGCTATGCCACTGTATGAACTATTTTTGCTTTTCATTTAACTTCCGAGAATATCTGTTGAGAATTCATTAAATATTAAAACAACTCTTATTATCCCGACGCAAATTAAGCAAACTTAAATTACATTGAATCTAGTAGTTAGTACAATTTTACTAAATGCATACCCAAATGTGCGAATACTATCGTTTAACTTGACCCTTGGAGAACGGCCAAAGTCTAAACTAATATTTGTAAATTAGATAACTTAAAATTTAAGGTTTATGAGCAAGAAGAAATTAGGTTTAAACACAATTTGCACCCATGTTGGGGAAGTGAAGGACGAACAATTTAAAGGTGCAATATCACCGATATATATGTCGACCTCATATGAATTTGATGAGGTTGATGTTAAGCGATATCCGAGATATTTTAATACCCCAAACCAGGAATATTTGTCCAAAAAAATTGCTGCGCTAGAAAATGGAGAAACAGCGATGATTTTCGGGTCAGGTATGGCAGCGATAAGCACCATGTTTTTGGCCTTCCTTCAAAAAGGTGACCATATTGTGGTTCAGAATACACTTTATGGAGGTACAAGAAATTTTATAAAGGAAGAATTTCCGAAATACGGAATCGAATTCACATTTACGGATGGCTACCAAGTTGCTGACTTTAAAAAGGCCATTCAGTTGAACACAAAATTGATTCATATTGAAACGCCTTCCAACCCACTTTTAACGATTACCGATATTCGTAAGATTGTGCAATTAGCGAAAGAGCGAGATATCATAACTTCCATAGATAATACTTTCGCTAGCCCGGTCAATCAAAAGCCACTTGATATGGGAATTGATTTGGTGATGCATTCTGCCACTAAATATCTTGGAGGTCACAGTGATATCTTGGCCGGAGCCGTTGTAGGAAGTAATGAGCATATGGAAAAAGTTTGGCATGTTGCCAAAAATCTTGGAGGAAGTCTAAGCGACATGATGGTTTGGATGTTAGAAAGAAGCATTAAGACACTCGGACTTCGGGTTAAAGCACAAAATAAAAATGCGATGAAACTGGCCCGATTTCTATCAGATTTAGATGAAGTAGCCGCAGTGCACTATCCTGGTTTAGAAACGCATCCGGAGCATGAAATTGCTGCATCCCAAATGAGTGGTTTTGGGGGAATGATGTCTTTTGAACTTGATGTTAGCTTAGACGCCATGAAATTTCAAAAATCATTAAAGCTGATTAAGTCTTCAATGAGTTTAGCAGGGGTAGAAAGTACCATGTTATCACCTCATATGACGTCCCATGCACTTCTTTCACAAGAAGAAAGAGACGAACAGGGCATTAGCAACGGATTAATAAGATTTTCTGTTGGGATAGAATCTGCCAAGGACTTGAAGAATGATATTTTGCAGGCATTACAATCGGTTAAATCCCATCAAACAAAAGTCCTAGCGAACTAACTAAATAACTTTTAATGAAATTAGACATATTGGCATTTGGGTCCCATCCAGACGATGTTGAACTTGGTTGTGGTGGTACTTTGGCAAAAGAAATAAGTAAAGGAAAAAAGGTTGGGATTATCGATTTAACCCGCGGTGAGTTAGGAACTAGAGGCAATGTCGAAACTAGAAAAAGTGAATCAGAAAAAGCGTCGGCCATTCTTGGTGTAGAATTCAGACATAATTTGGGTTTTTCGGATGGGTTTTTTATCAATGATCAAACCCATCAATTAGAGATTATTAAAAAAATTAGAAAATATAAACCCAAACTTGTATTGTGCAATTCTATATATGACAGACACATCGATCATGGCAAGGGAAGTGATTTAGTAAGCCATTCTTGCTTCTTAAGCGGATTGGTAAAAATTGAAACTAAGGACGAAGATGGAAAGGTTCAAGATAAGTGGCGACCAGAACAAGTTTTTCATTACATACAGTGGTTGGATATTAAACCAGACGTGGTTGTAGATATTAGCGGTTATATAGACATTAAGATGAAAGCGGTTCTCGCTTATGAAACCCAATTTTATAAAGAAGGAGACACGGATTTAGAAACTCCCATTAGCAGTAAGAACTTTACCGACAGCTTAAATTATAGAGCTCGGGATTTAGGAAGATTGATAGGGAAGGAGCATGGTGAAGGCTTTACGGTAGAAAGATATGTTGCGGTAGACAGTTTATTCGATTTGGTATAATTTTAAATTTGAAAATTCTTTGAATAAAATCATAAATAAATTACATTTGCACTCGCATTGAAAGATGCGGAAAAACGGTGGTTGTAGCTCAGTTGGTTAGAGCATCGGTTTGTGGTACCGAGGGTCGCCGGTTCGAGCCCGGTCTTCCACCCAAGAACAAAGCTTCATCAGAAACGATGGAGCTTTTTTTGTTTTTAAGGATGCACTACGTCTATATATTATTCTCGGAGAAGAAGCAAGGTTATTATATTGGTCAAACCCAAAATCTTAAAGCAAGGTTAGGTCGTCATAATAGCGGCAGCGAAGCATACACCAAGCCCTATGTTCCTTGGAAAATTGTTTGGCACATCCATAAGGACACACGTTCAGAAGCTTTGATTCTCGAGGCGAAGCTCAAAAATCTTAATCGGGAAAGATTGTTGGCATTCATAGAAAAATACAAATAATTTCGAGTCGAGACGAAACGCATGGCGTTTGTCTCGATGCAGACAGAATCGTCTGCATCCGGTCTTCCACCCAAGAACAAAGCTTCATCAGAAACGATGGAGCTTTTTTTGTTTTTAAGGATGCACTACGTCTATATATTATTCTCGGAGAAGAAGCAAGGTTATTATGTTGGTCAAACCCAAAATCTTAAAGCAAGGTTAGGTCGTCATAATAGCGGCAGCGAAGCATACACCAAGCCCTATGTTCCTTGGAAAATTGTTTGGCACATCCATAAGGACACACGTTCAGAAGCTTTGATTCTCGAGGCGAAGCTCAAAAATCTTAATCGGGAAAGATTGTTGGCATTCATAGAAAAATACAAATAATTTCGAGTCGAGACGAAACGCATGGCGTTTGTCTCGATGCAGACAGAATCGTCTGCACCCGGTCTTCCACCCAAGAACAAAGCTTCATCAGAAACGATGGAGCTTTTTTTGTTTTTAAGGATGCACTACGTCTATATATTATTCTCGGAGAAGAAGCAAGGTTATTATGTTTGTTTTATAGATGATAAAATGTTTTTTATATAAAAAAAAGGCTTCTAAAAAAGAAGCCTTTCAATCCTAACCTACTATAATCGTTATTTAGACATTGCTTTGTCTGCGACAATGCGATTAGTTCTATTTGCTATTTCCCAAGCGGTATAAAATACCAACTTGGCTCTTTTTTCCATTAAGTCATATTCGATTTTATCTGGAGTATCAGATGGTCTATGGTAATCTGCATGCGTACCATTAAAGTAAAATATTATAGGAACATTTTGTTTTGCGAAATTATAATGGTCTGATCGATAATAGAATCTATTCGGATCATTGTCATCATTATAAGTATAGTCCAAATTCATATTTATATACTTGGTATTTACTTCTTCTGAGATGTTATGTAGTTCGGTACTAAGTTTATCGGAGCCTATTAAATAAACATAATTAGGATCACTTTCATGTTGCGGGTCTACGCGACCAATCATATCTATATTTAAATCTGCCACCGTATTTGCAATCGGAAAAATTGGACTGGTGCTAGCATAATATTTGGAACCTAAAAGTCCTTTCTCTTCTCCAGTAACGTGCAAGAACAAAATACTTCTTTTAGGTCCATTGCCATCCTTGACTGCTTGCTGAAAAGCATCTGCAATTTCTAATATCGAAACGGTACCGCTGCCATCGTCATCTGCACCGTTATAAATTTGTCCGTCTTTTACACCTTCATGATCTAAGTGAGCTGAAATAACCAAAACCTCATCCGGTTTTTCGGTACCTTTTATATATGCCACAACATTCTCTGAACTCACAGAAATAGACTCGCTAAAATAATCTATCGATAGAAGCCTTTCAATAAGTTTTGGTGTGTCAGATTTCATGATCTCTGGATAAAGTGCCTTGGCAACCTTTTCACTTATTGATAATTGAATTTGATTTGCTTCATCTTCAATTAATGAAATATTGCCGGCATCACCTTGCGCCGCTACATTCTTATAATAATTCACCGATTGTTGATGTAGTTCTGGTTCGGTTACCATTACGAATGCTTTGGCTCCGTTATCAAAAGCGGCATTTTTCTTCGATGTTCTACCTGCTCTTCCTACCGACCATTTAGTGGCTTCTTTAGATCCGCTGGTCTTGTAGGTACCGTCTTGGTTTTTAGGCTCACCATATTTAACCACCACCACTTTACCATTAACATCAATCTTGTCGTAATCGTTATATTTCTCATCATCGATCCCGTAACCTGCATATACAAACTGATCTGTAGTTATTAATTCGGAATGGGCGCCGCCTAGTGAGACAATATCTTCTAGAGTGGTAAATTCTTTCCCTTGAACGTTCAATGTGATTTTTGGGGTCAATAGTTTTTCTAAAGGAACTTCTTGAAAATAGTCATCTCCACCTAAAGGTGAAACGATACCCATTTCTTTGTAATGGTTTTTTAAATATTCAATCGCTTTTTTCTGACCAGCTTCACCAGTTTCTCTGCCTTCAAATTCATCTGACGCATAGGTGTATAACATTTCCTTAAGCTCAGCAGATGTAATGGTATTTGCATAGGTTGTAACATCCTCTACCTTCGGCTTTGTTTCTACCACAGGCGCATCCGGAGTGGGATTTTCGGTTTTTGAACTTCCGCATCCCATTGCTAGCAATGATACAAGAAGTATTCTTAGATAAATTTTCATATTAAATTTTGTGGAATTAAGACTTTTAACTTTCGGGTTTAACCGCTGTAAAATACGAAAACGATAAGGGTTGAAAACGCTGAAAGCTATTGTTTAACAGTATTTAACACAAGACTATGGGAGTTTGTCTAGCGAAGGTCGATGGTCAGTATTGGCCAAATACCATGCGGTGGAGAAAATAAGTTTTGAGCGTTTGGTAAGTAATGCATAATTTATTTTATCAGGAGTATCAGTAACTTTATGATAATCATCGTGTTCCCCGTTAAAGTAGAAGATTACCGGAATATTGTAGCGAGCAAAATTATAGTGGTCAGATCTATAATAATAACCATTTGGGTCCTTTTCATCATTATACTTATAGTCTAAATCTAATTTGGTAAATAATGAATTGGCTTTTTCGGAGATAAAATGCAATTCTTTGCTTAACCGATCCGCACCTATGATATATATGTAATCCGACGCGTGCTTATGAAGGTTATCGATTCTGCCTATCATATCAATGTTTAGATCAGCAATAATATTATCAAGAGGAAATAGTGGATTTTCAATAAAATAGCGAGAACCGTATAACCCGATTTCTTCTCCGGTTAAATGCATAAACGCAATGCTCCGTTTTGGGATATACCCATTTTTAGCCGCAGCTTCAAATGCTCTCGCAATTTCCAACAAGGCAGAAGTGCCTGAGGCATTGTCGTCCGCACCCGGATATAAGCTGTCTCCCGATAAACCTAAATGATCAGAATGAGCTGTTAAGATTAAAACTTCATTCTTAATTTCGCTTCCTTCTAAAAAGGCGATAACATTGCTAGAGGAACCAACATCTTCAGTGAAGTAATCTCTCGGGATGGTTTGTAGGTAGGTGCCTTTCGTAACTGGGGAGGAAATGTTTTCTTTTTGATAATAGCTTTTTAAATAATTTACAACTTTATCATGTCCTGGACGACCAACCTGTCGCCCTTCGAAGTCATTAGATGAGAGGGTGTAAACATGATTTTTTAAATTGGCTTCGTTAATGGTATTTGCATACTTGGCTATAGTGTCGATATCCTCAAATTGGATATTGTCCTTTAAATCTTGTATTCGGTCAGAATAACGTTTAGTTGCGCAAGAACCAACTAAGGTTAAAGCATATACTACAATTAAAAATTTCATGAAAGCCCTCTTAGTTGATTCAAATAAAATAAAAATTAGGTTTAAAATAAAATATAGAGGTATTAAATCGTAGAAATTTTCTTGTTAATAAATTAATTGTATCGTATATTCTATTCAATAAGCGCTTCTATTGGCGCTGTTTCGGGACTGCTGTAAACCGCTTTATAGATGGCAATTGAAATAGCAACGATTGCAATGATGAAAATAAATTGAATAGTCTTTTTTGGATACTCATGCTCGTGGGCCAAATAAAATGAAACGAGTCCGAAGACGAGCGAAACGAGTACTGCGATATAAACGTATCCATAATAAGATGTAGCTGCCAAGATTATTGCTACTACAGATGAAATCATGCCTAAAACCAAACTAGTTTTTCTCATTGAAATAATTTAAAAGACTAATGTAAGATTTTAATATTCTAATCCTGTTTTGGTTGCATCAAATTTTAAGGTCAAGAAAGAGCTCATTTAGTAGAATTAAGAAATTTGCCCTAATTGAGTTAAATTTTAACCTTTTATGTTTCAAATAATTCGAAACTTAGATTTAAATTTGTAAACGGTTTAGGATAGCCTTATATCGGCTATTCAAAATCAGAAAAGGCTCTCTTCAGAGTGACTTATTTGCAATTTGGTAGAGTGTAGTAGAAATCTAAGCAGCGCGAGCTCATAATAAGGATCTGGACTATGTTCGTACAGCTTGAGTAAATTGCGTGCAGGGAGCCTTTTTATTTTTATTCTACTATATCAGAATCTTCAAACAAGCAGAGTTTCCTCCTTAAAATATTTACATCAGAATTTAATCTTTCAACTTTTTCTAAGAGCTGAAGTATCACTTCAATGCCTTCAAAATTTATATTTAATTCTTGGTGGAAGTTCAAAATCTTTTCCAATTTACGAAGTTCATTAGAATCTAATTGAGGTTCTTGTGATTGCTCCATCAAATTTATCAGTCCAAATTCTTTAAGACTTAACACATACTCTCGCTCTATCTTATAGCCTTCGCAAAGATCGGTTATTGATATGAATGTTGGAGTTGCCATTCCGTTAGTTTTTTGAGATTGATTGTAATTTTGTAAATAGTTCTTCTTGGTCTTCTGTTAGTTTTGTCGGTATGGAAATGTTATAGGTAATAATTAAATTTCCAAATTGATTGTCTTTTTTGTAGACCGGAAAACCTTTGCCATTTAATTTTACCTGAGCACCATTTTGGGTGCCTGGCTTTATTTTCAATTTTACCTTGCCATCTAGAGTTTCAATTATGGCTTCACCTCCGAGTACGGCGGTGTACAGATTAATATCAACATTCTTGTAAAGATTAGAACCATCCCTTTTAAATTGGGTATTATTCAAAATCTTGAATGTAATAAATAAGTCTCCTTTTGGACCACCATTACCTCCCGCGCCACCATGCCCAGTTATCTTTATGGTCTGTCCGTCCTCAACTCCCGCCGGAATGGTTAGCCTTATATTCTTGCCATTTACAGTTAAGGTCTGCTTTTGTGATTTATAAGCATCAGTTAAGGAAAGGTTTAATTCTGCATTAAAATCCTGACCCCTAAATCTCGATTGCCTCGAACTACGCCCAGCATTTGCTCCCGCACCTCCAAACATAGATTCAAAAAAATCAGAGAACTCAGCACCTTCAAATTGAGATTCGTATCCGCCGAATCCTTGACCTCCTCCACCAAATCCTTGATTGCCGCCACCAGAGTATTGATAATCCCTCTGTTGGCTTTTGGCTTTTTCGAATTGTTCTGCATGCTTCCAATCTTTTCCGTATTCGTCGTACTTTTTACGATTTTCTGGACTGGAGAGTACTTCGTTCGCCTCGTTTATTTGCTTAAATTTTAATTCGGCCTCCTTGTTATCAGGATTTAAATCAGGGTGGTATTGGCGCGCCAATTTTCTGTAGGCTTTCTTAATGTCTTTGTCCGTAGCAGACTTGTCAATACCTAAAATTTTGTAATAATCTATGAAATCCATTTATATGGGTTCGTTTGCTAATAGTTACTATGAAGTTATGAAAAGCTAATGGGAATACAAAGTCTAACGCGCATCATTCAATCTTAGTTGAAAAAATCTTTCAACTAATGAATGATTCACCAAGAAGAATAAGCGATAAAGTAAAATTCAATTTAAAACAATAAACTGATACTTACTTACGCTTTCTCTTTAATAATTTGCTGAAAGTAGGGGAGGTTACGAAATATAGAGTAAAACCACTCAACACCGTAATAAGGCCAAGTGCTGAAAAAATCCGTAAGGCAAGATTATTGAAATCATCCCGCCCATCATAATCCATCGTATGCGTCATCCACAAAAAGTCGAAAATCCGCCAATCTCTATGTCGTACTGTTTGAAACTGACCGTCAATGGCAGAAACATATGCTTTTATACTATTGTCTGACTCGTAACTTAAAACATAGGCAGGCAAAAGCTTTTCACGATATTCATGGTGTTTATCTACGTCACTGATCAATTCAACATCAGCAATTTTCATATCAGAATTCATATGCTGGGTAGCAATATATTTTGCTTCTTGTTCAGTGATACCACTTTTTGGTTTACCATTAAAAGCATTAAAAAGCTCTTTCTTATTGATAAAATAATAGGGGGTAGAATCTATATCCCTTAAATCTATAGCGCTTATTGCTAGAGCAGTAGTTAGTGAAGAAGGACTAATTAAATTTTCAAAGGAGGGTGGAGTGTAGGCGAGATTCTTATAATTATCACCATGAATTTCATCAATATTGCTCCATGAGAAATATAGACCACTAATGGTCCACATTATAAATTGAAGTCCCAGAAAAATGCCCAAATAACGATGGGTCTTCCTAATCTTTAAGATTTGTCGTCTTTTCATACATTCTTTTGAAAAGGCATAAATATAGCCAATGCAAATAAAATTGCATTGGCCATAAACATTATTATTTTTCTATGGTTTCGGTAACCTTACCACACTTTAGCATTTTACTACCGAAGTAAGGATTACGGATTTCTTCACTATCAGAAAGCCAGTAACCACCTTTGTTGTCAAAAGCCATTGGACAGAATTGTTTATATATCTGTCCATCGCTCATAGATGTTTTTAAAACGTTTTCCATGCTAGCTGAAAGTTCAGAAAATGCTTTTCTCTGTTCTTCAATATCTTGTGAATTGGAAATTGTTGTTGCTAGCGTTTTTAAACTTTCGTTATCTAGTTTTTCTAAATCTGCTGAAAGTTGATTTGCAGCGATTTTAGCATTATCTGCATTTGTTTCTACTAGGGCCGTTTTAAGGTCTAAGTAATCTGTCCATAGCGCAGAATGATCTTGGTCGTTAAATGCTATTTCTGGAGCCTGCATCGGTTCCGGCACAGTTTCATTTTCTGAAATCTCTACTTCTTCCTGCTCAGTTTTATTCTCGTTTTGGTTGCATGACACTGATAACAGTGCAAAGGTTACAGCGAATACTGAAATTGGTAATTTGTTCATTTTGTGTTTAATTTAATTGATTTTAAAATCTCGCCGAGAGGCCACCACCGGCTCCAAAGCGATTAACGTAACTCCCAAAAAGGGAAAAGTTTTTTGATAATAGATATTCAATCCCGGCATTCCAGGTTAGTTCTTTGGCAAAGTTATCATTATTTGGCAAATCATCTACCCAGCTAAAATCAACTTGGTATTCCACCATTCCAAAGATTGCTGTTCTTGGTAGAGCCATTATTTCTCTATTGAAACCCATTTGTGGTATTAATTTATTATCTATTCTAACATCTAGATTAAAGAGGTAAGGCATTAAATATCGCACGCGGTGATAAGTTGAAAAAATAAAAAACAATAAAATAAGAAACAAAGTTTTTCATTTTGATTGTTCGCGGGATAGGGAGTTATAGGTCGCCTAAATTTTCTTTGTACTCAAAAATGTTAACCAAGCTATTCCTATAATTGATCACGTATAATCTACCATCTTCTACTAATAAATCCGTCGGTTTCTCGATATTTTCTGTGAGCTCTTGAACTAGATTCCCATCGTTGTCAAATATCATAACCCTATCATTTTCAAAATCTGTAGAGAAGAGATTGTCTTTTGAAACAAATATTCCTGTGGCTGCATTCATCTTTTGGTCCATCCCGATAGCCTTTACAAATTTACCAGATTTATCAAACACCTGAATACGGTTATTGTAAGCATCGGCCACATAAATGTTATGAGATGTTATTTGTACGTCGGTAGGGTAGTAGAAATCACCTTCACCCTTTCCTTCTTTCCCGAAAGAAATCCAGTCGGTACCATTATTACTATATAAGATTCTATGATTGTAAAAATCCGCAATAGCCATTTCATCATTATTTACCCAAACTCCTGCGGGTGCATCTAGGCTATCCTTCAAAACCAAATCTGAAGAATTCTGCTCCGACCAGTTTAAGATCATATCATTGCCATACTGAGGTATATAAATGTTATCTTCAGTGCTAGAAATGTGCATTGGTCTTTCCAGAGAATCTATGGATTGGGTAACGTTACCTAAATCATCAATTTTTACGACTCTATTGTGGTCGCCATCACTCAACCAAATTCCGTTTTGATAGGTAATCCCAATCGGATTTATACCAGCTATTTTAATGGATTTGCTCAATTGCCATGACTTCTCGGTTTTAGAACAAGAAAGCACAGTCACTAATAATAAAAATATCAGTTGAATTTTTTTCATTTGGTACTCTTTTAAAAATTATAGGGTGCGGTAAATAGATTATTCCGCACCCTAAAAATGGCTATTAATTATTGATTTGCTCTTTCGTACTTGCAACAAGCCGGAAGATTGTAATACGTTGCATTTGCCGCTGCATTGTTTTTGGTATCATGACCAACTTTTGCTACAGCCATCTCTATTTCTGACAATGAGGTTTTGCTAACATCGTAGTTTACGGCCAACATTTTGGTATCTTCATCCCAAGTAGCACTCGCAACACCTGGGATTGTTCTAGCGGCTTTGGTAATCCGGGCTTCACACATACCGCAGTTGCCATAAACATATACGGCTTTTGAGGCTAACTCGGCATTGTCTGCAACAACTTCCATTTCTCCTGAAGCTTCAATTTTTCCGTCAGCTCTTACAATTTTAGTCGTCATTGGAGTATAACCAGCCTTTTCAACTTGGTTCTCAACATCTTCTATCGATAAAGCTTTGTCTGCTGGATAATCAAAAGTGAAATCTCCTGTTTCAATTTCAATCTTAACATTTTTGATACCTTTAAATTCCTTGAATTTCTTCTCAAGACCATAGGCACAGAAAGGGCAACCCAATCCGTCTACCTTAACTTGATATTTATCCATTCCTTGAGCATTTATGCTAAAAATCCCTATGAATGCTATTAATACCGTTGTGATTATTGTTTTTTTCATTTTGTAAAGATTTAATGTTGTTTTTATAATATGAATCTTGTTCCTAAAAAAATTGTATAATTTATGTCCCTTGTTTTATCCCCATTTTGAATCAATGGAAATTGAAGTGCTGCTTCCCAAGTCCATTTGTTTTTTGCATATTGAATTCCTTGGGCGTAAAGTAATCTGTAAATATCTTGTTCGATCATAGCTTCGCTTGTATACTCAAAGTAAAGATTTAACTGGTCGACCGGATAAGTAGGTTTTAATAATGGTAATCCAAAACCAAGCTTGTAAATAAAATTATCGCCATTGCCATCGGGTTGCCATTTATAGCCAATTTCATTGGATACCCCGAGTCTTAAAGATTCGTAGCCTGCAACAATTCCGTAGTACCCAGAATACATACCCTCACTAATACCATCGATACCCAGTTTTTCTCCAGTTGGTAGGTCATGCATGGTCTTAGCGACCATCCTAAATGTTTTCCCCATTTGGTCTTTTCTAAGAAATTGGTATTTAGCCAAGAGTGATATATCTCCTAAACCATTCCCATTCATACCTCCATATTCGTCTTTGAAAGAATAGTCTACATAAGGCAAGTGCAATCCAACTAGAAAGTTATTTGAAACTACATATTGCGCAATTAGTGGAGCATTAACAAATGTTCCACGTTCTGTAGTTCGTATTTCGGTCAAGCTCTTGAAAAGGTAACTATTACCACCCAACATTATTGGATTATCCGTAGTAATTGGAGGTCCTTGAGCTAATAAGACCTCAGGGGACAAAAAAAGTATTAGTAAAAAGGTAATTATAAAGAATTTCATATGTTGATTTGTAAAATAATTGGTTGCTAAGCGCTCACAATCCTAAATGGAATATGATTAAACTGGCTAATCCACTCGAAAGTGGATAATTATTTTAAAATCAGATTAAGAATGTATCGTAAAGTATATTAAAGTCCCGTTCAATAAGTGGCGGGCTATAATCAATGTAGAATTTGTTGCTTTGAACATAATCTATATAGACATATTCAATATCGAAAACCGGAAGTAGGGCTTCAAGATTGTTTTCAAATTGGAAGTTTTGAAAATAACCAGCGTAACTGTCATCAGTTTTGACTTTGGTAGAATGATTATCACAGCAGCCATTTTCATCCATGGACATTCCACAGGAAAGTTCATTATGACCTACTGTTACTTCAGCAAAAACTTCGTGACCACCACAAAAATGTTGGGAATAGGCAATTCCACTACTTCCAAGTAGTATTAAAAAAGAGAGAAAAGTGGATATAATTCTTGCCATGAGACCACAAATGTACAAAATGTGTACCTTGATCAATTCAGTTTAACTTTTATTTAGATTTTCACGACAAAACCAGCATAAGTATTGCTGCCGCAACCGCTCCGAATAAAGGGCCAGCAACCGGAATCCAAGAATACGACCAATCACTTAATGCTTTATTTTTTATAGGAAGAAAGGCATGAACTATTCTAGGTCCTAAATCCCTTGCAGGATTAATGGCATATCCAGTTGGACCACCTAATGAAAGACCGATTGACCATACTAAAAATGCGACCGGAATTGCTCCTAGAGAACCAAGGCCGATAACGGTTTCTGGTTCGGTTATCGTTGCGTCAGTAAAGTATAAAATGGTAAAAATTAGGACAAAAGTTCCAACCGCCTCAGTTAAAAAATTCCTTGGAAAATTTCTTATTAGAGGTGCATTGCAAAAAGTTGCTTTTTTCGCATCGGCATCTTCGGTTTGATCATAATGGTCTTTATATAACAGCCAAACAAAGAAAGCGCCAGTCATTGCACCTAACATTTGGGCAACAATATAAATGGCAACCGAAGACCATTCAAAAACCCCGGCAACCGCAAGTCCAATAGTAACTGCTGGGTTAAGATGCGCGCCACTGTAAGGACTAGTGATGACTACAGCGACATATACGGCCAAAGCCCATCCAGTGGTGATTACAATCCATCCTCCGTTATTGCCAGCTGTTTTATTTAATAAAACATTTGCCACAACACCATTCCCTAATAAGATTAAGATGGCGGTACCTATAAATTCTGCTATAAATGGAGTCATAGATTTTTAATTTTTTGTCCAAAATTCTAAGGTAGATATTGCCTTATACCAACCCTTAATATTCTTTTCGATAACTTCTCTTTTTTGAGTGGGCTCAAATTTTCTGTCAACCTTCCAAATGGATTGGATTTCGTCTGTATCGGACCAATAACCAACCGCTAGGCCGGCTAAAAAGGCTGCTCCCATGGCGGTTGTCTCAACAATTTCTGGTCTTACTGTAGTTGTGTTTAAAACATCAGCTTGATATTGCATCAACATATTATTGACAGTAGCACCTCCATCGACGCGTAATTCTTGAATATTTAAGCCTGAGTCGGCTTCCATAGACTTTAAGATGTCCATCGTTTGATAGGCGATAGACTCCAAAGCTGCTCTTGCGATATGGGCATCTGTAGTTCCTCTAGTTAATCCGAATATTGTCCCTTGCGCTTTTTGATTCCAATGTGGAGCTCCTAATCCTGCAAATGAGGGGACGAAATAAACTCCTTCAGAATCATCTACAGATTTTGCCAAACTTTCAACATCTTCTGAGCGTCTAATTATCTTGAGACCATCCCGAAGCCATTGTACCACTGCGCCGGCAATAAAAACGCTTCCTTCTAGTGCGTAAGTTGTTTTACCATTTATTTTCCAAGCGACGGTAGTTAAGAGATTATTTTTTGAGATTTTTGGAAGGTCACCAATATTCATCAACATAAAGCAACCAGTACCGTAAGTGTTTTTCACCATCCCTGGTTTAGTGCACATCTGTCCGAAAAGCGCAGCTTGCTGGTCACCCGCAATACCTGCAATAGGTATTTTAGTGTCGTAAAAGGTAGAAGTGGTATGACCATAAATTTCACTAGACTGTTTTACCTCTGGCAACATACTTTTAGGAATATCAAAAAACGACAAAAGTTCGTCATCCCAGTCCATAGTATTAATATTGAAAAGTAAGGTCCTGCTGGCATTTGTAACATCGGTGATGTGCTGTTCACCCTTAGTAAAATTCCAAACTAGCCAAGAATCGATTGTTCCCATTGCCAGTTCGCCATTTTCAGCTTTTTCCCTCGCTCCTTCAACATTGTCTAAAATCCATTTCAGCTTGGTACCAGAAAAATAGGAGTCAATGACTAAGCCAGTTTTATCTCTTATCATTTCGGAGTGACCATCTTTTTTCAATTGGTCACAATAATCTGAAGTGCGCTTATCTTGCCAAACTATCGCGTTGTAGATTGCTTTGCCGGTTTTTCGATTCCACACAACAATGGTTTCCCTTTGATTGGTTATACCGATTGCTTTAATGTTTTCTGCGTTTAAACCTTTGTTAGCGATTGCTTCTGCGGCAACACCGGTTTGGGTGGACCAAATTTCTTGTGGGTCATGTTCTACCCATCCTGGTTTTGGAAAGTATTGTTTGAATTCCTTTTGGGCAAGAGAAATTATATCGCCAGTTTTATTGAAGATTATTGCCCTAGAGCTGGTTGTTCCTTGATCTAAAGCTAGAATATAATCTGGCATCTCTTGGTCTTGGTTAGATTTTTACTAAAATAACGAATTTATTGCAACATATATTGGGCGGCAAGTTGCTCAAACCCATTAATTTCTTTTTGCTCTTTTTCATGATTCCAACCTAATTCCTTGGCCATAATTCTTGCAATTTCGGTTGAAACTTCCACAGCGGCTTTTGCATCCAAAAAGAGTAATCTTATTCTTCGGGCCAAGATATCTTCCACGGTTCTTGCCATTTCAAATTTAATGGCCCAGTATATTTCAACGTTAAGAAATATATGATTAGGATGAATTTTTTCACCTAACTCAGGATTTTCAGAAATCATTTTTTCCATTTCTTTACTATCGGAACCATATCGATTTAAAGATTCAAAAGTTGAAGATTCATCAGTACAACCATGAATTGGAAGTTTTTTGGTTTTACATTTTGAATCAACAAGCATTTCGAGCTCAATTGCCTTATCAATCGCATCTTGCGCCATTCTTCGGTAAGTCGTCCATTTACCGCCTATAACCGACAAAAGTCTAGAATCGGAAACAATAATTTTGTGGCTTCGGGATATTTCCTTGGTCTTTTCATCTTCATCTTGAGGAGCGGCAAGAGGTCGGAGTCCGGCAAACATACTCAGGACATCTGATCTGGACACGTCTTTAGAAAGATACTGATTAGCTGTATTAAGGATAAACTCGATTTCTTTTTCAAGCGGTTTAGGCTCTAGGCTGTGGCTATCGAGCAGAGTGTCAGTAGTGCCAACCAGCACTTTACCTTGCCAAGGGACTAAGAAAAGTACACGCCCATCTGAAGTTTTTGGAATCATGATTGCGTCGTCACCCGGTAAGAATGACTTGTCCAAAACCAAATGAATTCCTTGGCTCGGTCGAACGGTAACGTGCAATTTGGGGTCGTCCATTTTTATAATCCCATCGGTAAAAACGCCGGTAGCGTTTATAACAACTTTGGAGGTAATCGTTTTTACCTCATTTGTCTCACCATCTCTTGCCGTTAATCCGGATATGTTGTCCTTTTCATCTTTTATCAAACCTTCAACCTGAAAATGGTTTAAAACGACCGCTCCATAATCTATAGCAGTTTGCGCAATATTGATGGCTAGACGTGAATCATCAAATTGTCCATCATAATAAACCACACCACCAACTAAATCATGTTCCTCAATGGTTTCGATACGTTTTAGAGTTTCTTCCCGATTGATTCTTTCGGATTTTCCGAAACTAAGACGAAAGGCCAGTAAGTCATAAGCCTTTAAGCCCACGTTATAGAAAACATTATCGAACCACTTATAATTTGGGATAATAAAAGACTGGACCCTCACCAGGTGAGCAGCATTTTTTAACAATCTTCCGCGTTCTTTAAGTGCTTCCTTTACCAAATCTATATGTCCCTGAGCAAGGTATCGAACTCCGCCGTGTACCAATTTAGTGCTACGACTAGATGTACCCTTTGCAAAATCGACCTGTTCTAGTAACAAGGTTTTGTAACCACGGGTAGCGCTATCTAATGCGATACCGAGACCGGTAGCGCCGCCGCCTATAATGACGACATCCCACACTAAGGTGCTTTTCAATTGCTCTATTTGTCTTTCTCGATTATATAAATTCAAGGTTGGATTTTAAATTAGTTTATAAGTTAGCTTAAATATAATCCGTAGTTAAGAACTTAACAAAAAAATCCATCGGCCAAATAGGTCGATGGATTTTATAGATTGTAAAAGTATTTATATTCTTCTACATTTTAGTATTTTTCTTGATTGCAGCCATAACCTCTTCCTTGGTTAAGCCAGTAGTATTAACATCAGCATCTGCAGCAGCCTTAGTCTCTACTGTAAATTGAAGTTTTTCCATATATGCCGGACTAGCTCCGCTCATTTTTTCTTTTATTATATCTGCATATGCTTTACGGGCTTCTTCAACGGTTTTCTTATCGTTGATTATGTCATGAGCTAAATTAAGCGCCAAGAAATTGTTTGCTTCCAGATCGCAACGGGCACTAAAATGACCCTGCGTTCTATCAAAGGTCACACTGCCATCAAATTCTCCCAAGGCAGACATTTTTTCTTCCGGGACATCATGGTAGATAGTCATTTGAATATAATCTGTATGTGCAACAGGAAAGTCATGGTCCGTTTCATCTTTCGACAAACGAATCAATTCCCACACTCCGGCATTGTACCAAATTAGTTCTTTGTCAGTAATCCCATTGGGCACTCCATAAGCCTTAATGGTCTCTTCCGCAGATTTTTTAGTGTGCTCAGGCCAATCCTTGATAATATTATTGACGTTGCCCATCCTTTGATTATCATCTTTTTTCATATCCATATGATCCATTTTTTCATGGTCCATAATGTCATGATTTCTCTTCTTGTGATTCATGGTATCACGGTCCATATCCATCATCTCCTTTTCATTCATCTTTGTCGTTTGATCCATCTTTTTTTCCTTTTTGGTAGTCTCTTGTGCGTTAATCGCACCAAAACCAACAAAAAGGAAAATTAAGACTACTATTATTAAATTTTTCATTATTTGTTATTTAAAGGATTAATAATTTATAAAGGAAATATACATCTTGATAAGCGGAGTCCTTGTTGCATAAAAATCTTCTCTTGATCCTAAAGAATCTTGCCTATTGATTTTCAATAATCTATTTATAATATTTAAAAACCGAGACTAAGTATTTTGCGTATCTAAACTATTAATCCATAAAACCAAAATCAATGAAAAATTATTTAAAAGTTATTCGATTAGCCTTCTTCTTTGGAGCATTAACTCTATGCTTTAGCTTTACGGCTGCGGAAGATAAAACAGAGAATCCGGTCGAGGCCAAAGAAGTTAAAGGGAATGATTATATCTATATGACTAATCTTTCTGGTAGTAATGAGAATCCAGCCGTTTCTACAGCTGCCAAAGGAAAAGCAATCGTGAGAATTAGTAAAGATGAATCATCAGTATATTATAAGATTATCGTGCAAAACATCGACAGCCCATCTGCAGCTCATTTTCATATGGGTATGCCAGGCATGAATGGACCTGTAATCGTAGGATTGTATATGGGAGGTGAAGACGGAATTGTAAATGGTCTTTTAACTGAAGGTGTTTTAACTTCAGACGATACCAATATTTCTATGCTGATCAATTCGATAAGGTCTGGAAGCATTTACGTAAACGTTCATACTCCAGCTAATCCTCGTGGAGAATTGAGAGGACAATTATAATAAAACGCTTTTGTTTAAAGAGAAAACGAGATTGAAGCAATTCAATCTCGTTTTTTTTATGCCATAATTACAAATTTTCATATTAATTTTTTACCACGCAAATTCTTAAACAAATGCGCTATAACCGGTGATTGCCCGACCTACGATTAAGGTGTTTATTTCTTTGGTACCTTCATAAGAATAAATCGCTTCGGCATCGGCGACAAATCTGGCAACGTTATACTCTAATAAAATCCCGTTACCACCCATAACTTCTCTCGCTTTGCTAACTACATCCCTTGTCCTTAGCGAGCAAAATACTTTAGCCAAAGATGCGTGCTCATCGGTTAAAAGACCTTGATCTTGAAGTTCTGAAAGCCGATAAACCATCGTTTTCATTGCGGTTAGGTTAGAAAGCATCTCTACCAAGTGATTTTGTATCAATTGATAGGAAGCAATAGGTTTGCCGAACTGTTCTCTTTTTTTTGTGTATTTGAGAGCGTTTTCATAAGCTCCCCTCGCACAGCCAACCGCTTGCCAAGCAACTCCGGCACGTGTCATCCTTAGAACTTTCGCGGTATCCCTAAATGAATTTGCATTCGCCAGTTTATCTTTTTCTGGAACCCTACAATCTGTGAGGGTAATCAAAGCATTTTGCACCGTACGGAGCGCCATTTTATCTTCGATTTTTTCAGCTTTAAAACCAGGATTGTCTTTTCTCACCAAAAAACCTTTTACTTTATTTGTTGAGATTTCTCTTGCCCAGATTACAGTGACATCAGAAAACGTTGCGTTACCTATCCATTTTTTCTGTCCATTAATAACCCATTCGTCACCTTCGAGAATGCAGGTTGTTTCCATTCCGCCAGAAACACCGCTGCCAACGTTAGGTTCAGTCAGTCCAAAAGCGCCAATAAGTTCTAGTTTTTGCATTTTTGGCAACCATTCTTGTTTTTGCTCTTCACTTCCACATAAATAAATCGATCCCATCGCAAGACCACTGTGTACGCCAAAAAAGGTTGAAATCGAAACATCTACTCTTGCCATTTCTTCTGCAATAATTCCTTCCATGACAAAAGGCATATCGGGACAACCATAACCTTTATAGGCTATTCCGCAGATATTTAATTCTGCTATTTTGGGAATGATCTCAAACGGAAACTCCGCTCTATTCCAATATTTATTAGCAATCGGGTCTACCACGTCTTCCATAAAACTTCTGACTTTAAGTTGAAGTTCTCTTTCTTCTTGTGACAGTTTTAGGTCTAGGTCGTAAAAATCGCCATCGATTGGAGGCAGCTTGTGCTGTCCTTTCTTGCCGCCGCTATTTTTAAGCATTTTCATCATACCGTTGAGTTGATCATCGTTCAGTTCTCCTACTGTTTTCATGATTGCGGGAAGGTCAATTTTTTCTGAAATCCGATTTAACTCGTTCAAATCGACACTCTTCATTAAATGGATGACTCGTTTTACCTTGTTGAATAATTTCATATTTAAGTTTTAAGGACATTTAAATTAGTTTCAAAAGTTACTGAAATAAAATTATAGCAATGTCCTCTACCACAGCAAGAATTGAAAGTATATCATTAATTTTATGTTGATTTAAAACTATACAAATGAAAAATCCCATAACAATTGAAACAAAAGTTCAGGCCGATATCGATAAAGTATGGAAGTATTGGACCGAGCCAAAACATATTGAGAAGTGGAATAATGCATCTGATGATTGGCATACCGTAAGTGTAGAAAATGATGTGAAGGAGGAGGGTGAGTTTAAATATAGAATGGAAGCCAAAGACGGAACCATGGGCTTCGATTTTGGCGGAACCTATTCTGCCGTAAAAAAGAATGACTTACTAGAATACGCACTTCACGACGGCAGGAAAGTTAAGATTGAATTTTTAAAAGATGCGGATAGAGTGAAGATTGTGGAAACCTTTGAGCCAGAAAGTGAAAATTCGGTTGAGATGCAAAAACAGGGATGGCAGGCTATCCTGGCTAATTTTAAAAAATACGTGGAAGACTGATTAATCTGTGCCATGAAGAATCGCATTTATCCTTGTTTATCATTTAACGACCAATCTAGGGAAGCTTCAGATTTTTATCTACAAGTTTTTAAAGCTTCCAGTTTAAGCAGCAGAACCGATATTGTTTCAATTTTAAATATTGTAGGTCATAAATTTATGGCTTTGGATGCCGGGGCTGACTTTAAGCCTAATCCCGCAATGTCTTTTTATACGGTTTTTGAATCTGAAAAAGAACTCAAGCAGGTCTGGAATTCGCTCTCAGAAACCGGAATGGTTATGATGCCTTTAAACAAGTACGATTGGAGTGAACTTTATGGTTGGGTGAGCGATAAATTTGGAGTTTCCTGGCAGCTATCCTTAGGGAAAAGGTCAGACATGGGACAAAAAATTACACCCGCCCTCATGTTCGTTGGCAGACAATTTGGTAAGGCGGAAGAAGCTATAGATTTTTATACTACAATATTTGACGATTCTAATCAAATTGTAATGAACCGATACAGGGAAGACGATAAATTGCAGGCGGGAAAATTGGTGCATGCACAATTTCAGCTCAAAGGGCAACGGTTTATTGCAATGGATAGTGGGATGGAACATAAATTTCAATTTTCAGAAGGAAATTCATTTGTGGTATCATGCAAAAACGGAAAGGAAATTGATCACTATTGGGAAGCATTGAGCGCCGGTGGAGAAAAATCTAGATGCGGTTGGTTAAAAGACAAGTTTGGTCTTTCGTGGCAAATTGTGCCCGCAGAATTGGGCGAGTGGATGAAGGATAAAGATCGGACCAAACGCATAATGGCTAAAGTGATTACGATGGACAAATTAGATTACGACGAATTAAAAAATGCCTAAAAATTAAGAAACCATGTTAGAAATTTTAAACACCTTCAGCAGTTTTTCTGTGGATGACATAGACAAAGCAAAAAATTTCTATAAAAGTCTGGGGCTTCGGGTAGAGGACGACCCAATGGGTATTATCGAAATCTATATAGGCAACCTCAGAATTTTGGTCTATCCCAAACCAAATCACCAGCCGGCCACCTTCACAGTTTTAAATTTTATGGTGGCGGATATCGAAAAAGCAGTTAGCGTACTAAAAAATAAAGATATTATACCACTTCAATATCCAGATTTAAAAACCGATAAAAATGGAATTTCAAGAAATGACGGTCCATTGATTGCTTGGTTTAAAGACCCGGCCGGAAATATTTTATCCGTGATTGAATCCAAAAAAAATTAAGGAATTTCCAAATTGAATATTTTTTCTTCCCTCAGGCTCAATCACCTAGAGCTTTATAGGTTTTCCATTTTAAGTTGTCAAAATAATTTCCTGACCATTTTGTTATTGCATTATTCTAGCTAAAATTGAATGCAGAGTGTTTTTTTAATATAATATTAAGAAATACAACCTGCTTATTGTTAGTGACATTTACTAATTTGACGGAATATTAAAATCAAGCAATTCTTCCAGTTGAATAATACTTTTACTCTTTCCACTTTTCGATTTGCTTTGAATAACTCATTAATCATACTAATTACATGAAAAGAAGAAATTTTGTGAAATACGCAGGCTTGGGTGCAGGAGCTATGATGTTACCATCTTATTTGCTTGGCGACCCCATTTCTGCAGATGCACTCTTAGCGCCCGGAATGGATGTTGCAATTAAAAAACAAATGGCAGACGTAGCTTTAAATACAGCTAAGTCTATGGGAGCAACCTATGCCGACGCAAGGATTGGAAGATATTTAAATCAATATGTTTTTACCCGTGAAGAACGTGTTCAAAATGTTGTAAATACAGAATCCTTCGGAATTGGTATTAGGGTCATTGCAGATGGTACCTGGGGTTTTGCATCTACCAATGCAGTAACGGAAGATGGCATTAAGAAAGCGACTCAGCAGGCGGTTGCAATTGCGAAAGCAAATGCTAAAATCCAAGAAGAACCCGTGATATTGGCTCCGGTAGAATCCTACGGTGAAGTTTCATGGAAAACTCCTATAAAACGTGATTTTAAAGATGTTCCGGTTTCTGAAAAAGTAGATTTGCTAATTTCAGCAAATTCCGCTGCTATGCAAAATGGAGCTAACTTCGTTAATTCTTCACTTTTCATGGTAAATGAGCAAAAATACTTTGCTTCCACAGAAGGTTCTTATATAGACCAAGATATTCATAGAATTTGGCCAACTTTTGGTGTAACTGCAGTTGCCGATGGTAAGTTTAAGACCAGACAAGCCATGAGTGCGCCGGTTGGTATGGGCTACGAATATTTGGACGGTCTAGCTTCAGAAAAATTAAAAGGTCCTAACGGATTGATTTTATATAGAAATAGTTATGATTTAGTGGAAGATGCTAAAACAGCCGCGGAGCAAGCCAAACAAATGTTGTCTGCTAAGTCGGTAGATGCCGGCAAATACGATTTGGTTTTAGAACCTAACCATTTAGGTCTAACCATTCATGAGTCGGTTGGCC
This sequence comes from Flavobacteriaceae bacterium MAR_2010_188, assembly GCA_900104375.1. NCBI lineage: Bacteria > Pseudomonadati > Bacteroidota > Flavobacteriia > Flavobacteriales > Flavobacteriaceae > Flavobacteriaceae bacterium MAR_2010_188. The sequence continues at coordinate 610,149 of LT629302.1, forward strand.
ATCCATTAGAATTAGATAGAGTTTTAGGCTATGAAGCCAATTATGCAGGTACAAGTTTTGCCACTTTGGATAAATGGAAATCAGGAGATTTTAAATATGGTAGTGATATTGTAAATATCGTTGCAGACAAAACCCAACCAGGTTCTTTAGGCGCCGTTGGTTATGATGATGAAGGTGTTAAGACCAAGAAATGGGATTTGATCAGAAATGGCGTGCTAACGAATTATGAAGCAATCCGGGATCAAGTGCATATGATCGGTCAAAATGAATCTCACGGTTGTTGTTATTCCGAAAGTTGGAATGATGTACAGTTCCAAAGAATGCCTAACGTTTCGCTAGAACCAGGAAAAGATAAATACAGCATCGACGAGATGATCAAGGATGTTGAAAAAGGAATTTACATTGCCGGTAGAGGTTCTTATTCAATCGATCAACAACGTTATAACTTTCAATTTGGTGGGACAGTTTTTTATGAAATAAAAGATGGAAAAATCGTCGGAATGTTAGATGATGTAGCCTACCAATCCAATACCCAAGAATTCTGGAATTCTTGCGTTAAGATTTGTGATGAGAGTGATTATAGATTGTTTGGATCTTTCTTTGACGGTAAGGGACAACCTTCGCAAGTGAGCGCAGTTTCACACGGAAGCTCAACCGCTAGATTTAATGATATTAATGTCATTAACACCGGAAGGTCTATTTAATCAAATAAAATTCAACTCAATAAGATAAGAAATGGCAATATATACAAAAGAAGAAGCTAAGAAAATTATGGAAAAAGCCTTGAGCTTTTCCAAAGCAGATGGTTGTGAAGTTAGCTTAAGTGGAAATGAAAGCGGAAATATAAGATATGCAAGAAACACAGTGACCACATCTGGTCACAGGTCTAATCAATCCTTAGTTGTAAAATCTAACTACGGTAAACAATCTGCAACCGCAACGATTGACGAATTTGATGATGTCTCTTTAGAGAAAGTTGTAAGACGTTCAGAGGACTTGGCCAAATTGTCCCCCGAGAACAAGGAATTTATGGATAATTTGGGAGCTCAAACTTTTGACGAATCTATAAGTTATAATGAAAAGACCGCTAATATCAGTCCAGATTATCGGGCACAGGTGGCAGCTCAAAGTATAGAGCCAGCCAGAGCAAAAGATGTTACTGCGGCGGGATTCTTCAACGATTCTTCTGGTTTTAATGCAATCATGAACTCCAGTGGACTTTTTGCTTATAACAAATTTTCTAATGGGGATTTTACGGTGACAATGAGAACCAACGATGGCACAGGTTCGGGTTGGGTTTCTCGGGATTTTAACGATATCGATAAATTCAATGCAGCAGAAGCCTCAAATATCGCAATTGAAAAGGCGCTAAAATCTAAAGAAGCTCGAGCAATTGAGCCTGGAAAATATACTGTAATCTTAGAGCCTGCCGCTTCAGAAGATTTAATCGGTAATATGTTTAGGTCTTTTAATGCAAGAACAGCCTTTGAAGGTCGAAGTTTTATGTCTAAGGAAGGTGGTACAAAACTAGGAGATAAGATTGTTGACGAGCGCGTTACAATTTATTCGGATCCTTTAAATACAGAAGTTCCTACAGCTACTTGGAACGGAGAAGGTCAGCCGCTCAAAAGAATGAACTGGATTGAAAATGGAACAGTTAAAAATTTAGCTTTCGATAGATTCTGGGCCAAGGAAAAAGGAGTAGACCCTGTTCCTTTCCCATCAAACATCATTATGGAAGGTGGAGATGCTTCATTAGAAGATTTGATTAAGAGCACTAAAAAAGGAGTTTTGGTCACCAGATTATGGTATATCAGAAGTGTGGACCCACAAACTTTGCTTTACACAGGATTAACAAGGGACGGGACTTTTTATATTGAAAATGGCGAAATAAAATATCCAGTTAAGAATTTTAGGTTTAATGAAAGCCCAATTATTATGCTTAATAACCTAGAAACTCTTGGTAAACAGGTTAGAATGAATGGAAATTTGATTCCTTACATGAAAATCAGGGACTTTACCTTTACCAGTTTATCTGACGCTGTATAAAAACTAAATAATTCAAAAAACTGATTGCAACGCCTCGTTCATTGCAATCAGTTTTTTATTAATACAAATTGGAGCTTAAATAGTTCTTTCGTAAGTGAGCAACGAATTTTTCTTTACGCGATTGCAATATGAATCCGGAGATTGGGATGTAGATCAACGCATGCCCTCCAATTTGTTAAATTCATTGGTAGAATATACCACCTTAGCAGTAGATAAAGAAGAGAACATCGTTTCCTTAGGAAGCGACGATATCTTTAAATGCCCTTTCTGTTATATCTCGGGTCATAAGCTGGTCCAGTTTACGGAAAAGGAAAAAACTAATTTCAAAAAATACGTTGAAAATGGTGGGTTCGTTTTTGCAGATGACTGCAATCATGATATAGATGGTCTTTTTTCACAATCTTTTGAAAGACAAATGGATGAAATATTCGGTCCGGAAAAGCTTCAAAAAATTCCGAATAATCATGAAATCTATACCATCTTCTTCGATTTTGATGATGGTCCTCCCACCACATCTCAGGAATTAAATGGTTGGGGAGACGATTTGGTTCATGATTACCTGAAAGCTATTGAAATCGATGGACGTATTGGAGTTCTTTTCAGCAATAAGGATTATGGATGCGAATGGGACTATGATTTCAGGAATAAGCGATTTTATAAAATAGACAATACCAGGTTTGCCGTTAACATTGTGATGTACGCGCTAACTTCTTAAGTAATTTATATGGAAAACAATTTAGCCCAACTAGAGCAAGAGGTCAAAACATTGACCAATAAACTTACCGACCTTAAAAATGAAATCGCCAAAGTGATAATTGGCCAAGAGGAAACAGTGGATCAATTACTCATCACGTTCTTGGCGGGTGGTCATGCGCTTTTAGAAGGTGTTCCGGGTCTAGCCAAGACCTTAATGATAAGAACACTATCCCAGGCCATGCATCTGGATTTTAAGCGGATTCAGTTTACGCCAGATTTAATGCCATCGGATATTATCGGTACTGAAATCTTGGAAGAGGACCATTCTACGGGTAAGAAAATGTTCAAATTTAATCAGGGACCGATTTTCGCGAATATCATCCTGGCAGATGAAATCAATAGAACCCCGCCAAAAACGCAGGCGGCTCTATTAGAAGCGATGCAGGAGTTTGAAGTTACTTATTCAGGAAAGACCTATAAACTAGAAAAACCGTTCTTCATTTTGGCCACTCAAAACCCGATTGAACAATCCGGTACTTTTCCTTTACCAGAAGCGCAGCAAGACAGATTTCTGCTTTATATAAAAATCGGATACCCTACTGCGGAAGAAGAATTGAATGTTTTAAAATCTACCACTGGGACCAAAAAATATAAAGTTGAAGAAGTCATCTCCGCAAACGATATAATTAGACTTCAAGAAATGGTTCGAGAAATCCCAATCAGCGATTCTCTTATAAAATATGTGAATGAAATCGTTAGAGCAACTAGACCAGATAGTACAAAGATAAAATACGTTCAAGATTGGGTGAGTTGGGGAGCAGGTCCAAGAGCGGGACAAGCGATGATTTTAACTGCCAAAGCCAGAGCATTATTGCAAGGAAGATTAGCGGTTATGCCAAAGGATATTGAAGCAGTTGCGTTCCCGGTTTTGAGACATAGAACCATAATTAACTTTAGGGCAGAAGCTGAAGGTATTACTTCTGATAATGTCACACAACACCTTTTAAAAGAAATACTTATAGAAAAATAAAATCAAATTTGAAAGACGATTATCAATCCTTATTAAAACCAGAAATCATAAATTCAGTTTCTGGTCTTGCACTTATTTCTAGGGTGCTGGTAGATAATTATCTTTCCGGTTCTAATAGAAGTAGAAGGGTCGGGCAAGGAATGGAATTCAGCCAATATCGAGGTTATGAGCAAGGCGATGATCTGCGTCTGTTAGATTGGAAAATGTTAGCGCGTTCTGGTAGATATTATATAAAACAGTCCGAAATAGAAACCAATATTTCAACAAAATTTATCATCGATGCTAGTAACTCGATGCTTCATCAAGAAAAGGGGCTATCAAAAATTGATTATGTAAAAGTTCATGTTGCAACACTTTCATATCTCTCTCTACAACAAGGTGACGCCATCGGTTTATTTTCATTAAATAACCAAGGCCTCTCGAGTTTGCAACCCAAAATACAGAAACAGCATTTTAACCGAATCCTTCAAAATCTTATAGATATTAAGATTGGCGGCAGGTGGCCAGAAAATACAGTGCAATTAGAGAAATTGCATGATAGGAATCAGCGGGAAATGATATTCTTCATTACCGATATGTACGAAGAAAATGAGGAGCTTTCAACCTTTATAAACGGATTAAAAACATCGAGAAATGAAGTTATTGTCCTTCATATTATGGGAAAACAAGAGCGAGAATTTGATTATTCCGGCAATCTAACATTTGTGGACCTGGAGAGTGGAGCCCAATTTAAGGTCGATTCTAATTCGGCGAAAGCACAGTATCATTCGAAGATGAATCAGTTTATCACCGATACCAAGGAACGTTTGTTGTCTAATGCAATTACCTATAGTCTCTTTACGCTTGGAAATCCCGTCGAAGAAACTTTGCAACTATTTTTGAAACAACGCAGCAACCTTATCTGATATGACGTTGGCCAATCCACAATATCTCTGGGCACTGACAGGACTTTTAATTCCTTTGGCGATTCATTTATGGAGCAATAAAAAGGGTAAAATAATTAAGGTTGGCAATACAAGATTTTTGGAACAGAGCGATGCGCCACAGAGCAGTAGCATTCAACTAAACGAATATCTTTTACTGTTGTTGAGGATGCTGATTGTTGCAGCGATTGTTTTGATTATGGCCGAACCTCATTTTTTAGATTCAAGAAAAAATGTTGCAATAACATATCTGGTTGAAGAATCACTTTTACAAAGTGGAAAACTTTCTCAATTTTTTTCAAGGAGTTCAAAGGATTCAGAAATAAGAGTACTGAAAAAAGGCCTTCCAATTGTGGATTTGGATGAAGTTGAGTCGAATCGAAGCCAGAGCTATCAAATTCCAAACTACTGGTCTTACATCGATGAACTTCCGAATTTAAAAACAGATAGTCTTGTAATCATTACCAAAGGATATCTACAAGGTTTAAAAGGAAAACGGCCGCAAGTACCGATTAATGCAAAGTGGATCGTTATAGATTCTGAAAATAACAAAGCCAAGGAGTTGGCGGTATTAGAAAAAAATAACGAATATGAAATTTTAAAATCTTCGACATCCCAAGGAAATCTTCAATATCAAAAAGAACCCATTTCTGAAAATCAAATTCAAATAGAAAATGAGTCTAATTCTGTGAAGCTGAAATCGGATTCTACAGAAAAGAAATTGCCACTACTAAAACAGGAACCTTATCATATTTCCATAAGAACCGAAGATTCCTTGCAAAATCAGGCCAAATATTTTGAAGCGGCTTTTAAAGCTATTTCGGCGTATTTGGAGCGTCCAATTATTATTTCAATTGAAAAGTTAGAAGAGAGTCTAGATTCAACTGAATTGGATTTATTGGTCTGGATCAGTGAAACAGAAATTCCAGCTAATGTTGATAAAGTAATTCATCTTAAACCGGATTCATATTCTGATAAATTGCTTAAGAGTGAAAATAATACAAGTGTTTATCAACTTGCTGAACTCTTAAATCCTGAAAACATCATCGATAAATATTTCGTTGAGAGTTTGATTACCATTTTGGATTTTAATGCAGAAATAAAGGAAACATTAGTCGAAGATGACAATCGTGTTGTAGCTGAAAATGAGCTAAAACCGGTGTTCAATCAAGATTTAGATAAGCAAAGGAAATTGTCCAAAAGCAGTTTCATCCCTTGGCTATTGGTGTTTTTATTCTTGTTATTTATTGTAGAAAGAATCCTGTCTAGAAATAGGGTCCAATGAGAGAAACAGGCATTAATATAATTACCCAATTTAGGCAGCGCTGGATTCTTTATAATCTCCTGCGAATCTTTTTGATTTCAGCAGGAATTTTTATTCTGGTCTTTTTTATCTCGCAGTCAGTTTTATGGTCAACAGGACTTTTTATTATTACAGGTTTAGGGTTAATCCTATTTCTAAAACCTTTTAAGATATCTGAAGTTTCCGTCAGTAAGCATCTCGATAATTCTCTGTCAGAACTTGAGCATAGCAGTTGGCTTTTATTAAATTCTTCTCATGAAACGTCCGGATTGGCTGCTTTGCAGAGAATGAAGGTGAATGATACGCTTCAGCAAAATATAGGAAACACAAGACCGCCTATTGATTTTAAGTTTCCGATTCTTTTCTTTTTTGGCTGTTGCCTGCTCGGTCCCATTTTTCAGAGTTTTGGATTGTTTTCAAATTTTGATACTGCTAAGGGTGAAGGAAATGAAATTCAGAAAATAAGCTTTGCTCCAATTGATTCTACAATTCAGAAAAGCAGAATTCCAAAAATTACGAAACAAGAGGTGTTAATCGATTTTCCAAACTATACTGGAAAAGCTTCAGTCTCAACTTCAGATATGAACATTAAAGCTGTTGAAGGCTCAGTTCTAACTTGGAAAGTCTCTTTTGACACCATCGTTGAGTCCGTTTATTTTAACCAAAGTGGGATCATTGAGAAGATGGAATATAAAAATGGTGAATACACAAAATCTGAAACACTCAGCAGTTCTGGTTTTTATAATTTCAAGTTTAAGGATGTAAATGAAAACGATTATCTATCTGACCTCTATGGCCTAGAAAGTATATCTGATTTTGCTCCAGAGATTAGTGTGAGTGGGGTTGATGAGTTTCAAACCTTTAACTATTTTGATGAAAAGATTATAGACCTTTCTGCTATTATCACTGATGATTTTGGGGTTGCGGATGCGATTATCCTGGCTACCCTGAGCAGCGGGGAAGGAGAATCGGTTCAGTTTAGAGAACAGCAATTGAATTTTGAGACAAATGTGCAAAGAGGATCTAAACGAGTTTCGCTAAAGCGGAAAATTAATTTGGACGAACTAGAAATGAAACCCGGCGACGAACTGTATTTTTTTATACAATCTACCGACCTAAAATCACCAAAGCCAAATATCGCCCGGAGCGAAACTTATTTTGCGGTGGTTAAGGATACCAGCAGTTTTGGTGCAGGTGTAGAAGGTACTTTGGGGGCCGACCTAATGCCCGATTACTTTAGGAGTCAAAGACAATTGATTATAGATACCGAGAAATTGATATTGGAAAAAAATAAAATCACGGAAAAGGAATTTAAATCTAGAAGCAACGAACTTGGTTTTGACCAGAAAGCACTAAGGTTAAAATACGGTCAGTTTATGGGGGACGAGGATGATTCTGGGATTGCGATTACCGATGAAGATGAACTTTCTTCAGCTTTAAAAAATAGTGAATCAGGCGAGAGCGAAAAAGACTTGCTAAAAGATTATACCCACGCCCACGATTCTGAAGAGCATCAAGAAAGTGCGGGTCTAGAGTCAGAAGAAGACGAGGAAAATCCGCTGCATAACTATCTTCATAATCACAGCGACCCGGAAGCATCGACTCTTTTTGAGAAATCCATCAAGACAAAAATGAAGGATGCGATGGCCCAAATGTGGGATGCCGAACTGTACCTGCGTCTTTATGAACCTCAGAATTCGTTGACTTATCAATATAAAGCATTGGAATTGCTTCAGGAAATAAAGAACAGTGCTAGGATTTACGTCCACCGAATCGGCTTTGACCCGCCACCAATAAAGGAAGATGTTCGATTAACTGGTAAGCTTGAAAATATCGGGAATTACACCAAGCAAGATGAACTAGAAGAAGAAAATAAGTTCGCTTCAATTAAATCGGCGATTTCAATCCTAGAAAAAATCATTAATTCTGAATATAAATTAACTGAAGCTGATAAAAATCTATTTGAAGATGCCGGAAATGAACTTGCTGAGTTTGCGGTAAGAGAACCGACGAAATATATTTCGGCTTTAGAGAATTTAAAATGGCTTTCGGAAGGTGTTGTAAAATCAAAGTCTGAATTGATTTCGGTACAATCGCGATTGATACAATCTGTAAATAAAGAAAATCGATTACCAGGAAATTCGCTGAATTATCGCTCGGAGCTGGATGAGCTTTTCTTAAAAGAACTTTCTACAAATGATTGAAACGATTTCATTCGTAAATGAAAGTTGGACGCTTCCGATCATAATTGCTGCGGTCATTTTGTTACTGCTTTTCATTTGGAAAGAACTTCCAAACCTTGGGCAAACACGGTTTTACCTACGTTCGATTAGTGCGCTGGTTGTAATAATTTGTCTGTCCCTGATTATTCTTAAACCGCAATCTGCTCAGGAATTAGGCTCTAATAATGTGGTTTTAATTACTAGAAATCACAACGCTAATCAACTAGACAGTTTAGAAAATAGCCATCCGAAGTTGATACGCTTGGCTTATTCTGAAAATTCAAAGATAATTCCAGATTCCCTTTACCCGGACTCACTTTTTGTGATTGGGAACGGCGTCGAGGAATACGATTTATACAAATTGGAAAATACCTCTGTTAAATACTTAAATCAAAATTCGGCACCAGGAATTACCAAGATATATTTTAAGAATCAATTTAAAATAGGGGATGAGCTAAGATTGAAAGGCATTTATGCCAATCCAGAAATCGAGAATCAACTTGTCTTGAAAGGTCCAGCCAATACATCGTTGGATTCTATTGAGTTTAAGGATGAAGAAAGTTTGCAGTTTCAGCTAAAGAGTAATTTAAAAATTGAAGGAAATTTTATTTATCATTTAGAGGAAAGAGATACAGTAGGAAAGATTTTAAGTAGCAATTCAATTCCTATTAAGATTCAAGGTTTAAAACCGATGCAAGTGTTGATTTTAAATGCTTTCCCAACCTTTGAAACAAAATATCTGAAAAACTTTTTGGCGGAAAAGGGAAATAAAGTCGTTTCCAGAATTCAATTGACCAAAGGTCTTTATAAGTTCGAATATTTCAATCTAGCAAAAGTGCCAATCAGCCGTCTTGCAGCAGAAAACTTAAATCCTTTCGACCTTGTGGTAATGGATTATCAATCGTTGAGTTATCTGTCTTCAGCTGAAAAAAATGCACTAGAGCAAGCGATTAAAGAACAAGGCTTAGGTTTGTTTATTCAACCTTCATCCGCAACTTTTTCTTCAAATAACCCACTGATAGACTTTAATTTTAAAAATGATTACAAGTCTAGAACCGAGACTGATGAAAGAACGGAATTAGCATATTCCAAATTTCCTTATCGTTTCGGAAAATCTAATCTTTCCCAACCACTGCACATTTTTGGGACTGATACAATTTCAACTTACAAAATATTGGGCTCGGGAAGAATTGCGACTACGGTTTTAGATAAAACCTATGAGCTAATCCTAAAAGGAAACGAAGATGACTATCAGCTTTTATGGACCGATATTTTAAATGAAATTTCGAAAAGAACAGAAATATTTTCTGAATGGGAAGTAGAGAAATCTTTCAATTATGAAAATGAAAAATTGGATTTTAAACTTAGAACGGCAATCAAAAACCCCGAAATAACTGATGCAGATGGGAACAGAATTGCCTTAATGCAAGATGTTGATTTGCCAAACCTTTGGTACGGTAGCACTTTTCCGAAGAAAGCCGGCTGGAATTCATTTAAGATTGGGCAGGATTCAACCCAAGTTTTTACAACATATGTCTACAACGAAAAGGATTGGCAATCGGTCCGAGAGAATAATACCAGGGAGTTGAACAAAGTATACTATCAAAATAGAGAAGTTGATGCTAAAGCAAGGCAGGCATTAAGGCCAAGTAATTTAATATACTTATATCTAATAGTTTTGTTGGGGTTAGGCTATCTGTGGTTTGCACCTAAAATAGGCGATACTAAATTTTAGTAAACCAGCAATGCAATAATTACTTCTGAGAAACTTGACTCAAGGTCTGTTTCTCAATTGGGCTATCGTAAATTTCCTTGACGATATTGTGCAGCTCTGGAATTACGGTTTTCGCCAATTGAGTGTTGGAATTAAATAGCACGCAAATTCCTAAATCCTCTTCAGGATACATCGCAACTTCATTTCTGTACTGATTTACGCTACCACCGTGATGGATAATTGTTTTCTCTTTGTCTTCAGAATCATCCTTAAATTTATGGATTCTCCATCCAAAACCGTAGTAAGAAGAGATATGTCCTTTCCATCTCTGATAATATTTACCATGACCTTTAACTTCAATTTCTGGTTTAAAAACTTCATCCAAAGACTTTTGACCAAGAACTTCAGAATTGTGCCCTAGTAAAAAGCGCATCCACTTTGCCATATCTTCTGCACTAGCATTAACTCCACCAGCAGCGACCGCATTATAATATTTATCGGTCAGTTTTATTGATTTATAAGAATTTCTGCTTTTATTATGAGGAACGGCGAAATTGGTAGATTTAGAAATCGATTCAAAATCGGTAGAAGCAGTAAGCATATGTAAGGGTGTAAAAAACTTTTCCTGGAATTCTTCTCCAATCAATTTCCCGGTTGCGGCATGGAACACTTCATCTGAAAGTGCGAACATCGCATTTTGATAACTGTATAAAGCTCCCGGCTCGCTAATTGGTTTTACATCCTTAAAACGTGCTGCAATCGCCCTCATACTTAATCCGGCTTCTACTAGATTGGTAAAGCTATGATAAGGCGTTCCAGAAGTGTGGGAAAGTATATTGGCAAGTGTAATTTTGCTGGTATTTTCGTCGTTTCCTAATTTGAAACAAGGAATGTAATCGGTCACTTTATCGTCATAATTCAAAAGGCCATCATTTTTTAGAGAACCTGCCAAAACTCCTGCAAATCCTTTTGAAAGAGAACCTAATCTAAAAATTGTTTCTCCGTTTACTTCAGAATCATAATTTATATCGCGTTTTCCAAAACCTTTAGAGAGGATAATCGAATCACCTTTAACGATACTGATTCCGGCACCCACGACTTCACCAGATTTTATGGCTTTTTTAAAATATTCTAAAACCGCACGTTCTAACTTTTCTTTACGTGTTTCGTAAATATAAAGTTCCATTGGGTCTACTATAGCGACTGTTTTTTGTTGTATAGTTGGTATGCATTCGCTTTCGCAATCGGGTGTTGATTTAGTTGCACTTAGGCTTAAGAAACAAACGACGACGATTAAAAGGGCAGGGCCTAGTAGGATATTTGGGCTCTTCATAGGTTAATTTAGATTATGAGTTTGAGGCAATAAAAACCGAATATACGATGAAATACTTATATATAGGATGAAATGCGTAAATATTTTATTTAAGAGGAAATTTCTTAACAAGAGAAAATGTTTAATTGCTATGAATTGATGACGGCCAAACTTAATGAAAATTGAAGCATTCTGCCAACATTTTATAGATTTCTGGGTGCTTTTGTTTCATTTTCTCTGGTTGCTCAAAGAAATATTCTGAAGCTACCGCAAAAAATTCTTGTTGATTCGTTCCACCATAAGAACGAATATCTGATTTGTTCTTATTGATTTTTTCCATTTCGTCGTGGATTAACTTTAGCCAAGGAATCGTATAGGCATTGTCTATTAGTCTTTCTGGTACTCCATCAGTTTGGCCGTCCAATTTATCAATAAGATGAACAAATTCGTGGATTGCAGTATTGTTTTTGTCCTGTGGATTCTCAAAACCTTTGTGCAATGCTTTTTTAGAGATAATCATTTGTTTTTCTAAACGACCGTTACCAACCATACCTGCAATAATCCGGGCTTTGTTTCCTTCTTCAAAATCGAGGTCATCATTAAAATTATCTGGATAAAGAATTACACCACTTAAATTTGTGTATTGAAATTCTGGGAAATTAAAAACCGGAATAACCGCACTGGCTGCGATAAGGATTCTATCTAAATCTGTAATTTCTAGATTTACGCTATCGATATAAATTTCGCTTAGAAAAACCATCATCCTTTTTTTAAACCGGATTTTTTCGGGATTACTTAACTCGCGGTAAAATTTCACCTTGTTTTCTAGTATTGGCTCCCATTTCTTTGGAAATACATCTGCTTTTTTTGGTCTTAATTTTAGAAAGGTATAGACCATAAAGGCCAGTAAAACTAGAAATGCGATTATCGTGATGGTCATGAATTTTCAGATTTAGCCCTAAAATTATACTTCTTCATTCGATTGGAGGTTGGTTTTAACTCCAATTTTGTTATTAACGGTCATTTTTGAAAGGGGTCATATCTTTTTTAAAATCATCTTTTACAATCTTATATTTGTGAGGCACAATCAACCGTAACTAAGGTCTCAAATCCTTACTGATTCTTAATAAAATCTAAATCATGAAATTCAACAGTAATCTATATAACTCGGCTAGTTTTACTTTGCTGCTTTTGCTGGCTTTTAATTGTAAAGAGGAAGTGAAGACTTCTAAAGTCGGAGAACCTGATATAAAAGAATATAATCTTATTGTAGAAAAACCAGCGGATGTAGAGACTCCGGTAGGAATGGTTTGGGTACCAGGTAAAACATTTATTCAAGGAGCAAAAAAGAACGATGAGTTCGCCATGCCAAGGGAAAAACCAGAGCATAAGGTCTCCGTTGATGGATTTTTTATGGATGCAACGGAAGTGACGAATGCTCAGTTTAAAAAGTTCGTTGATTCTACCAAATACATAACGGTCGCAGAACGGGCTATAGACTGGGGTGAAATGAAAAAAACACTACCCGCAAACACCCCAAAACCGGCCGATTCTATCTTGCAGCCGGGAAGTCTAACTTTTAATAAGAATTTTGACAAGGTGGTGAATATGGAAGATTATGGTCAGTGGTGGACTTGGAAAATTGGCGCCAATTGGAAGCATCCCGCTGGTCCTGAATCTAATATCGAAGGACAGGACAGTTTGCCGGTTGTTCACATTGCTTACGAAGATGCCATCGCCTATTGCGATTGGGCAGAAAGACGCCTGCCTACCGAAGCAGAATGGGAAGCTGCCGCTCAGGGCGTTGCAACCGACAAAATTTATACTTGGGGGAATGATGCAAGCGTTTTAGATAAAAATGCAAACACTTGGCAAGGAAATTTTCCGTTGACCAACGAATCGGTGGACGGTTTTGAATACATCGCTCCGGTAAAATCTTATCCGCCCAATACGTTAGGAATCTATGATATGTTGGGTAATGTATGGGAATTGACCAGCGACCTCTATAACGAGGATTATTATAAGAAATTAGAAACTGAGAATACCTTAAATCCTACTGGTGCCGAAGAGCATTATAATCCTGGTAGCCCTTACGAAATAGAGCGAATCATTAAAGGTGGGTCTTATCTTTGTAATGCTTCTTATTGCGCTAGTTTTCGGATTTCGGCCAAGATGGGAATGAGCCTAGATAGTGGCTCTGACCACGTCGGCTTTAGAACGGTGGCAACTCCAGAAATGTTGACCGACGTAGAATAATCTGCATTCTTTATATTATATCCTTTCATCATGCTTAAACAATAGGCATGGCTTGTTTTGCGTCATATATTCTTATTGAGTTCTGCCGGCCTGTCATTATAAATTGGGAATAGAGTTAAAGTTTATTTGTTAAGAATTAATTAAATGACAGTTTCAATAGAATAACTGCTCTTAATTTTGGTTAACTTAGAGAAGTACTTTCGTCCCTAGCGAATCTGATTTTCTGCCTACTGCCAAACAAAGTCAATATGAACCTCTAAAAGTATCAGAAAATGAAAACTAGCTCAGAACAAACACAAGGAAATGCACTGGATTCTCTTCGGGAGCAGACTTCTAAATGGATGGAAACAGTTAAATCCTATTATTCCGATTTAAAATTCTTCAAAGAAAAGGTGGCTAATAAAGAGGCGGAAAGCGATGTTGAAGAACAGATAAAGCAAGATGTTCTTTTAAACATCAATACCATGATGAATAAAGTTCAGGTTGAAGTGATTCAAGATTTGGACCATCAGCAAGAATATTTGAATAATCCTGATGATTCAAAAATCTCGACCAATAAAATTGAAGAGGTTTCTAGTACCATCAAAACAAAGGTCGAAGGATTGACTTCGGCTTTATACAAATTAAAACAGATGGTATTGGATTTCTTGAGTAGAAAACAATTTGGAAAACGACACGGTTTCAACACAACTTCAAAAGAATCAGAAACCATTTCACATTAAAAATTATAAACCCACTAAATCTAAAAATATATGCATAAACCAAATGCTCGGCTTGCGGGCCAAACAGCTATTGTTACAGGAGGAAGTTCAGGAATTGGAGAAGCAGTAGCAAGAGCCTTGGGCCGAGATGGTGCCAATGTTATCGTAAACTATAATAGTAGCGAAGAAGAAGCTCTTAAAATAGCTGAAGAAATCAGTAAGGATAATCGTTGTGGCGAGGCCATTGCTATTCAGTGCAATGTAAGTAAAGAGGACGAAGTGAAGGCCATGTTTAAACAGGCGATTGACCGCTTTGGTACGGTCGATATTTGCGTTGCTAATGCTGGTCTACAAAAAGATGCCGCACTGCACGAAATGACTTTAAAAGACTGGCAGCTTGTAATAGACGTAAATTTAACCGGACAGTTTCTTTGTGTTAGAGAAGCGATAAAGGAATTTTTAAGACGCGGTATGCGGCCAGAAGTTTCTAGGTCTCTCGGTAAAATCATCCATATGAGTTCCGTCCACCAAATAATTCCTTGGGCAGGCCATTCTAATTACGCTGCTTCCAAAGGTGCAATCGTTATGTTAATGGAAAGCATCTGCCAAGAATATGCTCCACAAAAAGTACGCTGTAATAGTATTGCGCCGGGCGCGATAAAAACACCGATAAATAAATCGGCTTGGGATACTCCAGAAGCCTTGGAAGAATTAAATAAACTAATTCCGTACAAACGTATCGGTGTCCCAGAAGATATAGGGAGTGCCGCTGCCTGGCTGGCTTCAGACGAATCAGAATATATTAATGGTACAACTATCTATGTAGATGGAGGTATGACGTGTTATCCAGGATTTACTACAAATGGATAAAAATCAAAATACGTCGGAAGAACACAAAAGATTAGAGGAATATTACACCAAAAAGAAGGATTGGCTCAAATGGGGACCATATTTAAGTGAAAGGCAATGGGGTACGGTACGTGAAGATTATAGTCCAAATGGAACTGCTTGGGATTACTTTCCGCATGATGATGCGCGTTCTCGAGCTTATCGCTGGGGAGAAGATGGCCTTGCTGGTATCTCGGAAAAGTACAGCAACCTATGTTTCGGACTTGCTTTATGGAACGGTAAAGACCCGATTTTAAAGGAACGATTGTTCGGGCTTTCTGGGCCTGAAGGAAACCACGGTGAAGACGTTAAGGAGCTCTATTATTACCTTGAGAACACGCCCACCCATTCTTATATGAAACAGTTATATAAGTATCCTCAAAACGAGTTTCCTTATAGCCAGCTGGTAGATGAAAATAAAAGACGCGATAAGGGTGAAAAGGAGTTTGAAATATTAGATACCGGAGTTTTCGACGATAACAAATATTTTGATGTTGTAACGGAATATGCCAAGGTTGATGATGAAGATATCCTTATTAAAATAAGCATTACAAATAGAAATAGTGAGGCTGCCAAAATCCATGTGCTTCCAACTTTATGGATCCGTAATTTCTGGAGCTTCAGGGATATGCCATCTATGCCTAAAATTACAAATGAAAGCGGCGCCGAAAGTAATTACGTAAAAGTTAATCACCCATATTTAGCCGAGCATTTTTTGCATTTTGAAAACCCTCAACATTTGCTCTTTACAGAAAATGAAACAAATGATGAGCGCCTATTCGATAAGCCAAATGACCATCCGTTTAAGAAAGATTTATTTCATAAAGCGGTAATAGGCAATGACTTTGATTTGCCCACTTCAAAATTAGAAGGCACAAAATTTTCCCCTTATTATACATTTGATATTCAAGGTAATGATACTGTTGTTTTAAAGCTAAGATTGAATAAAGAAAAAATCGATAATCCTTTTGATTCTTTATTCGATGAAACTTTTGAAAGTCGAAAAAATGAGTGTTATTCTTTGTATGAATCGATTTCAAATACGGTTGATGAAGAGCAATCTCAAATACAAAGGTTGGCCCTTTCCGGTCTTTTATGGAATAAACAATACTACAATTACGAAGTAGAAAATTGGTTACGTGGTGACCCAAAACAACCTCAGCCGCCAGAATCGAGATGGCACGGTCGCAATAAAAATTGGAAGACTTTAAGGAATCACGATATTCATTTAATGCCAGATAAATGGGAATATCCTTGGTATGCCGCTTGGGATTCTTCCTTCCATTGCGTAACCATGGCGATGATTGACCCATTATTTGCCAAGGAACAGTTGCTGCTCTTTACAAAAGAGTGGTATATGGCGCCAAATGGAAAAATTCCGGCTTACGAATGGTCTTTTGGTGATGTGAATCCACCGGTACAAGCCTGGGCATCGCTACAGATTTATAGAACCGAAAAAAAGAATACCGGATTCAAGGACATTAAATTCCTAAAGAGAATGTTCAATAAACTCGCCTTAAATTTTACTTGGTGGGTAAATCGCGAAGACCGTACGGAGAATAATGTTTTTGAAGGTGGCTTTCTTGGATTGGACAATATTGGTGTTTTTGACCGCAATCAAACCATTTTGGGCGAGGCTTACTTAGAGCAAATAGATGGCACTGCATGGATGGCACTTTTTTGCCTAAATATGCTCGAGATGAGCTTAGAAATAGCTAAGGAAGACGATGCTTACGAAGATATGGCAACCAAATATCTTGGCCACTTTGTATTTATCGCCGAAGCTCTAAATGAAAGAAGTATAGAATATAGCGGAACTTGGGATGAAGAAGACGGGTTTTTCTACGATAAATTGGTCCTAGACGACGGCTCTTTTGTGCCAATTAAGGTGCAATCAATTGTTGGTATGCTTTCTTTAGTGGCGGTTCTAACCATTTCTGAAGAAACCTTGGAAGCCTTACCGAAATTCAATAGCAGTTTACATTGGTTTAGAAATCATAGAATGCGAAATCTAAAATATCCAGTGATACAGGATTTTGAAAAGGGAAAAGGTTTGATGCTCTCTCTAGTCCCTAAGGACAGAATAAAAATTCTCTTGACTAGTTTATTAGACGAATCACAGTTTCTTAGCGATTACGGTATTAGATCACTATCCAAAGTCCACACTCACCCGTATTCCATTGAGATTAAAGGGATAGAATATTCAATTTCTTATACTCCAGCCGAATCCGACACTGGTCAATTTGGCGGAAATTCTAACTGGAGAGGGCCAATATGGATGCCAATCAATTATCTGTTCATCTATGCACTACGTGAAATACATCAGTACTGTGGAGATGACTTTCAAATGGAATACCCAACGGGAAGCGGAAATAAATTGTCCTTATCGATCATAGCAAATGAACTATCTGAACGATTAATTAAAATCTTTAAAACCGATGAAAACGGTGAAAGGCCAATTCACGCTCTTAACAAGGATATCTATAAGGATGAAAATTTTAAGGATTTGATTCTATTCTACGAATATTTTCACGGTGATAATGGGCGAGGAGTTGGAGCATCACACCAAACCGGATGGACGTCTTTAGTAGCAAACCTTATTGCAGAAAAGTCTAATTGATGGAGGACTTTCTTAGCAAGGAATGGTTGATTACAAATGGTATTGGGGGTTACGCCTCCTCATCTATTTCATGTGCCAATACCCGAACTTATCACGGAATGTTGGTCGCTTCATTTAATCCGCCAGTAGATAGGATTGTAGTGGTACCTAAAGTTGAAGAGAGAATTTATGTGAATGGCAGTTATCAAGATTTGGCCACCAACCGTTATCAGGATGGAATTTACCCAAATGGCTTCGAATTGATGAAAGATTTTAAACTTCAACCTTGCCCAACTTGGATTTACGCAAACACTGACTGGCAAATTGAGAAATCCATTGTAATGGTTTCTGGAAGCAATACCACTATTTTACGTTATAAAAACACTGGTTTGGTTGAATATAATTTAGAGCTTCATCCGTTGTTTTCCTATTGTAATTTTCATCAGTGTAGAAAAGAAAATCCGCGAACTGATTTTTTCTCAGAAATATTCGAAAATCATATTAAAACCTTTCCTTATTATCAGTCATCACCGTTTTATACATCTTGGTCTGAAGGAAATTTCGTGGTCAATGATGTCTGGTATAAAAATGTGAAGTTGCTAAAAGAGGAGTTTCGAGGATTGGATGATATAATAGATTATTTCAGGGTTGGTTACATCAGTCATATCTTGAAGCCTGGCGAAGAGATGATGTTATGTTTCACCACAGAAAATTTCCCTTTAGAAAATACGATAGAAGAACTTTATAAAAATCGTTTAAACCAGTTAACTCAGGTACCTTCTTATAAAACAAAAGACAGATTTTTTCAGGATTTACTTGATAGTGGTGGGCAATTTATAGTCGATAGAAATTCTACCGAAGCTAAAACCATACTTGCCGGCTATCATTGGTTTTCGGATTGGGGCAGGGATATTCTAATTTCGATGCGTGGTTTAACCATTTGCACTGGTAAAAAAGATATTTCTGAATCTATTCTAAACACTCTGCTTAGTTATTTGGATGGTGGCATGTTACCAAATCGGTTTCCGGATTATAAAGAAGATGAAGTTGAATATAACTCGGTGGACGCGGCTTTATGGACTTTTGTGACCTTATTCGATTATTTTAATAAGTTCGAAGATTTGGATTTTATTGCTTCAAAAATGGATTGCCTTCAAGAAATACTTGAAAATTATTCAAAAGGCACCCGATTTAATATCCATCAAATTGAAGAAGGATTTATTTACGTGGGTGAAGAGGGTTTTCAGCTTACTTGGATGGACGCAAAGGTTAACGGTGAAGTAATCACGCCTAGGATTGGTTGTCCGGTAGAAATTACCATGCTTTGGTATAATGCTCTTAAGATTTACCAATTTTTCTGTGATAAACTTAATATTGAAATGGCCTCTCAATACACTAACAGCATTTCTAAGATTGAAGCAAATTTTCGAACTCAATTTTTCAATGATAAAGGTTTTCTTTATGATGTTATTATCCCGAATGAAAAATATGACGCTCGTTTTCGACCCAATCAAATTTATGCGCTCAGCTTACCATTTACGATTTTAAATCAGGATGAAAAGATTTCGGTTTTCGACAAGCTAAACGAGAAACTATATACGCCTTATGGACTTCGCACTCTTAATGTAGAACATAAGGAATTTATAGGTGAATATTCCGGCGATCAGTGGTCGCGCGATAATGCTTACCATCAAGGCACCGTTTGGCCTTTTCTTTTATCAGAATATTTTAGGGTTTATTTCGATTTAAATGGAATTTCTCCTGAAACTAAAAGATATGTTTTAGGTGAGTTTGAAGCTTTAAAAAAGCATTTTTATGAAGAGGAAGGGCTTCATTGTATTTCAGAAATTTTTGATGGACTAAATCCATCTGTTGGCAAGGGTTGTATAAATCAAGCTTGGTCGGTGGCGGCTTTGTTAAAGCTTTATATCGATTTTGATTTAGATAAAGTTTAAGTTCATCAAAAGTCATAGAAACTCTTATCAAAAAGCATTATTTATTAAAGTGCAATTCTTCCGATTCTTTATAAATTTCTGAAGCCACTCTTTTAAATATTCAACTGTACTAAACTATTGTTACATCACATTCTTCTTCGATGAACATTGGGATGAAGAAGGATTTTATTGACTAACTTTATGCTACAATTTATTCAATTTTAT